>JBGSQC010000204.1:0-5745 GCA_041738295.1 Zhengella sp. | reverse complement strand
ACAGGCCGCGCCCGTACGGCGTCAGCCGGCCCATCCGGGCCTTGGAACCGATGCGCTGGCCGCACGCCTGATTGATGCCGGTGCATCGCGGGCCATCTTCGTGTCGCCGGAAGGCGACGAGGCGGCAGCGGCTTCGGTCATGGTGGCACGCACGCTGTCGGATTCGGGCCTGCGCGTCATCCTGCTCGACCTGACGTCGTCGTCTGCCGCCGCGTTTCCCATGCTCGAAACCAGCCAGAAGCCTGGCATCACCGACCTGCTGGCAGGCGAAGCCACCTTTGCCGAGGTCATCCATGGCGATCTCTATTCGCAAGGCCACGTGATGCCGACCGGCAATGGCGACAGTGCGCGCGCCATGGCGGCCATCGAGCGCCTGCCGATCATCCTGGACGCGCTGTCCAATGTCTATGACATGATCGTCATCGAATGCGGACCGACCGATGCGCGCGGCATCAAGCGTGTCGAGAACGCAACGTCGGAAGTCGTTCTGTCGGCCTTCAATCCGGAAGATGCCGGTGTCATCGCCACGGCTGCCGGTCTGGTGGACAGCGGCCATGACACGCTGATGATCGCCAATCCCGGCACGCTGCGGATGCCGGGAACCAAGGGCCGCACGGCTGCCTGATCAGGGCGCTTCGACAGACAAAAGGAAAGGGGCCTTCGCGGCCCCTTTTGCTTGCCTGCAATTTCAAGGCCGGATCAGCCCTTGGACCGCATCTGCCGAAGGCGCTTCACGAGGCTCCACAGCGCAGGCGATGCCTTGATGCGCCGCTTGGCAGTGGCGAGCAAGGTCCACGCACCGGCTGCGAGCCTGCCCGGCAGGGAAAGCGCGATCACCGTATCCGACTGCACAAACTCGATGTCGCACCACAGGCGCTTGTAAAGCTCGTCGCCGACGGAAAAGTCGTGGATGGCATAGCCGTTCTGGCAGGCCCACTGGATGTTTTCGTAAAACAGATAATCGCCGGGGCTGGTGTTCTCGGTCTCGTCGGGCACGAAGCCCGAGAACTCGCAGATCATGCGGTTGCCGATAAGGCTGGACCCGGTGACCGCGCGGACAACGCCGCCAACCTTGAGATAGTGAACGACAAAATCCGGTTTTCCGTCCGAAAGCGCTTGGGCAAACAGATCGCGGAAGAACGCCTGGATCTCCGGTTCGGCAAAGACATCGCTGATGCCGAGCTCCCGGAAGCGCACCGATTTCATGGCAAAGAAGGCATCCAGAAGCGCGCGGGCCTCGTCGCCGGACTGCGCCAGCCCGGTCTCGATGCTCCCGGTTTCCTCGAACTTGCGCGCATGGTTGCGGTGCTTCTTGCGCTTGCGCTTGCCGGAATGGCGCTCCATCACCGCCTCGAAGCCACCGGCGAGATCGCAGGCCAGCGCCACGTTCGGGCTTATAGTCGACGAAGACAGGATCAGCGGATTGGCAATCCCGTCGATCTCCGGCTGCAGCCGCTCCAGCTTCAAAAGATGCAGGCCGAGGCCTGATGCTTTCAAAGCCGCCGCAATTGCATCGGCAAGATCTTGCGGATCAAAGGGCAGGGTGGTGCCGGGCTTGATGGCCGGAAAAGTGCCATTGGCATGGCGTCCGCCGCAGGGGCGCGCCACCCGCAGTCCGGCTTCGCGGACAATTTCCAGCGGCAGGGCAAGCACGGGGAACCCGCCGGACATCACCATCACCACGATCACATCGGGATTGACGGTCTTCGCCCAGCCCTCGACCCAGTCCGGGTGCTGGGCAGGCGCAAGCACAGCATCGCTGGCAAAGGCGCGGTAGGCTGAAAGCGCCGGAACACCCGACAGCACGGTGGCGCGCAGCGCAGAAACCTCCGGATGCGACATGTTCGCCGTCGCTTCCTTTCGTTCCATTTCTGCTGCGGCGTCAACCATCCTTCAATCCTTGGCTGCTAGGGTCCGACTTTGGCGCGCTAGAAGTTCCGGCTTCCAGCAGTAGCGTGAAAAGGTGAAGGAATGTTCGACAGGGGCGAGGTGATCCGCAAGGTGATCCTCAACGGCGTCAGATGGACGGGCTTGTCGCGCCTTTACCGCGCAATGCACCCCTGTGCCGGCGGCATCCTGATGTTGCATCGCGTCACAGCCTCTCCCTCTTCGCCGCTCGGCTACAATCGCCACCTCGCCATCACCCCGGGTTTCCTTGACGCCCTGCTCTCCGGGCTGAAGCGCGACGGCTACCGATTCGTCTCCATGGACGAGATGGCAAGGCGCGTTCAGGCAGGTGAAGTGCAGGCGCACGATGATTGCGTGCTGACCGTGACGGCAGATGACGCCTACCGCGACAACCTGACCGAGGCCCTGCCGATCCTGGAACGCCATGGCGTTCCCATCACCATCTATGCCGCCCCGGCGCAGATCGACCGTCGCGTGACACTGTGGTGGAATGTGCTGGAAGAAATCATCGCCCGGCGCGAGGGCTTCTACTTGCCGACATCGCAGGGGGCTGTCCTCATTGACAGCTCGACCGTCCAGGCCAAGCGCAACGCCTATGCGACCATCGAAAAATACCTGACCGAGGATGTGGCCGAGCAGGCGCAGGATGCGCTGCTGCGCGAACTGGCGGCCAATGCCGGTTACGACCCCGACAGTCCGGGCAGTGACCTGCTGATGAGTTGGGACGAGTTGCGCGCCATCAGCACCCATGACCTTGTGACCATCGGCGCGCACACGGTGCACCACTACAATCTGAAGCGCCTGTCCGAAGACGATGCGCGCTCGGAAATCAGCACGGCGGCAGACCTGATCGAGCTAGAACTCGGCCGGCGTCCGCGCCACATGGCATTTCCTTATGGCTTTGTGGCTGCCGTTGGCGAGCGCGAGGCCCTGCTCGCCGAGGAGGCAGGCTTTGTCACAGCCGCCACCACGCGACACGGCCTGCTCAGCCCCGGGCACAGCACCCACATGCATGCCTTGCCGCGCATTTCGGTCAATGGCCGCTACCAGTCGGTGCACCATGTGCGCACCATGCTCACCGGCATCACCACGCCGATTGCCAATGGCGGCAAGACCGTCGTGACGGTCTGAAAGTCAGCTCTTCGGCTTCGGCGGCCGGTTCATCCAGCTGATGATGCCCATGGCCGGCACCACCCACAGCATGCCGGTGAAAAAGAAATAGGCCAGGTGCACCCAGGCGCTGCTCTCGCCCAGCCGCGCCACGGCAATCGTCGTCGCAACGAGCGCATAGATGATGACGAGCGCCACCAACAGGACAGTGCCGATCAGTTTTTTGAGGCGCACGGGCATGGCGGGAGGTTCCTTTTGCCCGCTATCTAGCGTTCCCGTTCCCTCCTGCAAAGCGCGGCGGGACAAAATAATGCGCCCTGCGTCCATCTTGCCCTTGATCAGCTTGGCCCTGTGCGTCAGTTATCGCGCACACCATGCAGCCAATACGATCAAACGGCGGGGATGACATGTCTGAAACGATGATGGCAGCAAGCGCAGACCTCGCTGCCCCCTATGCCGCCCGTGATCGGGAACTGCGCAACCGCAGGCAAGTGCGCGGCTGGCTCTATGTCGTGCTGCTGACGCTGTTTGCGCTCGTACTGGTCGGAGGCGCCACGCGGCTCACCGATTCCGGCCTGTCGATCACCGAATGGAAGCCGATCCATGGCGTCATCCCGCCGCTCTCGGATGCCGAGTGGGAAGAGGAGCTGGAAAAATACCGCCAGATCCCCGAGTACCAGCAGATCAACAAGGGCATGAGCGTCGAAGAGTTCAAGACCATCTTCTGGTGGGAATGGGGCCACCGCCTGCTCGCCCGCTCGGTCGGACTGGTCTTTGCCCTGCCGCTCGCCTTCTTCTGGCTGACCGGGCGGCTGGAAAGCGCGGTCAAGCCGAAGCTTCTTGCGATCCTCGCGCTTGGCGGGTTCCAGGGCTTCATCGGCTGGTGGATGGTTTATTCCGGCCTGTCAGTGCGCGTCGATGTCTCGCAGTATCGCTTGGCGGTCCATCTGGTGATGGCCTGCCTGATCTTTGCCGCCACCATGCTGGTCGCGCGCGGTCTTGCACCGCATTCCGCGCCGCCATCGACCAAGGCAACGCGCGCCGGTGCCGGGTGGATGGTGCTGCTGGTCCTGTTCCAGATCTATCTCGGCGCGCTGGTCGCAGGCCTTGATGCGGGCATGGCCTACAACAGCTGGCCGCTGATGGATGGCGCGATGGTTCCAGGCGATCTCTTCGTGCAGCAGCCCTGGTGGATCAACCTGTTTGAAAATCCCAAGACCGTGCAGTTCGTCCACCGCATGGTGGCCTACGCCGTGCTGCTGGCCGCACTCTGGCACATGCTGGCCACGCTGAAGCGCGATGCGGGAACACCGCATTCCACCCGCGCCATCATCCTGTTCCTGCTGGTACTGGGGCAGGTGGCGCTTGGCATCCTCACGTTGCTGTCGCAGGTGCACCTGCACACCGCGCTTGCACATCAGGGCTTGGCGCTGATCGTGCTGGGCTTTGCTGCCGCCCATTGGCGCGCCACCAAGGGGCCTTATCCGCTGCCGACACAGGTGGTCGAGCGCGGCTGAGGCGCCGCGCCTGATCCGGCTCAGGCCCCGATCATCAGATTGAGGTTCTGTACCGCCGCGCCGGAGGCACCCTTACCGAGATTGTCCAGCGAGGCGATCAGGTTCACCTGACCCTTGCCCTCGGCTCCCAGCACATATATTTTCAGCCGGTCGGTGCCTGTCAGTTCCTCGGCATCAATGCGCGGCATGGTCACGCCCATGGCCGGTGCCACCACTTCCACCACATCTTGGGCCCCGTAATGGGCAGCGAGCGCCTCGTGGATGGCCGCCATCGACGGGTTGCCTGTCATCAGGTCGGTGAACAGCGGGATGTTGACCAGCATGCCCTGCGCAAAACGGCCGACCGCTGGCGTGAACACCGGGCGCCGCGTCAGGCCGCCATGCATCATGATTTCCGGCACATGCTTGTGGCCGAGCGTCAGCGCATAGGCGAAATGGTTGGCGTGGATGGCATCCTCGCGGGCAGGTTCTTCCATCTGCGCGATCATTGCCTTGCCTCCACCCGAATAGCCCGACACCGCATTGATGGTGACGGGGTAATCGGCAGGCAGAATGCCGGCCGCCGTCAGCGGCGCGATGATGGAGATCGCCCCCGTTGAGTAGCAGCCCGGATTGGAGACGAACCGGGCCTTCGCGATCCGCTCGCCCTGTCCCGGCTTCATCTCGGCAAAACCGAACACCCAGTCCGGATTGGTGCGGTGGCCGGTGGACGCGTCGATGAAGCGCGTGCCGGAACCGGCGGCCAGTGCCACGGCCTGGATGGCCGCGTCATCGGGCAGGCAGAGAATGGCGATGTCGGCATCCTTCAGCATCTGCTCGCGCAGGCCTTCGTTACGCCGCTCCTCCATCGGGATCGACAGGAGCACAATATCGGTGCGCCCGGCCAGCCGCTCGCGGATCTGCAATCCGGTGGTGCCGTGTTCGCCGTCGATGAAGATCTTCGCTGCCATTTGTCCTGTGCCTTGAAGGGGGTTGCGTGCGCCGCTGTTTACTTGGCTCCGCGCCGCTCGGCAAGCAGGCCGAGATAGTGCATGGCAATGGTTGCCCCCGCGATGGCGGTGATGTCGGCATGGTCATAGGCCGGTGCCACTTCCACGATGTCGGCCCCCACCATGTCGAGCGAGGTGAGATGGCGCAGCGCCGACAGCATCCTGGCCGACGACGGGCCACCCGCCACCGGCGTGCCGGTGCCCGGCGCGAAGGCCGGGTC
>JBGSQC010000203.1:0-2483 GCA_041738295.1 Zhengella sp. | reverse complement strand
CACGCCGCGCGAGCGCTGCTTGCTCCAGGCGGCGACGAGGGCTGCTTCCTTGGGGCCCTGGATCGACGGGAAGGGCGCCTTGCCGGAGGCAGGCTCCGACATGGCTGCCGAGAAGGCCGCCTCATGGCTCTGCTTCAGGCTGCCATAGGCCAGCTTCAGGCTGTCGGGCTGGCTCATTGGCGGGCAGGCGGCAGTCGCGCCGTTGAACTTGGAGCCTTCGGCCGGTTCCTGGTTGAACACGTAGCGCTTGCCGCAGACATCAACCTTCGGCGGGGCCTTGGTCAGCTCGAAATGGTCGTAGCCTTCCTTCAGCATCTTCCAGAACTCGATGTTCGGATCGTTTTTGTAGCGGGCCATGTTGGCCGCGGTCATGCGGAAGGGGAAGGCCTGCACCTGAAATTCGGTCTGGCCGCCACGAAAACTGTCGCGGGCAAAGGCGAAGATTTCCGCCACCTGCGCGTCGCTCATCGAATAGCAGCCGGCAGACGAGCAGGCGCCATGCACCATCAGGTGCTGGCCGGAGCGGCCATGGGCGCGGTCATAGGCATTGGGGAAGCCGAGGTTGAAGGAGAGATAATAGCTCGACTTCGGGTTCATCTGGTGCGGGCGGATGGTGTAGAAGCCCTCGGGCGCCTGGCGGTCGCCTTCCATGTATTTGGGGCCGAGCTTGCCCGACCATTTGCAGATGTCGTAGTCGGTGACGAGGTCGTAGCGACCGGTGTCCTTCTTCTTCCAGACTTCCAGCTTGCCCTCTTCCTTGAAGATGCGGACCATGATGGGCGAGGATTTCGACATGCCCTTGGCCTGCATGACGCGCAGCACCTTTTCAGGCAACGGCTTTTCAGCCTTGGCATGAACGCTTTCCAGCGTGTCATTGCAGCCTGCCAGCGCGAGCGCTCCAAGAAGGAAAAGACCAGTCAGAAATTTCGATTTCATCGCCATGCAAACCAGTTGAAAGCCGTCCCCGACGGATTGCGACCCATCGGGACTTTTGAACCCAAAGCGTTAACCATTGATAAACGCTTGCCGCAAGACACCCAAGGTGCCGATCACGCTAGCGTCATTGCGTCACGGGATGGGCGATTTTGTGGCAGCAGCCGCGACTTGGGGCCGAAGCCTCAGAGGCTGCGGCCGATGGCGAGGAATTTTTCGCGCCGATGGGTGCGCAGGTTCAGGCCTTGTGGCCCCAGTTCGGCAAGCGCCCTGGAAATCTCGGCCCCGGTCGCGGCGATGACATCGCTGGCGTGGCGGTGCGCGCAGCCGGTCGGCTCGGGAATGATGCCGTCGATGATCTTCAGGCCCAGCAGGTCCTGCGCGGTGATCTTCATGCCGGTGGCGGCATCCTTGGCGCGCGTCGAATCATGCCAGAGGATGGAGGCAGCCCCTTCCGGCGAGATCACCGAATAGATGGCATGTTCGAGCATCAGCACGCGGTTTGCCGTGGCGATGGCGATGGCGCCGCCCGAGCCACCCTCGCCGATGATGACCGAGATGACCGGAACAGTGAGGCTGAGGCATTTCTCGGTGGAGCGCGCAATGGCCTCCGCCTGGCCGCGCTCTTCGGCTCCGATGCCGGGATAGGCACCGGCGGTATCGACAAGCGTGATCACCGGCAGGCCGAAACGCTCGGCCATGTCCATCAGGCGCACGGCCTTGCGGTAGCCTTCCGGGCGCACCATGCCGAAATTGTGCTTCAGGCGCGACTGGGTGTCATTGCCCTTTTCCTGGCCGAGCACGCAGACGGGAATGCCGTTAAAGCGCGCCAGACCGCCGATGATGGCATGGTCCTCGGCGAAATTGCGGTCGCCGGCCAGCGGCGTGAACTCGGTGAAGAGCGCTTCCACATAGTCCTTGCAATGGGGGCGGTCCGGGTGGCGGGCGACCATGGCCTTCTGCCACGGGGTCAGCGCCTTGTAGGCATCGGCAAGCGCATCCCGGGAGCGGCCCTCAAGGCGGCGGATTTCCTCGGTGACATCCACCGATTCGCCGCTCTCCATCATCGCCTTCATCTCAAGGATCTTGCCTTCGAGGTCTGCGACGGGCTTTTCGAATTCGAGATAGTTGTACATGTGCTCTTTCCCGGCGGTGCGCAGCCGCAAATGCGGACTTCATGCGCTCCTGCCGTTCGGTCCCCGGTCATTGCGCTCTTCACATACCGGTCACGGGGCTAATCGGCAAGCGGGTGATGGTCTTGAACGAACTCCATCAGGCGTTCCTGCAGGACATGGGTGTAGATCTGCGTCGTTGAAATGTCGGCATGGCCCAGCAGTTGCTGCACGGAGCGCAGGTCTGCGCCATTTTGCAGCAGGTGGCTGGCAAAAGCATGGCGAAGCACATGCGGCGAAACGGCCGATGCCTTCAGGCCGGCGCGGGCCGCCAGTCCCTTCAGGTCGCGGGCAAAGACCTGCCGGGTCAGGCAGCCTGCTTCCGATCCGGGCGACGGAAAGAGAAAGGGCGAGGCGGCGAGCGCAGGCGCCCGGTCA
>JBGSQC010000202.1:0-2548 GCA_041738295.1 Zhengella sp. | reverse complement strand
CCGGCGGCTTGATGCCGCCCGCAAGGATTTGGCTCGCCCGGCGCAAGTCCTGCCAGCGGTGTTTGACCGGCTGCTGCGGGAGAAGGGCCGCCGCCTTGAAGCGACTGGCCGCCTGCTCAACGGGCTGTCGGTCAAGGGAACGCTGGAGCGCGGATTTGTGATCGTGCGCGATGCAGCGGGCTCGCCTGTGTTGACCAAGTCGTCCGTGGCGGCAGGGGATGAGCTGTCGATCCTGTTTGCCGACGGGCCGCTTGGCGTGCGTGCGATTGGCGGAGATATCCTGGCAGAATCAGATCAGCCGAAGGCGAAGCCGGCGCGAAAGCCGGACGTGAAAAAAGGGCCGGAAGGCCAGGGCAGCCTGTTCTAGGCGTCTGACTTGGGGGAAACGATGCTCTACGCGATCAGCGATTTTGACGACGCCTATTCCAATGTGAACCACATTCCGGGAGCGTCCGACTATCCGCCGCGCTGGACGGAAGCGGCCGCGCGGTTTCGCGACGCGTTAGGCGACCGGCTGAAGGCCGACATTGCCTATGGCGAGCGGCCGTGCAACAAGCTCGACCTGTTCCTGCCCGAGGGCAAGCCGCAGGGCCTCGTTGTCTTCATCCATGGCGGTTACTGGCTGCGATTCGGCAAGGAGATGTGGTCGCATCTGGCGGCGGGACCGCTTGCCCATGGCTGGGCCGTCGCCATGCCGAGCTATACGCTCTGCCCCGAAAATACGATTTCCGGCATCACCGGGGAGATGGTGGCCGCCACTGAAAAGGCTGCCTCACTGGTGGACGGGCCGATTGTGCTGACCGGCCATTCGGCAGGCGGGCATCTGGCAGCGCGGATGATCTGCACCGATGTGCCGCTTCCCCAAGCCGTTCGCCAGCGCATCCGCCGCGTGGTGTCGCTTTCCGGCGTGAATGATCTGCGCCCGCTCCTGCGCACGGCCATGAATGCCAATCTGAAACTGACCGAAGCAGAGGCGAAAGCCGAGAGCCCGGCCCTGCTGGTGCCGCATGCGGGCGTTGACGTGATCTGCTGGGTGGGGGCCGGTGAGCGCGCCGAGTTCATTCGGCACAATGGCCTTCTGGCCAATATCTGGCGCGGGCTCGGCGTGGCGACGGACTGCGTGGAAGAGCCGGACCGGCACCATTTCAACGTGATTGACGGGCTTGCGGTGAAGGACAGCGCCTTGATGCAGGCGCTGATCGCCCGCTAGGTACGATCTCAATCATGTGTGGGGGATGGTACGGTTGGGTGGGTTCGAACCACCGACCTCTGGAGCCACAATCCAACGCTCTAACCAACTGAGCTACAACCGCATACCGCTTTGCGCGCCAAGTCGACGCCATGCCAAGCGAGGTGTCCATACGGATATTTGAACCGGGTTTCAAGCCATATGTGCCCAAGCGGCCCGGAAAATGGAAAAGGCCGGATCAATGATCCGGCCTTTCTGTGTGCATGACCATCCGGGAGGAGGACTTGTCATGCAGCCTGTGGCTTCCCGGGAGGAGGAGAGGAAGCGCGCAGGCACTAGCTTGATCGATCAGCCGATCTTGAAGTCCTTGACGGCCTTCTCGAAAGCCACCTTGGCGGGCTTTGAAGCCTCTTCAACAGCCTTTGTGGTGACTTCCTGCATGGCCTTGACCTGCTCGGCAGCCATCTCGGCCTGCTTGCGCATGTAGGAGGTCTGCAGCTCGACGAATTCGGCAACCGACTTGACGCCAAGCAGCTTTTCCATGTGGGCAAAGCCGGCTTCGGCATTGGCGCGCAGCGCCGAAATGGTCTTCAGCGAGACATCCTTGGAGGCGTCCTTGACGGACTCGATCGAAACTTCGACCATCTTCTGGGCGTCTTCAGCGCCGGCCTTGAGCTTGGCATAGGCTTCCTGGGTCTGCTCAACGCCCTTTTCGGCGAAAGCGCGAACCTGGTCGGCAGCAGCGGTGGCGTCGAACTGGGCGAAA
Source organism: Zhengella sp. (assembly GCA_041738295.1). GTDB lineage: Bacteria > Pseudomonadota > Alphaproteobacteria > Rhizobiales > Rhizobiaceae > Zhengella. Next base: position 593 of record JBGSQC010000202.1, on the reverse strand, counting down.
TCGGTGTTGGCGGCAGCGGCCTTGGCTTTGGTCATGATCATCTCCTGGATTTGCGGGATCGGTGTGACCCCGTGTTCATTCATGAACCCTGTATAGCACGTTTTTTGTGCAATGCAATATCTTTGTTGCAGTGCAGCATTCGTCAATTAACCACCCAACCAGTTTGGCCAGCCCTCTGGCCGGGCAATGGTGGACGGGGTCCCGATGAGCCAGTATTAATAAAAGGTAAAGCATCCGGGCAATCCCTGGTGCGGGCGCAAGCAGGACCGGCAAGCGACGATGAGCAAGAACGTTTATCCATTCCTCGACATTGCGGTGAGCGACGCCGTGCGCGTAGCCTTTGGGCGTGGCGACGCACTGGTGATCCTGACGCCGGACCTGACCGGGATTGTCTGGGCGAACGGTCCGGGCGCGCAGCTTCTTGGCCATGCAACCGTCGAGCAGGCGATCGGTTCCGATAGCGGGCTGCCGGTGCAGGCGGTTCGCCAGATTGCCGGTTTGCAGGGCTTTCCGCGTTTTGCCGCGCCGCGCCCGGTGATGGTGCGCCTCACGCAGGGTCTGCGGTCTGCCACACTTGCCCTGACGGCGAGCGC
>JBGSQC010000170.1:0-29108 GCA_041738295.1 Zhengella sp. | reverse complement strand
GCGATGCCGACACCTGCCGCACGCGGGGATCGCGCGCCCTGAGCCAGGCGTCGATGCGCTTCAGCAGGGCCGATTTTTCGCCAAAGGCCGGATCGAGGATCGGGTTGCCATCGCCATAAAGCTTGCGGTTCGTCCCGGCAGGCGCAACATCCATCTGGCCCGAATGACCCGTGGTCACGGCGCCGACTGCATTGGCTGCATGGCGCAGAGCCGATGCCGACAGTTCCGATGCATGGGCATAGCCCGCTGCCTCGCCTGCCACGGCGCGCAGGCCAAACCCGAGATCGGTGTTGAAGGTCCCGGTTTTCAGCCGGCCATTGTCAAAGACGAGCGCCTCGCCCTCGCTGTATTCCATGAAGAGCTCGCCGTCATCGGCCTTGGCCAGAGCATCGGCTACGATGCGCTTCACGGCGCTCTCGTCTATGTCGAACCGGGAAAGAAGGGACTGGGGCATGCGGGAATCCAGATTGAGTGATACTCTTGAACTTAGGCGTTCCGACGGGAATTGCCAGCATCCGGCGACAGGATACCGATGATGCTGACCAGGATCAGGCTTTTCTCGGCCGTGGCGGGGTTCTCAGCTGCCGGATTGGTGATCTGGGCGCAGCCATTGCCGGCGGCTTGGTCCCTGGTTCTTGCCGGACTGGTGTTCCTGCTGGTGCCCGCCCTCATCGAGAAGGGGTTCCGCACCGCGATCCGGGAAGAGGAAATCAGGCGCGACCTGCGCGACCGCGTCGACAATCCTCCATCCTGATGGGGGCTACCATCACGGAAGCGCGGCAAATCCTTCGGTAAAGCCTTCCAGGTCAACCGGAATGCCAATGCCCTCTTCGGGCGTCTGGAACACGATGAAGGTGGCCGATCCGCCGGCCTTCAGCGTCGAAATCAGCGGCTCTTCCAAAATCACCTCGGCATAGCAGCCATCGGTGAAGCACTTGGCGAAATAGGCCTTGCCGATGTCCTTGCCATCCACATAGAGGCCAAGCCCGTTGGGCAGCAGCACGCCAAGCGGCACCAGCACGCGCAGGATTTCCGCTTTCTTGTCGGCAGTGCGCAGCACAACGACCGAAAGCCCCATGTCCGGCCGGTCCTCGGCCACCACGTTCTGGATCAGCGCACATTGCTCGGTGGCTGCACCGGCAGGCGTGTCGCAGATCATCTTCCATTCGCCATGGGTGGAACGGACAATGCCGTTCTGCTGCGCACTGGCGGGAAGGGAAGCAAGCAAAACGCCTGCTGCGAGCAGGCAGGGTGCAAGGGTTTTTACTGCCGTCCGAAACATGGGCGCTCCGCTGCGAATCACATGCGGCAAGCATTGCGATGATTGCCGCCAATTGCAAATCGGCGTTGAACCATCGCGTGCCGCTGGCCGCTTCCCTCCTTTAGCCTCCGATTTGCGCCTGAAATGCGGCCAAGCAGCGCGCAGTTAGACATAGATCAAAGGGATGATAAATTTAGGAACGCAAATATATGAGTAAATACAACAACTTGAGAAAGGGTGCGACAATTTGCGCAAACAATGCCAGCCTCCATTGGCCTTCTGCATTCCTTGCGGTCGAACCCAGAGTGTGTTTTTAGAGTGCCTACAGATGGGAAGGCTCGCGCCCTCGCCATGAAACATTCGTAAAGAGAGGCCCACAAGGGCCGCTTTGGGAGAGATGGGGTTATGAAGAAAATCGCCGCCAGCCTCGGTGCCGTTGCCGCGTTTGCAGCCACCGCAGCCTATGCCGACCAGCCCAAGCCCTGGCAGATGCACTTGCAGGATGCTGCAACGCCGATCATGCAGGAAATCCGCTGGTTCGAGCAGTACACGCTGTGGTTCATCGTGCCGATCACCCTGTTTGTCCTGTTCCTGCTGATCTGGGTAGGTTACCGCTTCCGTGCTTCGGCCAATCCGAACCCGTCGCGCACCAGCCACAACACGCTGATCGAGGTAATCTGGACGGTTGGACCTGTGGTCATCCTGCTGTTCCTGGCGATCCCGTCGTTCAACCTGCTCACCGCGCAGTACACCCCGCCGGAAGAGCCCAAGCTCACCATCAAGGCCACCGGCTATCAGTGGTACTGGGGCTATGAGTACCAGAACGAAGCGGCAGTGAGCTTTGATGCCCTGCTGCTGAAGGACGAAGACCGCGCCGAAGCCGGCAAGGAAGACATGGGCGTCTATCCGCGCCTGCTGGCTGTCGACAACGAGATCGTTGTTCCGGTCAACACCACGGTTCGCCTGCTGGTGACGGCTGCTGACGTTCTGCACTCGTTTGCCATGCCGAGCTTCGGCATCAAGGTCGACGCCGTGCCCGGCCGCGTGAACGAAACCTGGTTCAAGGCGGAAAAGGAAGGCCTCTTCTACGGCCAGTGCTCCGAGCTTTGCGGCAAGGATCACGCCTATATGCCGATCGGTTTCCGCGTGGTTTCCCAGGCGCAGTACGACACCTGGCTGGCTGCCGCCGGTTCGGATCTCACCGGCGCCAACGAGGCGCTTATGGCCTCCATCGAATCGCACAACAAGCTCGCGTCCGCCGCTTCCGGCGACAAGACCGCACAGTAACAAGAACAGGAACGGAGTGGGACACATGGCTGGATACGCTGCTCACGATGACCATCACGACCACAAGCCCAAGGGCTGGGTCCGCTGGGTCTATTCGACCAACCACAAGGATATCGGAACGCTCTACCTGATCTTCGCGATCATGGCGGGCATCGTCGGCGGCCTGTTGTCCGTCGGCATGCGCATCGAGCTGCAGGAGCCGGGCATCCAGTTCTTCCATGGCCTTGCAGGCATGGTCTATGGCGTGGAGGGCGATGCTGCCCTTGATGCCGGCAAGCAGATGTTCAACGTCTTTACCACTGCACACGGCCTCATCATGATCTTCTTCATGGTCATGCCGGCGCTCATCGGCGGTTTTGCCAACTGGATGGTTCCGATCATGATCGGCGCGCCGGACATGGCCTTCCCGCGCATGAACAACATCTCCTTCTGGCTCGTTCCGCCGGCCTTCCTGCTGCTGTGCCTTTCCATGTTCGTCCCCGGTCCTGCCGGCGGTTACGGCGTGGGCGGCGGCTGGACGCTCTATCCGCCGCTGTCGACCTCGGGTGCGCCCGGGCCGGCCGTGGACATGGCGATCCTTGCGCTTCACATTGCCGGTGCCTCGTCCATCCTTGGCGCCATCAACTTCATCACCACCATCTTCAACATGCGCGCACCCGGCATGACGCTGCACAAGATGCCGCTGTTTGCCTGGTCCGTGCTGATCACCGCCTTCTTGCTGCTGCTGTCGCTTCCAGTTCTGGCCGGCGGCATCACCATGCTGCTGACCGACCGCAACTTCGGCACGGCCTTCTTCGCACCTGAAGGCGGCGGCGACCCGATCCTGTTCCAGCATCTGTTCTGGTTCTTCGGTCACCCGGAAGTCTACATCCTGATCCTGCCGGCCTTCGGCATCATCAGCCACATCGTCTCGACCTTCAGCCGCAAGCCGGTCTTCGGTTATCTCGGTATGGCCTATGCCATGGTCGCCATCGGTGTGGTGGGCTTCATCGTGTGGGCACACCACATGTACACCACCGGCATCTCGCTTGACGCCCAGCGCTACTTCGTCTTCGCCACCATGGTGATCGCGGTGCCGACCGGCGTGAAGATCTTCTCGTGGATTGCCACGATGTGGGGCGGGTCCATCCAGTTCCGCACCCCGATGATCTGGGCGATCGGCTTCATCTTCCTGTTCACCGTCGGCGGTGTGACGGGCGTGCAGCTGGCCAATGCCGGTCTCGACCGTGCCATGCATGACACCTACTACGTGGTTGCACACTTCCACTACGTGCTGTCGCTCGGCGCCGTCTTCGCCATTTTCGCTGCCTGGTACTACTGGTTCCCGAAAATGACCGGCTACATGTACAACTCGTTCATTGCCCGCAGCCACTTCTGGGTGACGTTCATCGGCGTGAACCTGGTGTTCTTCCCGCAGCATTTCCTCGGCCTTGCCGGCATGCCGCGCCGCTACATCGACTATCCCGATGCCTTCGCCGGCTGGAACTACGTGTCGTCGATCGGCTCCTACATCTCGGCCTTCGCCGTGCTGATCTTCCTGTTCGGTGTCTGGGAAGCCTTCTCCAAGAAGCGCGTTGCCGGTGACAATCCGTGGGGTGAGGGTGCGACCACGCTGGAATGGCAGCTGCCATCCCCGCCGCCGTTCCACCAGTGGGAGCAGCTGCCGCGCATCAAGTGATGTGAGGCTGGTTGACCAGGACGATCGCCTGACGCCGGACCTCCGGCGTCGGGCCACAAATGAGAACAGAACCAGGGACAGGACGCATCATGGCCATGATCGATAATACCGCAGGAAGTGATGCATTCCGCATGTCGGAAGCCACTGCCGGCGACTATTTCGAACTGCTGAAGCCCCGCGTCATGTCGCTGGTGGTGTTCACCGCTTTTGTCGGCCTGATGGCAGCACCTGGCCCGGTCAATCCCATCATCGCCTTCGTGTCTATTCTTTGCATTGCAGTGGGCGCGGGTGCGTCGGGTGCGCTCAACATGTGGTACGATGCGGACATCGACGCCATCATGTCGCGCACGGCCAAGCGTCCGGTTCCCTCGGGCCGGGTCGCCCCGTCGCAGGCGCTGAATTTCGGGCTGGTTCTCTCGGTGCTCTCGGTGCTGACACTCGGCGTGCTGGTCAATTGGGTTGCCGCTGGCATTCTGGCCTTCACCATTGCCTTCTATGCGGTTGTCTACACCATGTGGCTGAAGCGCTCGACGCCGCAGAACATCGTCATTGGCGGCGCCGCCGGCGCCTTCCCGCCCATGGTCGGCTGGGCTGCAGCCACCGGCACGGTGTCGCTCGAAAGCGTCATCCTGTTTGCGATCATCTTCCTGTGGACGCCCCCGCATTTCTGGGCTCTCGCTCTCTTCAAGTGCAAGGATTACGGCGCGGCCGGTATTCCGATGCTGCCCAATGTCTGCGGCGAGCGCACCACGCGCATCCAGATCTTTACCTATTCGCTCATCCTTGCATCCGTTGCGGTCCTGCCTTGGGCGATGGGCTTTGCTTCTGCTGCCTATGGCCTCTTTGCCGCTGCCATGGGCGCCGGCTTCGTCTGGTATGCCTGGGGCGTGCTGAACATGGCTGACGGCGACCAGAAGATGATCCCGGCCAAGAAGCTCTTCGGCTTTTCGATCCTCTATCTCTTCACGATCTTTGCAGCGCTGCTGCTCGACATCGTCGCTGCCAAGATCCTGCTGGCATACGGGGTCTGACGGATGGAAAACGATCTCGTCACATTGACCGACAAGCAGAAGAAGGCGCAGCGCAGCCGCTCGATTGCCATTGGCGTGGCGCTCGCCGCTCTGGTCGTCATCTTCTATGTCGTCACCATGCTGAAATTCGGTTCCATCGGAGGCGCGCAATGAGCGATCCGGTTGCCAAGGACCAAGCTGCACATCGTGCCAATCTGAAGGTCGCGGCCTTCGGCGCAACCATGGCGCTATCGATGGTCGGCATGTCCTTTGCCGCAGTTCCGCTCTACCAGCTTTTCTGCCAAGTCACCGGGTATGGAGGAACCACGCAGCGGGTGGAAGCCTATTCCGACACCGTGCTTGATCGCACCGTGACCGTCCGCTTCGACGCGAACACGTCCGGTGTGCCGTGGGATTTCAAGCCGATGCAGCGCGACGTGACAATGCGCATCGGCGAAGCAACGCAGGTCGCCTATCTGGCGAAAAACCTGTCCGACAAGCCAGTCAAGGCAACGGCCACCTTCAATGTGGTGCCGCCGCTGGCCGGAGCCTATTTCAACAAGGTCGAGTGCTTCTGCTTCACCGAAACAGAGCTGAAGCCGGGCGAAAGCCTTGAAATGCCTGTCGTGTTCTATGTCGATCCGGACATCGTGAAGGTCCAGGAATTGTCAGGCATGACAACCATCACCCTTTCCTACACTTTCTTCCCGGTTGACGGGGCATCCACGCCTGTGGCCTCAGTGCCTGTGGACGAGAAGGTGAAGACCAACAGCATCAAGCAATAAGCAACCGCGGGGATCATCATGGCCGACGCACACGAGAAAAACCACGATTACCATATCATTGATCCGAGCCCTTGGCCGGCGCTCGCCTCGCTCGGTGCCTTTGTCACCGCCATCGGTGCCATTGCCTGGATGCGTTCGCTCAATGCGGACGAGTTCCCGCTTTTCGGCATCAATTTCGCCGGTGCCAGCTTCTGGCTCTTTGCCATCGGCATGGCGATCATCCTCTATGTGATGTTTGCCTGGTGGTCGGACACCATCAAGGAAGCTCATGAGGGGCACCACACCCGCGTGGTCTCGCTTCACCTGCGCTACGGCATGATCATGTTCATCGCTTCCGAAGTGATGTTCTTTGTCGCCTGGTTTTGGGCTTTCTTCGACGCCAGCCTGTTCCCCGGCGAGGCCGTCCAGGTCCTGCGCAGCGAATATACTGGTGGTGTCTGGCCGCCCAAGGGCATCGAGGTTCTCGATCCGCTGCACCTGCCGCTCTACAACACCATCATCCTGCTTCTGTCGGGCACGACGGTGACCTGGGCGCACCACGCACTGCTCCATGACAACCGCAAGGGCCTGATCTGGGGTCTGGCGCTGACGGTTGCCCTTGGCATCGTATTCTCAATCGTCCAGATCTACGAATATGCCCATGCACCCTTCGCCTTCAAGGATTCCATCTACGGTGCGACCTTCTTCATGGCCACCGGCTTCCATGGTTTCCATGTGTTCGTCGGCACCATCTTCCTGCTGGTCTGCCTGTTCCGCGCGATGAAAGGTCACTTCACGCCCAAGCAGCATTTCGGCTTTGAGGCCGCTGCCTGGTACTGGCATTTCGTGGACGTGGTCTGGCTCTTCCTCTTCTTTGCCATCTACGTCTGGGCTTCCTGGGGCGCCCCGATTGCTGCCGGTCACTGACCGGAGCTGAAAAGACAGTTAAAGGCGGGCATGTCCCGCCTTTTTCTTTTGGTGCTTGGCCAAGTGCGGCATTCAATATGCCGCATCCCGGATTCAGCTTTTCACCTGTAGAGAAGAGCGCAATCCGGGCCTGATGGCCGAACGATCCGCAAGATGTAACAAGGAAAGACCGCACCGATGACGAACGACCAGGCCCATTTCCCGCCCGTCGATCCGATCAAGGCCGGGCTGACTGGCCGCTGTCCGCGCTGCGGCGATGGCAAGCTCTTCAATGGCTATCTGAACCTGAAAGAAAATTGCGGCGTTTGCGGGCTCGACAATTCCTTTGCCGATGCCGGAGACGGCCCGGCCATCTTTGTCATGCTGATCGTTGGCTTCATCGTTGTCGGTCTGGCGCTCTGGCTTGAGGTGAATTATTCGCCGGCACTCTGGGTCCACATGATCCTTTGGATCCCGCTGACGCTGATCCTCTGCCTCGGCTCGCTGCGCGCCATGAAGGGTGTGCTCATCACGCTGCAATATGCCAACAAGGCTGAACAGGGAAAGATTGAGGGTCACGAATGACGGCAGACGACAAGGCATCGGGACAGCCTGTGAGCCGGACCCGGTTTGCGGTCGTGACCGGCCTCGTGCTGCTGTCGCTGGCCATTCTGGTGGCGCTTGGAACCTGGCAGGTCAATCGCCTGCAGTGGAAGGAAGCGCTGATCGCCCGGATCGATGCGCGCATGCAGGCTGCTCCGGTCAGCCTTGGTGAAGCCGAAAAGACCTTCGCTGAAACTGGTGATGTGGATTACATGCCGGTCACACTCTCAGGCCGCTTCGAGCATGGCGGCGAGCAGCATTTCTTTGCCACCCATCAGGGCGCTTCCGGCTACTATCTCTACACCCCGCTGCGCCTCGCTGATGGCCGGGCCGTGTTCGTCAATCGCGGTTTCGTGCCCTATGACCGCAAGGATGCGGCCACGCGGCCAGAAGGACAGGTTGCGGGCGAAGTGACCATCACCGGCATGGCGCGCAATCCACTCCCCGAAAAGCCTTCCAGCGTCTATGAGAACGATCCGGTCAAGAACATCTATTACTGGAAGGATCGCGAGGCGATGGCAAAGGCTGTCGGCCTTGATCCCGCACTCCTGCTGCCGTTCTTTTTGGATGCGGGCGACGCGCCCAATCCCGGCGGCTGGCCAGTCGGCGGTGTGACGCTGGTTTCCCTGCCCAACAATCACCTTCAGTATGCGGTTACCTGGTATGGTCTCGCGCTGGCCTTGGCCGGCGTCTGGGGTGTCTGGACCTGGCAGACCCGCAAGCAGCGCTGAACACCGCAGGCACAGTCTTGACAGCGCGGCGCCGCGCCGTCACTTGAAGGGCAGCCGGAAAGGACCGCTGTGAATCATGGCCGCTGACAGTTTGAAGCCGCTGACCATCCGCCTGTGCGAGCCGCGCGGCTTTTGCGCCGGGGTCGACCGCGCCATCCAGATCGTCGTGCTCGCGCTGAAGAAGCATGGCGCTCCGGTCTATGTTCGCCACGAGATCGTCCACAACAAGTTCGTCGTCGAGGGGCTGCGCTCGCGCGGTGCCGTCTTCATCGAGGAGTTGGACGAGATCCCGCTGGAGCATCGTGATGCCCCGGTGGTGTTTTCGGCCCATGGCGTGCCGAAATCCGTGCCCGAACATGCCCGCGAATTGAACCTGCTCTATCTCGATGCCACCTGTCCGCTGGTCTCCAAGGTGCACAAGCAGGCCATGCGCCACCAGCGCCTTGGCCGCCACGTGCTGCTCATCGGCCATGCCGGCCATCCTGAGGTGATCGGCACCATGGGCCAGCTTGAGGCCGGCACGGTCTCGCTGATCGAGACAGAGGCTGATGCGGCATCCTTTGAGCCACCTGCCGGCATGCCGCTCGGTTTCGTCACCCAGACAACGCTGTCGGTCGATGATACGGCAGGCATCATCAAGGCGCTGCAAATCCGCTTTCCGGAGCTGACCGCACCGGCAGCAGAGAGCATCTGCTATGCCACCACCAATCGCCAGGACGCAGTGAAGCAGGCGGCTCCCGGCGCGGATTATTTCCTGATCGTCGGCGCGCCGAACTCATCCAATTCCAAGCGCCTCGTGGAAGTGGCCGAGCGGGCGGGGGCACGCGAAGCTGCCCTGGTGCAGCGCGCCGCCGAGATCGACTGGGCAAAAGTCGAGGGCGCTTCCGTTGTTGGCCTTTCGGCTGGCGCTTCAGCACCCGAGATCATCGTCGACGAGATCATCGCTGCCTTCCGCGAGCGCTTCGCGGTGACGGTTGACCTTGCCCTGACGGCGAAGGAAACGGAGAATTTCCCGGTCATGCGCGCGCTGCGCGACGTGGAACTGAAGCCATCCGACATGGCCTTCGTCAACGGTGAGCATTGATGGCTGTCTATACCGATATTGCCGAGGATGAGCTGGAATCCTTCCTGTCGGCCTATCCGCTGGGCAAGCTGATGTCCTATCGCGGCATTGCCGAGGGCGTGGAAAACTCCAATTTCATGCTGCATGTCGAGGGCGGCTCCTACATCCTGACGCTGTTTGAGCGGCGCACCAATGAGCGCGACCTGCCATTCTTCGCCGGTCTGATGGATCATCTCGCGGCCAAGGGGATCACTTGTCCGCAACCGGTCAAGCGCTCGGATGGCCAGATCATTGGGCGGCTGGCCGGCCGCCCGGCCATCATTGTTTCCTTTCTCGAGGGCATGTGGCCGCGCAGGCCCGGTGCCGCCCATTGCCGCGAGGTGGGTGCAGCGCTTGCCCGTATGCATCTGGCAGCGCTTGATTTCGCCATTCCGCGCGCCAATGCGCTGACCATAAAGGACTGGCGTCCGTTGTTTGACCAGGCCGCCGACCGCGCTGACGAGGTGGAGCCGGGGCTGGCAGCGGAGGTGGCAGCCGAGCTGGATCTCCTGGAAGCGCGCTGGCCGACCGATCTGCCGCGCGGCGTCATCCATGCCGATCTCTTCCCGGACAATGTCTTCTTCCTTGGCGAAAAGCTCTCCGGCCTGATCGACTTCTATTTCGCCTGCAACGATCTGCTCGCTTATGACGTGGCGGTCTGCCTCAATGCCTGGTGCTTCGAGCGCGATTTTTCCTTCAACCTGACCAAGGGCCAGGCCATGCTGGATGGCTATTGCTCGGTGCGCCCGCTGTCGCCCGCCGAAGCGCAGGCCTTGCCCGTGCTGGCGCGCGGTGCGGCCATCCGCTTCCTGCTGACGCGGCTTTACGATTGGCTGCACACGCCGGCTGGCGCTGTGGTGACCAAGAAGGACCCACGCGAATATCTGCGCCGGCTGCGCTTCCATCGCCAGGTGACGAGTGCCGAAGATTACGGGTTCATCCCGTCATGAAGCAGGTCGAGATCTTCACTGACGGCGCCTGCTCCGGCAATCCCGGCCCGGGCGGCTGGGGTGCCATCCTGCGCTACAATGGCAATGAGAAGGAACTGTCGGGCGGCGAGGCTGACACCACCAACAACCGCATGGAGTTGATGGCGGCCATCGAGGCGCTGAATGCGCTGAAATCGGGCTGCAAGGTCGATCTCCACACCGACAGCGTCTATGTACGTGACGGGATCGGCAAATGGATCCATGGCTGGAAGAAGAACGGCTGGCGCACTGCCGACAAGAAGCCGGTGAAGAACGCCGAACTATGGCAGGCGCTTGATGCGGCGCGCGGCCGTCATGATGTCACATGGCATTGGGTCAAGGGCCATGCCGGCCATCCTGAAAACGAACGCGCCGATGAGCTGGCGCGCGCCGGAATGGCCCCGTTCAAGACGAAATCCAAGGGATGAGAACCATGGACAGACCCCAACCACCGGCGTCCGCCCGATATGCAGCCTATGGCCTGATCGGGGCCGCGCTTGGCGGCATCACGGTCTGGTTTGTCGCCGACACCTATTCCTTCGCCACCTTCGGTTCCGGCATTGCCGGCGGGGCGATTGCAGGCCTTGTCGCCGGATTTGTCCGCGCAAGGGCCGGCCTCGACACATGAAAAATCCCGCAGCCGGGGCTGCGGGATTGGCATTTCACCAGACGTCGGTTTTCAAAGCTGCGGCAACAGGGCCTCGGCGCCGGAGGCAACTGCCTTGCCGGGGCTGTCCTCGATGTTGAGGGCCAGCACCTCGCCATCATCGACGATCATCGAAAAGCGCTTGGAGCGCAGGCCGAGACCACCGGCAGACAGGTCCATGTCAAGGCCGATGGACTTGACGAAATCACCGCTGCCATCGGCCAGGTAGACGATCTTGTCCTTGCCGCCGGTCGCCTCTTCCCAGGCCTTCATGACGAACACATCGTTGACCGCGAGGACTGCAATGGTGTCCACGCCCTTGGCCTTGATGGCGTCGTGATGCTCCAGATAGCCCGGCAGATGGTTCATCGAGCAGGTGGGGGTGAAAGCGCCAGGCACGCCGAACAGCACGACTTTCTTGCCGGCGAACACCTGCTCGGTGGTCAGCTCGGCAGGGCCGTCTGCGGACGGGGTCTTGAACTTGGCGGCGGGCAGGCTTGCGCCGATGTCGATGGTCATGGATACCTCCGGTCTGTGTGGAACGGCCCTTGTTGAACGGGCCTGTGTTCACCATTTAGCGCGCTTTTCGCGCATTGCCAGCCTGAAAGCGCAGCCGCGGCCTTTGGCTACTTCGAAGTGAAGGATATCGCCCCGGCAATTGCGCTGCCTGAATTGCCATAGGTGTAGTGGATGGTGCCTTCGGTCGAGGCTTTGGGCCGCGAAAGCACCGGCAGCAAATAGCGTGTCATATCGTCCACGCGGTCAAGCCTGTCCGGTTCACCAAAGGCCCAGCCCTTGGAGCCGCCGACAAAGAGCTCCTGCAGGCTTTTCTTCACCGGCAGCTTGCCTTCGAGAACGAGCATGTCGCCCTCAAGCACGGCTGAAGTGAACTGGCCGGTCTCGGACGATGCCGGTTCCGGCAAGGCAGCAAATGCGACGGCTACTGCAGTCTCCGAGGTGCTCTGGCTGGCAATCTTGACCTTGAACTCCGTGCTGACCGGGATGCAGATTTTCTCGCAGACGCCGAGGAAAGCCGAAACGGAAAGCATCCCGTCCTGCGCGACACTGCCCTGCGGAAATGTCAGCGCCAGACCAACCGGCTCATCATAGCCGGCCCAGGTCGAGTATTCGTCCTTGAAGCGCTTGGGCACCGGAAACCCCATCTGCGCATCCACCGGCCCGCCCGCAGTCACCGCCTTCACCACCGGCGGAATGCCGGCGTCTCCCGGTTCCATCCAGTAGGTTTTCCAACCGGGCTGGAGATCGATGTCGAGCACGCCGCGCCGGGATCCGTCGGCTTCCGGAGAGTTGCTGACTGTGAGTTTGAGGCGCGCCCCTTCAAAGGCCTGCCAGTCGCTTGAGGCTGCAAGCGCGCCATGCAGGCCGGAGAGGAGCGACAAAGTGGCAAGGAGCAAGGGGAACAAGGTTTTCATGGGCCGGACTTTCCTCCCGAATGCCGGTGCTTGCAAGGCGGCTGCCGCGGGTTCCCGATCATTTCGCCGTGAAAATAAATTTACCCGGGCCACACTCCCCGTTTCACAATTGCCGGGTTTGCGGTTAGGCTTTCAACAGGAAGGGATGATGCGGATGAGCGAACCTTGGCTGAACGGCCAATTCCTGATTGCGATGCCTGGCATGCAGGACCAGCGCTTCGAGCGCTCGGTCATCTACATGTGTGCCCATTCCCAGGACGGTGCCATGGGCATCATGCTCAACCGCAAGCAGGATCTGATCTTTCCCGATCTGCTGGTGCAACTCGGCCTTCTGGAGCCGGAAGAGACCATCCGGCTGCCCGAGCGCGCGCGGTCCATGGCTGTGCGCAATGGCGGGCCGGTGGAGCGCAGCCGAGGCTTCGTGCTGCATTCTGGCGATTACAATGCCGACAGCTCGCTGCATGTGGCGCCGGGCATCTCGCTGACGGCCACGGTGGATGTGCTGCGCGCCATCACGCGGGGCGCAGGGCCGAGACAGGCTGTCATGGCGCTGGGCTATGCCGGTTGGGCGCCGGGTCAGCTGGAAGCGGAAATTTCCGCCAATGGCTGGCTGACCTGCGAAGGAGCGAGCGACCTCGTCTTCGAGGAAGATGTCGATCAGTTGTATTCGCGCGCCATGGCCTGCCTCGGCATTGATCCGCGCATGCTGTCTGGAAACGCCGGACACGCCTGATCAAAGACCGATTAACCTGTCAGGCGGTCACCAGCGGGTTTTGCTGCTTGAGAACCGTCAGGGCCTGTGGTCCCGTCATCGGCTCGCCGAACATGAAGCTCTGCACATAACCGCAGCCCGACACCGCCAGATGCTCGGCGCTCGCCTCATCAGCCACGCCTTCCGCCACCACTTTCAGCCCGAGATCGCGCGCCATGTTGATGAGGGAGCGCAGCAGCACGAGGCGCTGCGGCGTGTCCTTGTCGAGGAAGGAACGGTCAATCTTCATCGTGTCGAAGGGAAACCGCGTCAGGTAGGAAAGCGAGGAATAGCCGGTGCCGAAATCATCCAGCGACAGGCCGATGCCGATGTCCTTCAGCCGTTGCAGCACGGAGGCTGCCTGCTCCGGATTGCTCATGACCAGCGATTCGGTCAGTTCAAGCCGGAAATTTGCAGCCGGCAGGTTGGCACGCGCCAGCACCGAGCGCACATCGGCCACAAGGTCCTGGCGCATCAGCTGCCGGCTCGACAGGTTCACTGAAACAAACAGGTCATCCTTGCCGACCTGCTTCAACCACTCGCGCAGATCGCCCGCCGCCGTCTGCATGGCAAAGAGGCCGATTTGCACGATCAGGCCGGAATTTTCGGCAATCGGGATGAAATCTGAAGGCGGAATTGTGCCGCGGCGCGGATGCTCCCAGCGCACCAGCGCCTCGAAACCGCCGATCTCGCCATCGGAAAGCCGCACGATCGGCTGGTAGGCCAGCGACAATTCGCCATTTTCCACCGCCCGGCGAAGGTCGGCTTCAAGCTGCAGGCGGTCAGTGCCGAGAGAGCGGAAGGCCGGACGGAAGGGCTCGATGCGGTCGCCGCCGAAGCGTTTGGCCTGATGAAGTGCAAGCTCGGCATCCTTCATCAGTTCGGCAGCGCCCATCTGGTTGGAGTTCCAGCTGCACAGGCCCATCGAGGCGGTCAGCATGATCTCGCGCTTGGAAAAAGTGATCGGCGCGCTGATGGCCTTGCGCATGGCGTCGGCAAAGGCAGCAATGCGCACAGGGTCCTGTTCAGACAACAGGGACAGGGCAAACTGGTCGCCGGAAAAGCGCGACAGCGTGTCATGCGGCTTCAGCAGGCGCGACAGGCGGCGTGAAACGGTAAGGAGAATCGTGTCGCCAGCCGAGATGCCGAGGCTCTCATTGACCTGCTTGAAGCGGTCAATATCAATCAGGAAGACAGTGGGTTTCACTCTCTCGCCAGTCCGGGCAATGGCGATCACCCCGTCCAGCCGGTTCATGAACAGTTCGCGCGTCGGCAGTCCGGTCAGATTGTCATGCACGGCATCATGCAGCAGGCGCTTTTCGGCCTTTTTCTGCTCGGTCACGTCGGCGAGCGTTCCCACGCAGCGGATCACCTCGCCATCTGTGCCGATGACTGGGCGCGCGCGCAGCGTGAACCACTGATAATGGCCGTCGGCCCCCCGCAGGCGGAACGACTGGTTGATCTTGCCGCGCCGGTGTTCCAGCACCATGTCGAGCGTGGTGCGGAAATGGTCGCGGTCTTCAGGGTGCAGCAGCGGCAGCCAGTTGCGCGCCGCGCCACGCAGCGTCGAGGAGGGCTGGCCAAGCTGGCGGCAAATGTCGGGCCGGGTCACCACGCGGTCGCGCGTCACGTCCCAGTCAAACACGATGTCGCCCGACCCGCTGACCGCGAGCGCCTGGCGCTCCATGTCGGAGAACAGGCCCTGCTGGAGAACGCCACCGGAAAACGCGTGCTGGATCACCGTGAAACCGATCAGCAGCACGATCAGCACAAGACCACCGCCAAGCGCCGGCTGGATGATGTCATTGTCGATCATGCCGGTGACGGTCATCCATCCGCCGGCAAGCCACACAAGGATGAGCAGCCAGCTCGGGATCAGCATGATCGCCCGGTCATAGGCCTGCAGGCTGAAATAGATGATCAGGCCGATGCCGATGACGGCAGTCAGAGCAAAGGAAATGCGTGCCACGCCGGATGCAAGCGGCGGATCAAACAGCGCGACACCGGCAAGGCCCAGCAGGAAGACGACCCAGAGGACCGCGCCATAGGAGAAGTTGGAGTGCCACCGGTTGAGATTGAGATAGGCAAACAGGAACAAGACCAGCGTGACAGCAAGCGCGACTTCAGAGCCCGCGCGCAACAATTGCTCACTGCCCGGCGTGAATTCGATGACGCGGCTCAAGAAGCCGAAATCGATGGAGATGTAGGCCAGCATCGCCCAGGCAAGCGCCGCCGTGGCCGGAAACAGCGACGTGCCCTTGACCACGAAAAGGATGGTCAGAAACAGCGCCAGAAGCCCGGCAATGCCGATGACGATGCCGCGAAACAGCGTGAACGAATTGATCGTGTCCTTGTAGGCCTCGGGCTCCCACAGATAGACCTGCGGCAGGCGCGGCGAGGACAACTCGGCGATGAAGGTGACAACCGCTCCGGGATTGAGCGTCACGAGGAACACGTCGGCATCGGTGGAGGCCTGCCGGTCCAGCGCAAAGCCTTCCGACGGGGTGATGTTGACGATGCGCGCAGACCCGAGATCCGGCCAGATCAGGCCGGAACCGGCGAGGCGGAAATGCGGCGCGACAATCAGCCGGTCCAGCTGCTGGTCAGTCGGATTGGCAAGCGCAAAGACGGCCCAGTCGCCGCTTTCGTCGCCCTTGAGCGCCTCCACCTCGATGCGCCGCACGATCCCGTCAGGACCGGGCGCTGTGGAGGATTGAAAGGTCTTGCCCTGGTTGGGATGGATTTCAACGGCCTTGGAAAGATCAAGTGCAACGTCATCGCGGCTGATGCGGATGGTCTCGAATGCATTGGCAGGAACCGTCGCAACAGCCAGCACGGCCAGCATGATCATGCCGGCAAGCCAGGCCAGAAGGTCGCGTCCCGGTGTCAAAGTCTTCATGCCCCGTTCCCATGGTCCGGCTCGTTGATCCGCGCATAGAGGTGATGGTCCTGCCATCTGCCGCCAATCTTCAGGTAGGACCGCATCAACCCTTCGCGCGCGAATCCGGCTTTTTCAAGCACGCGTTCGGACCGCCGGTTTCCGGGGATACAGGCCGCTTCGAGCCTGTGCAAGCCGAGTCTGGAAAAGGCATGGGGAACAATTGCCGCAAGCGCATCGCCCATCAGCCCCTTTCCCGCATGCCGCTCACCCAGCCAGTAGCCGATCTGCCCGCTTTGGGAGACGCCACGGCGGATGTTTCCAAGCGTGATGCCGCCCGCCAGCCGGTTGCCATCGACGATCAGGAACCAGGTGAAAGCATTGCCGTCGGCCGCATCCTGTGCATAGCGCCGCATCCGGTCACGCCAGGCCATCAAGCCAAACGGCTCAGGGCCCCATTCCGGCTCCCACGGCTCCAGAAAGCTGCGGCTTTCGGAACGCAAGGCAGCAAAAGCACGATGATCGCTCCAGTGTGGTGCGCGCAGGCGGACACGCCTTGCGTCAAGGTCCGGAATGTCCGGTTCATGGCGGAAAAGCCCGATCATGAATCCGGTCACCGCAAGCCGTCACACGGCCAGACGCTGGCGTTCGGCACCGGACTGTCCGAGCTCCTCGGCAATCATGTTGAACTGGGGCAGGGCATCAATCGGGCCGATGGCCGCCACCGTCGGCGTGCAGCCGGTGAAGAGGCGGTGCGAAAGGTCTGTCAGCCGCTCGGTGGTGATCTTCGACAGCCGGTCCATCAGTTCCTCATTGGTGACAGGGCGGCCAAACAGCAGCATCTGGCGGGCAATCTGGCTGGCCCGGCTGGTGGCGCTTTCATGGCTCATCAGCAGCGCCGAGCGGTACTGCGCGCGTGCCCGGTCAAGCTCGGCCTGGGTGATGTCCTGGCCCGCCTTGCGAAGTTCCGATAGGATCACAGGCACCAGTTCGGCGATGTCGTCCTTGCCGGTGGCGGCATGAACACCGAACACGCCGGTGTCCGAAAAGCCCCAATGGAAGGCATAGACCGAATAGCAAAGGCCACGCTTTTCGCGCACTTCCTGGAACAGGCGCGACGACATGCCGCCGCCAAGGATCGACGAGAGGATCTGCGAGGCGTAGAAATCGCGCACATGATAGGCACGGCCTTCGAAGCCGAGCAGGATCTGCGCGTCCATCAGGTCGCGGCTTTCGCGGAAATCGCCACCGACATAATGCGCGTAGGGCGGGAAGGGGGCTGCCGCCTTGGCGCGGTAGTGGCCGAACTTTTTTTCCACTTCGCGAACGAAACTGTCGTGCTGGACGGCACCGGCTGCCACCACGATCATCCGGTCAGCGCCATACTGGCGCTCCAGATAGCTGTGAAGCTGGGCTGAGGTGAAGCCCTCCACCGTTTCCGGTGTTCCAAGGATCGAGCGTCCGATGGTCTGGTGGCGGAAAGCGGTTTCGGTGAACCGGTCGAAAATGATGTCATCAGGCGTGTCATGCGCCGCGCCGATTTCCTGCAGGATGACATGCTGTTCGCGGTGCAGTTCCTCAACGTCGAATTTTGAATCCGTCAGGATGTCGGCCAGGATGTCGACGGCCAGCGGCACGTCATCCTTGAGCACGCGGGCATAAAAAGATGTCGTCTCAACACTGGTTGCCGCGTTGATCTCGCCGCCCACATCCTCGATGTCGGTGGCAATCTGGCGGGCGGTACGGCTGCCCGTACCCTTGAAGGCCATGTGTTCGAGGAGATGGGCGATGCCATGCTCGTCATCGCGCTCGTTGCGGGAGCCGGACTTGATCCATACCCCGAGCGTGACGCTCTCAAGATGCGCAATGGTTTCGGTGGCAACCAGAAGGCCGTTTGACAGACGGCTGACTTCAACGCCCATGAACTATTCTCTCCCTAGCGTGCCGCCCTTGTATGTCGGCTTATATGATCTTCCACCATTTTTATCTCGGAGGGAAGCACGGTAAAGTGCTCCTTTCGCTCCATCAGATCGCTGAGCCATGCCGGAAGCGCCGGTGTTACGCCGCTGGCAGCCTTCACCGCGTCGGGAAACTTGGCCGGATGCGCAGTGGCCAGCACCACCATCGGGGTTGGGTTTCCACCTTGCTCGCGCGCCACCTTGACCGCCGTTGCCGTGTGCGGGTCAAGCAGGTAGCCGCTCTGGGTGAGCACCTCCTGAATGGTCCGGGCCGTATCGGCTTCCACCGCGCGGCCAGCAGAAAACTCCGCGCGAATGGCTGCAAGGGCGGTCCCGCCAATCGAGAATGCACCCGACTGCTTCAGGCTGTCCATCTGGCGGCAGACTTCGCCGGCATCGCGGCCCTGCGCCTCGAACAGCAGGCGCTCGAAGTTGGACGAAATCTGGATGTCCATTGAGGGCGAAGTCGTCGCCTTGACGCCGCGCATCTCGTATGTGCCGGTCTCGATGGTGCGCGGCAGGATGTCATTGTCATTAGTGGCAATCACCAGCCGGTCGATGGGCAGGCCCATGCGTTTGGCGGCGTAGCCTGCGAAAACATCCCCGAAATTGCCTGTCGGCACGGTAAACGAGACCGCGCGGTCCGGTGCGCCGAGAGCCAGCGCTGAGGAGAAATAATAGACGATCTGGGCCATGATGCGTGCCCAGTTGATCGAATTGACGCCGGAAAGCGCCATGCCATCGCGGAAGGCATGGTTGTTGAACATCGCCTTCACATGGTTCTGGCAATCATCAAAATTGCCCTGAATGGCCAGCGCATGCACATTGGCTGCCGTTGATGAGGTCATCTGGCGCTGCTGCACCGGCGACACGCGTCCTTCGGGAAACAGGATGAAGATGTCGGTCCGCTCCCGCCCCGCAAAGGCGTCAATGGCCGCACCACCGGTATCGCCGGATGTGGCACCGACAATCGTCGCCCGCTCGCCGCGCTCAACGAGCACATGGTCCATCAGGCGGGCGAGCAATTGCATCGCCACATCCTTGAAGGCCAGCGTCGGGCCATGGAACAGTTCGAGGATGAATTCGTTCGGGCCGGTCTGAACCAGCGGGCACACTGCCGGATGGCGGAACGTGCCATAGGCCTCGCGCACGATGCGCGAGAAACTGGACCGCTCGATTTCCCCTTCGACAAAGGGCCACAAAACGCGGATGGCGAGATCGGCATAGGGCAGGCCGCGCAGCGCACGGATATCGTCACGGCTCATCACCGGCCATTCGCGCGGCACGTACAGCCCGCCGTCGCGGGCAAGCCCGGCCATCAATGCATCACGGAATTTCAGCGCAGGCGCCTGGCCTCGCGTGCTCACATAGTCCATCGTCACTGCCGCCTTGTCCCTGTGCTTGGTTGCGCTGCGGGAAGATTTTTGTTTGCGTTGTTCGGGCCTGTCGCAATTTGACCGCGGCGCTGGTATAGAACAGCTTGTTTGCCACATGGAAGTGCAGTTGAGGGTTCCTTGCTCATGAATGGACGTTTTTTCGCGGGCCTTGCGATGGCCGGTCTTGTTCTGGCGCTCGCCGGTTGCCAGGGAAGCGACACCGGCAAGGTGCTGACGCTGGGCCAGAAGAAAGAGCCCGTACCCGATACCCGCATCACCCAGGAGGAATTGCTGACCGAGTGCCCCACCGTTTCGCTGCGTGAGGGCACCGCCTATTTCACGCAGTATTCCAAGGGCCAGCAGGGCAACAAGGACGAAATCGTCTACCAGGCTTCGATCAGCGATGTGACGCGCTCTTGCCAGTTCAATGGCGACATGATGACCATGACGGTCGCGGTGGCCGGCAAGGTGATCCTCGGCCCGAAGGGCGTTGGCGGCAACATCGTCATGCCGATCCGGGTGGCTGCGGCCAAGGGTGACGAGGTGCTCTACTCGCAGCTCCACAAGCACACGGTTGCAGTGAACCCGTCAGGCGCCACGCAGTTCATCTTCACCGATCCGGCTGTGACCTTCCTGAAGCAGCCGCCACGCACTATCGTGGTCTTTGCCGGTTTTGACGAAGGCCCGCCCGCCAAGAAGTAAGCTTTCATCTTTGGCAGGCCAAACTCGCCAACCGTTTTGGCCCCGTCTTCGAAACTGAAAATCATCAGAACAAGCGCTTCATCCACGGTTCAGGCAAGCGGCGCTATCTCCAAGCCATAGGTCCGGTGAACAGACCGGCGCACGGCCTTGGAGGGCATCATGGCATTCGGTATCAATCTCGTCGGCACTTCCGCCAACAATACGCTGGTTGGAACCAATTTCGATGATTTCCTGGATGGCGCAGCCGGTGCCGACCGCATGGTCGGCCGTGGTGGGAACGACTTCTATTTTGTCGACAATGCGCAGGATATCGTTGACGAGCGCGGCGGCTACGCAACCGACATCGACTGGGTCTTCACCTCCGTCAATGTGAACATCCAGCAGTCCGGGCGTTTCCTGGGAGATATCGAAAACATTGTCCTGTTGGGCACGGACAACATCTCGGTTATTTTCGCCAACCAGTTGGATAACCTGATCTATGGCAATTCCGGCGACAATTCGCTGAGCGGTGCGGCAGGCAATGACACGATTTATGGCAATGAGGGCACCGACACGCTGACCGGTGGCTTCGGCAACGATACGCTTGATGGCGGGACCGGCGACGACAATTACGACTACCGGACCTTGAGTTCGACCCCGTTGGGGCTGGGCACCGACACGATCACGGATCAGCAGGGCAACGATGACATTTTCATCCTCCGGTTCAGCGAAATCCAGGGAGCGTTGCGCAGTGGTACCAATCTTCAGCTCTCGCTGACCCAGGGCAACGTGAACGTCATGGGCCAATACACGACTGGCGGGAACATCGAGCGGATCTGGGCACAGCGTGAAGAAACCGGCCAGAATACCTACGCCATCGCAACCGGTCGCATCGGGTCAAATGTGGCGGACCTGATGGCCGGCACCAACTTCGACGACATCCTGTCGGCAAGTGGTGGAAACGATCTCATTTTCGCCAATGGCGGCAATGACACCGTCAATGGGGGAAGCGGCAGGGACATCATCCATGGCGGCAAGGGCAACGACCGCCTGTTCGGCGATGGTGAAGCAGATCGTATTTTGGGCGGCACGGGCGAGGACACGCTTGTCGGAGGCGAGGGGTTTGATCGGCTGGAAGGTGGTTTGGATAGCGATACTTACGAGTACCGCACGTCTGCTACTCTTCTGAAGCACGGTGAAGACACCATCTTCGACGAAGGCGGCAGCGCCGACATGATCCGTGTCGACGATCTGCGCGGCATCCTGTCCATGGACTTTATCGGCGATGACCTTGTGATCACCATGGCCAACGCGGTCATCACCATCGAGGACCAGCGGATTGCCGGAAATACCATCGAGTTCATTTCCGACGGGACCCGGACCGTGGCTTTGGCGTCCGGCGCCGCCAATGCATCGGCAATGCGGTCCGCTTCGTTCCATGACTTGCTGATCGAAAACATCGGTCAAGATGACCTCATCATCCCGGCGCGCGACCGGAATGGCGACGGTCATGATGACGGTCATCTGGTGTTCACCGGGCAGTATTCCGGCGTGGACCTGGACCTTGCCAGCGATTTCGTCGGTCTCTGGGGCTGATCTGGCAACCCGGTCGAGTCAGTCGATCAGGCCGAATTCGCTGAGCGCCGCCAAAACGGCAGGTAGGTCGGAAAGCCGCGAGATCACCGTTTCCGCGCCTGCATCGGTCAGGCGGTCGGCGTGGCCGGGATAGCTGTGTGATGCTCCGGTAAAGCCGATGACGCGCATGCCGGCAGCGCGCGCGCCGTGCACCCCGTGCACCGAATCCTCGACCACGAAGCAATCGATTGGCTCGACCTCAAACGCGCGCGCTGCGTGCAGGAAGACATCCGGCGCCGGCTTTTCCCGCACCCCGTCCAGGCTCTTTGCCGAGAAGACCGGCCCGCCGATCACGGGAGCAAGCCCGGTCACTTCCAGTTCCATGGCCAAGCGCTCTGTTGACGAGTTGGAACAGATGCAGCGCTTCGGGCCGGCACCAAGCAGCGCCTCGCGGGCACCGTCGATGGCCTTGAGCTCGCGCTTCAGCCGCTTGTCCACTTCGCCTTCAGCCTTGTCGATCAGGCTCGCCTGCAACGGAATCGAAGATTCGCTTTCGATCGCGGCAAGGATTTTCGGGAAGGTCAGGCCGGAATAGCGCTCGCAGATTTCTTCCGGCGATATGGCAATTCCCGCATCGGCGAGGAGCTTGGCTTCCACCCGCGCCGCGATGATCTCGGAATCGACGAGAACGCCGTCGCAATCGAAAATGACAAGGGCAGGCGCGGGCATGGCGGATAGTCCTGATTGCCGGCGCAAGCCGGGAAGAAAAAAAGACGCCCGGTCGTTCGACCGGGCGTCCGCGATATAAGGCTGGAAGGCGCGCGAGGCAACCTCTAGGGCTGGCGCCGTCACTCGACGGCGAGTTCGCTGCGTTCTCCCGCCTTCACCGAGAGCTTGGCGGTTTTGGCGGCCTTGTCGCCTTCATAGGTGACGACAACCTCGTACTCGCCTTCGGGAAGCGTTTCGGAAAGTTCTACACCATAGGTGCCGGAAACATCCTTCTGGTTGCCGTTGATGTCCTTCTTGGCTGCGCGGACATCGATCCGGTAGGCGCCGGGCGCGGTGATCGCGGCAACGCCGGCATTGAGGAGCGCAACCGGTTCCACCCGTTCACCAGCCTGGACCGAGAAGGAGGTTTCAACTGTTGCTGCGCCAAGCTGTGCCACGTAGACATAGTCTCCCGCCGGCACATAAAACTGTCTGTCAACACCGTACCCGCCGCCGAAGCTCTTGCGGCTGCCATCAATCGCCTTCTTGGCCGTGACGATGTCGACAGCGATCGCTCCGCCTTCCACAGCGGGGCCACCCTTGGCATATTCGGCTTTCGGCACGACCAGACCGGCGGGGATGATCAGATCATGGTTGAGCGTTTCACCCACTTTAACCGCGACGGTTTCGGTGATCTCGGCGGTGCCGAGCTTGGCCTTGAGCGTGACATCACCGGCAGGGGCCGCAAAATTCAGCACACCATAGGCAAAAGCCGTCTTGTCGGCATAGATCCCTTCGACGGCAGCACTGTCAGCAACCGCATCGGCAATTCCGGTGAGTCGGGGCGTGACAATGATGAAGCCCGCATCAAACACCATTTCGAGCGGGAATTCCTTGTCCGCCGTCACCTCAATTTCGCTCTCGCGAATGATTTCACCAAGCTTGGCGCGCACGGCATATTTGCCGGCTGGCACCTTGAAGCGCGCTGAGCCTGCATAGGTGTATTCGGCGGTCGCATCAGCCACATTGCCTTGGTCGTCGATGGCTTTAAATTCCCACAGCACGCGACCGTCATCCTTGTCGATGGCCGGGCCACCAGCAACCAGATAGCTCTTGGCAATCACGTTGAATTCCAGCTCGGCGGCAACTGGCTCTGGGGCCGGTTCCGGAGCGGGTTCAGGAACTGGCGCTGCAACGGTTGCCACCAGCGCCTCGCCTAGTTGCTTGGCATCGGCTGCCGGCAGATATTTGCCGCCGGTGTTTTCGGCCAGACAGGAAACCTGCTTGCCTTCATCGTCGGTCAGCCCGAAGCCGACGACATGGGCGGTGAAATCGACGCCCGATGCCTCAAGCTCGGTGCCGAGTGCGCACGGGTCTGCATCGCAGGTTTCAAGGCCGTCGGTCAGAAGGATGACGGTTGCCTTGTCTTCGGTGAATTTCAGTGATTGCGCCGCCTGGCGAACCGACTCCGTCAGCGGCGTCTTGCCCTTTGGATTGACCGCATCGACAAAGGCTGAAATGGCGTCGCGCGTTCCGGTCGCTGCAGGCACGGCCAGTTCGATGTCGCCGCAGGACGCCTTTTCGCGGTGGCCATAGACCATGAGGCCAAGCTCGGTGCTTTCTGGAACAGAGGAGAGCACTTCGCGCAGTGCCGTGCGGGCAATAGCGATCTTGGCCTCGCCGTTGATCTGGCCCCACATCGAACCCGACGCATCAAGCACGACAATGGTGCGCTCAGCCGAAAGGGCGGGCATGGCAAGCAATGACAGGAAGAGCGCGGCGGGCGCCCGGAATGATTTCATCATCACGAATCCGTCTTGTTTCAGGCCCCGCAAATTTCTCTCACACGTCCCCGCTGCTGGCAACAACTTCAAATTAAATGGATGCGTTAGCCGTTCCTTTACCAAGTTCGGTAACCATGATCCCCAGTTGAGTTCGAGTAACCGGGTACGAGTACATGACCGCAGTGCGCCTGCTGGACGACCTTGCCGCGTCCGCCAAGAAAGCCGACTGGATCGACACCATCCTGAAAGGCGACTGCGTTGCAGCGCTGGAGCGGCTCCCGGAAAACTCCGTCGATGTGATCTTTGCCGATCCGCCTTACAATCTTCAGCTTGAAGGCGGCTTGACGCGCCCCGACCAGTCTAAGGTCGATGCGGTGGACGATCACTGGGATCAGTTCGAGAGTTTTGCTGCCTATGACGCCTTCACCCGCGCCTGGCTGCTGGCCGCGCGCCGGGTGCTGAAGCCCAATGGCACGCTCTGGGTCATCGGCTCCTACCATAACATTTTCCGCGTTGGCTCGACGCTTCAGGATCTGGGCTTCTGGATCTTGAACGACGTGATCTGGCGCAAGGCCAACCCGATGCCGAATTTCAAGGGCCGCCGCTTCCAGAATGCCCATGAGACGATGATCTGGGCAACGCGCGACCAGAACGCCAAGGGTTACACTTTCAACTACGATGCGATGAAGGCCGCCAATGACGATGTGCAGATGCGCTCCGATTGGATGTTTCCGATCTGCAATGGTGGCGAGCGGCTGAAAGACGGAAACGGCGACAAGGTGCACCCGACCCAGAAGCCGGAAGCGCTTCTCGCCCGCATCCTGACGGCGTCGACCAAGCCCGGCGATGTGGTGCTGGATCCCTTCTTTGGCTCGGGCACGACAGGCGCGGTCGCCAAGATGCTCGGCCGCCACTTCGTCGGCATCGAGCGCGAGCAGTCTTACATTGATGCGGCGTCGGCCCGCATTGCTTCGGTCGAGCGGCTGGATGGAGCTGCACTGAAGCAGCTGCAGCCCAAGCGCGCCGAGCCGCGCGTTGCCTTTGTCTCGCTGATCGAATTCGGCCTCATCACTTCGGGCACCCGCCTGACAGATGCCAAGGGCCGCCGCACCGCCACCGTGCGCGCCGACGGCACGCTCGCCAATGATCTGGGCGCCGGGTCGATCCACCGCATGGGCGCCATCGTGCAGAACCTCGACGCCTGCAACGGATGGACCTTCTGGCACTATGAGGACAAGGGCGTGCTGAAGCCCATCGACACGCTGCGCAGCCAGGTGCGCGACAGCATGGTTTCATCCGGAGCCTGACGGCGGCCAGCAAGTTTACCGCCGGCATCCCTGTCCGGCGGCGCACTTCCGCCGTTCCCCTCCAGTCACGCGCGGAAACATTGACGCCCGGAGCCCCCGCTCCGGGCGTTTCCTGTTCACCAATGGGGTATTCACGTTACATTCATTGATGTGTGAGAAAACATAAAACGTGTTGACATTGTGTAGGCACAAAGCTAACTATTGAGCAATGCATTAGGGGCATATGCCCCTGCTGGTTGGTTTGATCTCTATGCCGACAGGGTGCTTTGAGAGTGCCGGAGAAGAAAAATGAGCGCATTGAAAAAAAGTCAAGCTGTCAACTTCAGGATTGACCCGGAAACCCATGATCTCGTTCGACGTGCTGCTGAAATTTGCGGCAAGTCAGTAACGGCCTTCATGACAGAAGCGTCCGTTTACTCCGCCCAGAAGGAACTGTTGGATCAGCGCTTTGTTGGCGTGGATTCAGCGGTGTTTGACAGTGTTCTGGATATGCTTGACAAGCCAGGCGAGGCAAATACTGAGCTTGTCAAACTGTTCCGCAAGCAGTCGAATTGGGTTGATTGACGCATGGGTTATCGTCGGCCTGTTCCGATTGGCAGTCACCATGTCACGGGCAGGTTCTCCTGTGGCGAAGCCATGCTTGATGCGTGGCTTCGCGATATGTCAATTTACAACCAGCAACAGCAGTATACGCGAACCTTTGTAATTGCCGATGAAGACAACATCGTTGTCGGATATCATTCCCTTTGTGCAGGCATAATCAACAGGAATGACCTGCCCAGATCAGTGAAAGGTGGACGTGCGCCAAACGAAATTCCGGTAGCACTTCTTGCCCGCCTCGCCGTTGACAGAATTCATCAAGGCAAGGGCTTGGGTCCCGCTTTACTGCGCAATGCACTCCAATCTGTAGTGTCCGCTGGGCAAGCGGTGGCATTTAGAGCGGTTATGGTTGACGCAATTAGCAATCAGGCGGCAAATTTTTACCGCAAGTATGGGTTCCAAGAATCGAAGATTAGCCCAACAAAATTGTTACTGCCGACGAAAAATATAATTGCCTCATTGGAAGAAGCAATTCAGGAATAGCTTAAACAGAAATTCCCAGCGCCAGCAAATCTGCCTTCAGATTCTCCGCCCCGGTGAAATGCACCGCCTGCCAGCCTGCGGCGCGCGCGCCTGCCACATTTTTCTCGCTGTCATCGATGAACAGGGTGGCTGATGGCTCAAGGCCGAAGGTCTGCGCGTGGAGCTCGTAGATCGCCCGGTCAGGCTTGATGACCCCGGCAGGTCCTGAAACCGTGACACCGCGGGTTTCCCGCAGGAAGTCGAAGCGGCGCTGCGCCTCGGCGAAAGTGTCTCCGGCGAAATTGGTCAGCAGGGTCACGTCATGGCCTTCTGCGATCAGCCCGCGCAGGATGGCGACACTGTCCTCATAGGCATGGGGCACCATGGCATTCCAGTTTTGGCGAAAGGCGCGGATTTCGCTCTCCCATTCCGGATGCGCTGCAATGGCTTCGGCTTCGGCATCCGCCCAGCTGCGGCCCCGGTCCTGCTCCACGTTCCAGTCATGGGTGCAGACAAGGGCAAAAAACCAATCACGGCGATCCTTGTCGGGAATGATCGCCAGATAGGGCAGGTCCGGATCATAGTGGAGCAGCACCTTGCCGATATCAAAGACGATGTGGCGGATTTCAGTCATGATTGGTCCCGTTTCCCTTCAATGTCGCCCCATCCATCGCCGATTCCAATGCCTTCTTCATGACGGTCGGAAAGGCTTCAGTAGCTAGCGTCGAGGCATCGGCCCACCAGCGGCCTTCACCGGGCGCAGAGACCACTGAATCGGCGCGCCAGACCTCCAGCTCCAGTTCAAAATGGGTCAACACATGGCGGACCGGCATGCAAGGGCGCCAGACTGCGGCAAAGGGCGCTGCTGCTTTTCCGGTGGCACCATCCTGCCGCACTCCCCAGCCGGTGGTCGGCAGGCCGGTCATGCCGCCGAGCATGCCGCTGTCCGGCCGTCGCTCCAGAAGCACCGCGCCCTTTGCATTGACCGCGACAAAGACGGCACCGCACCGCATCGGCTTGGGCTTCTTCGCGACCTTGACCGGAAATCTTTCGCCGTCCAGTCCCTGCACCAGAACCGCGCAATCATCGCGCAGCGGACAAAGCACGCAGGCGGGCTTCCGGGGCGTGCAAAGGGTCGCGCCGAGATCCATCATGGCTTGCGCGAAATCGCCGGGCCGTCCCGGCGGCACTAGCGGTGCCAGCGCTGCCTTCACCTCCGCCTTGGCTTTGGGCAAGGGTGTGGCAATGGCGCGGTGGCGGGTCATCACGCGCTCAACATTGCCATCCACCACGATTGCGCCCTGGTTGAAGGCAATGGCGGCAATCGCCGCCGCCGTATAGTCGCCGATGCCTGGCAGGGCGCGCAGCCCGGCCTCGCTGTCGGGGAACCGTCCGCCATAGTCACGCGCAATCGCTTCCGCACAGGACTTCAAATTGCGCGCCCGGCTGTAATAGCCAAGTCCGGCCCAGGCCTTCATGATGTCTTCGGAGGGAGCTGCTGCGAGATCGGCGACCGTCGGCCACAGCGCCGTGAAGCGTTCGAAATAGGGTTTGACCGCCTGCACCGTGGTTTGCTGGAGCATGATTTCTGACAGCCACACACGGTAGGGATCAGCCCTCTCGCCGCGCGCACCGTCCGCTGGCCCTGTGCGCCAGGGCAGCACACGATGGTGGCGGTCATACCAGCCAAGCAGGCGGTCTGCGAAGCCGAAGGGTTCCGGATCAAGGTTTGGTTCGGGTGGCGGTGCCATGGCTTCGGTGGTATCACTCCGGCAGGAATTCCACCCCAGCAAAGGACGAGGGCAAGCGGTCATGTCAAGCCGTCCGACCAAACGAGGCGCCGAACCGGTCTTTGATCTGGTCGCGGCCATCATAGATCCGGTGCTCAGAAAGCGCGCGGGCGTCTCGGTCGGCCTCATCCAGTCCTGGGAAGAAATAGCTGGTGAGCGGCTGGCGGCAAGCTCGCGGCCTGAAAAGATTGTCTGGCCAAGGCGTCTCAGCGACGATGATCCGTTTGAGCCAGCAACCCTGGTCGTTGCCTGCGAGGGGTTTGCCGCCATGGCCATGCAGCACCAGACCGGCGAGGTGATCGCCCGCATCAATGCGTTTCTGGGCTTTGCCGCCATCGGCCGGATCAGGATTGTTCAGAAGCCTGTGCGCCTGCCGGAAAAGCCGAAGCCGCGCGCGCTGCGGCCCCTGACCAGCCCGGAAGAAAAATCCCTGCATGACCAACTGGAAGGCATCGAGAGCGACGCGCTGCGCCGTGCGCTGGAGCGTCTCGGCCGGGGCGTGCTGGGCGAAAAACCGAAGGCCTGACATCCATGCACCGACTTGTGAACGCATTGTACCGGCTACCTGCTGGCAATTGCATGAACTTTCCTTAATTTGCGCGCGAACCCGCTTTAATGCCATCAAGGCTGAAACCTTCCCGTCCTCTTTCCTTTCCGATCAGGTGATTCGCATGAAAAAAGCCCAAGCCAAATCCATTTCCATCCTGCTGGCCGCTCCCTTGCTGGCGATTGCGCTGACTGCCTGCTCGGACAATTCGGGCGCTGAAAAGAAGGCTGCAGAGGCCGCACCCAAGCCCGCTGCCGAAGCGCCCGCCGCAAAGCCTGCCGAACCTGCGGCGACGCCTGCCG
>JBGSQC010000124.1:0-10567 GCA_041738295.1 Zhengella sp. | reverse complement strand
CCTCATCTCCAAGGGTGGCGACGCCGAGAGAGTGGCGACGCGCATTGCCGCCATGGACCGCAGCGAACGCGCGGAAGAGCTGGCACGCATGCTGGCCGGCGCCTCGATCACCGACGAGGCGCGCGCGGCAGCCGAGCGCCTGCTGGCAGAAAACGTGACTGTCGGTTGATGTCGTCCGGTGCTGTACCCGATGCCTATGTGGCACTGGCCTCACGCGTGGCAGCCGAAGGTGTGGCAGTTGCCCGCTCCATGGATAGCGCTGCCGGTTTCGAGACCAAGGATGACGGCTCGCCGGTGACGGCAGTCGACCGTGCCGTGGAGCGCGCCATGCGCGACATGATTGCCCGCGAAGCGCCCGGTCACGGCGTGCTCGGCGAGGAATTCTCGGGCGAAGACCATTCGGCAGAGTGGACCTGGGTGCTCGACCCGATTGACGGAACCCGCCAGTTTGCTGCCGGACTGTTGAATTTCGCGGTTCTGGTGGCGCTCTGCCATCAGGACCACCCGGTGGTCGGCATCATAGCCCATCCCTTTGCCGGGCGGACATGGATGGGAATTGACGGACAAGGCACGACCCTGAACGGCCGGCCCGTTGCCACACTGCGGGAAGCCCGGCTTGGCGATGTGGTTGCCTGCCTGGCCAATCCGGAATCCTTTCCCGGAGAGTGGGGCAGGGGCTACGAGGCCATTGGAAATGCCAGCCGCTGGAATGTGCATGATGGCGGCTGCATCGGCTATGGCGCGCTTTCCGAAGGGCGCATCGGGCTGTGCCTGAACGGTCCCAATCTGGATCCCTTCGACATTGCAGCCCTGGTTCCGGTGGTGGAAGGCGCAGGCGGCGTCATCACTGGCTGGCGCGGCGAACAGCTGACCTTGGCCAGCCACGGCGCCATTGTGGCCAGCGCGAACCGCGCCTTGCATGATGAAGCCTTGAACCTGCTGGCCTGAACTTTCTCCCGGCGAAACTGTCAGCAGTCTTTCATGGCGGCTTTTGGAAGCGGGCAGCTTGCACTAGTCTGGGGCTAACCACGAATCCGGACCGCGCCATGCCTGACAAGCCCCTTCCCGTTGACCAGATGACCCCGCTTGAGGCTGCCGCCGAGCTGGAGCGGCTGGCGCGCGAGATCGCCCATCATGATGCCCGCTATCATGGCGAGGATGCGCCGGAAATTTCGGACGCCGACTATGATGCGCTGCGCGCCCGCAACCTCGCCATCGAGGAAGCCTTTCCGCAGTTGATACGCGCGGATTCGCCTTCCAGGCGGGTCGGTGTGCAGGTTTCGGAAAAATTCGACAAGGTCACCCATGCTGTTCCCATGCTGTCGCTGGACAATGCGTTTTCCGATGAAGACGTGCGGGATTTTGCGGCGCGCATCCGCCGGTTCCTGCGGCTGGGGGAGGCCGAAGAACTGGCGCTGACGGCGGAACCGAAGATCGACGGGCTGTCGCTCAACCTGCGCTATGAAAAGGGCGTGCTGGTGAGCGCGGCAACGCGCGGCGACGGCCAGACCGGCGAAAACGTCACGGTGAATGCCCGCACCATTGCCGACATTCCGCAGCGCCTGAAAGGCGATGTTCCTGACGTGCTCGAAGTGCGCGGCGAGGTCTATATGAGCCATGCCGATTTCCAGGCGTTGAATGCGCGCCAAGGCGAGGCCGGAGCCAAGACCTTCGCCAATCCGCGCAATGCGGCGGCCGGGTCGCTTCGCCAACTTGACAGTGCCATCACCGCCAGCCGCCCGCTGAAGTTCTACGCCTATGCCTGGGGCGAGGTGACCGCCATGCCTAGAGCCACGCAGATGGGCATGGTGGAGTGGTTTGCGTCGCTCGGGTTCCAGACCAATCCGCTGATGCAACGCTTCACCTCGGTCGAGGCGCTGATCGGCCATTATCACGGCATCGAGGAGCAGCGCGGCTCACTCGGCTATGACATTGACGGCGTGGTCTACAAGGTGGACGAACTGGAGCTGCAGAAGCGGCTGGGCTTCGTGTCACGCAGCCCCCGCTGGGCGATCGCGCACAAGTTTCCGGCCGAGAAGGCGATGACGGTGCTGGAAGCCATCGACATCCAGGTGGGGCGCACCGGCGCGCTGACGCCGGTGGCGCGGCTGAAGCCCGTGACGGTGGGCGGTGTCGTCGTCACCAATGCAACGCTGCACAATGCGGAGGAGATCGAGCGGCTCGGCATCATGATCGGCGACACGGTGATCGTGCAGCGCGCCGGTGATGTGATCCCGCAGGTGCTGGGCCATGTTGCGGATCTGCGCCCGGCGGATGCGACGGTCTTTGTGTTTCCCCATGTCTGCCCCTGTGACCTGAAGACCGATGTGGTGCGCGAGGCCAATGCCAGCGGCAGCGAGGGCGTGGTGCGCCGCTGCTCGGGCGAATTTGCCTGTCCGTTCCAACGCAAGGAGCATTTGAAGCTGTTTGTCGGGCGCAAGGCTTTTGATATCGAGGGGCTGGGCGACAAGCAGATCGAATATTTCCATGATGATCCCGACCTGCCGATCCGCACGCCCGCCGACATTTTCACGCTGGCCGCGCGCGATGCGGCCAATCCGCTCAAAAAACTGAAGAACCGCGATGGCTATGGCGAGACGTCGGCGCAGAAGCTGTTTGATGCCATCGAGGAGCGACGCAGTGTCTCGCTGGAACGGCTGATCTTTTCGCTTGGCATCCGCCATGTGGGCGAGACGACCGCCAAGACGCTGGCGCGGGCCTATGGCAGCTGGGATGCCTTCGAGAAGGCCGCCCTTGCCATTGCCGGTGGCGACGCACAGGCGGCAGACGAAATGGACGCGCTGGACGATATCGGCACGGCGGTGGTGGAGGCGGTGGCGCGCTATTTCGCCGAGGAGCACAACCGCGCCATGGTGGAGGCGCTGGTGCGTGAATTGACCATCCTCGAAGCCGCGAGGCCAAAGGGCGATTCCGTCGTCTCCGGCAAGACCATTGTCTTTACGGGTTCGCTGGAACGCATGAGCCGCGACGAGGCCAAGGCGATGGCCGAGAGCCTCGGCGCCAAGGTGGCGGGCTCGGTATCGAAGAAGACCGATCTCGTGGTCGCCGGTCCGGGTGCGGGCTCCAAGCTCGCCAAGGCGACCGAGTTCGGCGTGGAAGTGATCTCGGAAGATGAATGGTTCGAGAGGGTGGGGGGCTGATGCGTTGTCTTGGCTGCCGATCCGGTCATGCAATGGTTGATGTCTAGAAGGCCATATGGTATTTAGGACATATGGCAAAGGCAGTGCTGATTTATCATGACAAGGGCCTGTTCGAGGACGGCCATATTGTCGAGATGACAATCTGGCGGCTGCCTTCTCGTTCCGGTGAGCGTCCGCATGGGCTCAAATATTCCCTCTTCTACGGCAAGGCCGGCAAACGGATCGTGGGCTATGACAATGAAGCCGGCAAGGGCGATCACCGGCACCATGAAGACCGGGAGGAACCCTATCCCTTTGTAGATGTGGAGACCTTGGTGACTGATTTTCTCGCCGATGTGAACCGTTACAGATCGAGGAACGACAAATGAAAAAGCTGAAGACCCATATCGGCTCCCTTGACGAAATGGGGGCCCGCTTCGCCAAGGCCTGGCACAGGGCGGAAGCCGGGGGAAAAGAGCATGAAAGCCACATCACATTCCTCGATATCCAGAGCTTTGCGAAAGTGATGACCGGAAACCGCCTCGCCGTCCTCAAGACCTTGCGGTTGCACGGGCCGATGTCAGTGCGGGCGCTGGCGCTTGATCTGAAGCGGGACTACAAGTCGGTTCACGGCGATGTGGCGCTGCTTCTGGAAAGCGGGTTGGCAGGAAAGACGGCGTCCGGCCTCATCGAAGTCAGCTGGGACAGTGTCTCGGCTGAACTGGACCTCGTGGCATGACGATTTTCAAGGGCTTCGGGCCGAAGGCCATGCCGTTCCTGAAGGCGCTGGATTTCCACCAGAACCGCGACTGGTTCAAGGAAAACAAGGCGCTTTACGAGAGCGAGCTCAACGGCCCGCGCGGCGACCTGATCGAGGAGCTGACGGCGCGCTTTGAAACGGCAGGGCTTCCGTTCAAAGGCGACCGCAAGAAAAGCGTTTACCGCATCAACCGCGATGTGCGCTTTTCCAACGACAAGCGGCCTTACAACCGTCATGTCTCGGTGATCCTGACGCCCAGCGGCGAGAAACGGTCTGACGGCTGCCTCTATATCCATTTCGGGCTGGAGGAATGCTTCATGGGGGTCGCCTTCTATTCGCCGGAACCGGAGGCGCTGCGCCGCCTGCGCATCTCCATCGTCGAATGGCCGGAGCGCTACCGCGACATGCTTAAAGCGCTGAAGAAGGGTGGTCTGGCGCTGTCGGACGAGGACTCGCTCAAGCGCAATCCGCGCGGCTTTGAGACGGTGAGCGATCCGGATCTGGTGGCGGGCGTGCGCAACCGTCACTTCTTCGTGCGCGAAACCTTCGATCCGGCGCGCGCCTGCGATCCGGGCTTTGCCGATGATTGCGTGGATTTTGCGCGCCGCGGCCTGCCGCTTATCACATGGGGCATGCCGCACCTGGCTGGTTGAAACCATCAGCGTTTCGCGGTGTCGCATCAAGGGATTTGGCGTGACAGCGGGGCTTTGCAACCTTATCACTCGCCGCCATGAGTGATGCCAAGCGATCCGAAATCATCGACGGACTGAAGTCCAGCCTGCCCGTGGTGCTGTCGTCCATGCCCTTCGGCATGCTGTTCGGCGCGCTTGCCGTCAAGAACGGCTTCACCCCGTTCGAGGCCGTCTTCATGAGCGGGACGCTCTATGCCGGGGCCAGCCAGATGGTCGGGCTGGAACTTTTCGGCACGAAAACTGCCCCTTGGCTGATCGTGCTGTCGATTTTCGCAGTGAATTTCCGCCACGTGCTTTATTCGGCTGTCGTCGGCCGCCTGTTCAGGCCGTGGGGATCGGTGCGGATGGCGCTCGCCTTCTTCCTGCTGGTCGATCCGCAGTTTGCCGAGACCGAGCGCCGTCGTGAACACGACATCCCTGTCACCTGGCGCTGGTACCTCTGCATGGCGCTGCCGATCTATGTCATGTGGATCATCGACACCTGGATCGGCGCTGCCTTTGGCGCGATGATCGGCGATCCGCGCACCTTCGGGCTGGATTTCGTGCTTCCGGTCTATTTCCTGGTGATGCTGATGGGCTTTCGCAAGCGGCGCAGCTTCATTCCTGTCGTGCTGGTCAGCGGCGTAGTGGCGGTGGTGGCCGAACAGACGGTCGGTGCGCCGTGGCATGTGTCGATTGGCGCGCTGGCCGGCATTGCGGTGGCCATGGCCATGCCGATCAATCCTGAAGATGACAATCCGTCAGGGGAGACACCCCGATGAGCGATATTTTCTGGATCACAGTGGCTGCCGCCATTGCCACCTATATCACGAGGGCCGGCGGCTATCTGGTGCTGTCGCGGTTCCAGCGCATCCCGCGCCGGGTTGACCGGGCGCTCAACGCGGTACCGGCGGCGGTGCTTACCACTCTCATCGCCCCATCCGTCCTGAAGGGCGACTGGCGCGAGGCGCTTGTGCTGGTGCTGGTGGCGCTCGCCACGCTGCGGCTGCCGGGCACGGCGGTCTTCATGGGTGGTTGGGCACTGATCGTGGCGCTGCGTTCACTGGGTCCCTGATTATGAGTTCAGGTCCCGCACGAGCCTGAGGCCCAGATGTGTCGGCGGCGTGCCTGTAGCGCACCCACCGTTCACAGGATCGCGAAGAAAAACCGGAATTTCGGCTTCATGCTGCCCACCCGCAACAAAGGCCGGGCACAGGGAGTAGGGCACATCCGGAGACACGCAGGTCGATGTCCATTCCCAGATATTGCCGTCAATGTCGCGAAGGCCGTTTGAGGTTGAGCCAAATGCGCCGGACATGCGCACCCGCACCCCCGTGTCCGGCCTCATGGCGTAATCCGCGGCCCAAGCCATGCGAGGATCTGTGAACCGTTTCGGATATTGGCGTGTCGAGACCTCCGCGGAATAGTCCCGCCATTCGGCCAGGCTTGGCAATCTCCAGGCCTGACCGGTTTGCTTGGAGAGCCAATGGGCGAAGATTCCGGCGTCAAGGGCGTTGAGGCCTGTCATGGGGAGGGCGTGGCGCTGGGCGGTATCGCGCGACAGGGGCAGCTTTTCGCACGGGCCCTGCGCGTTGCAGAGCGCCCACATGGCCTGTGTCACCTCATCGCGCATGACGGCAAGGCTTTTGTCCGTCTGCAACCGCACGGTCACGCTTTCCGGCGGCGTCATTCCGGTCCCATCCGATTGCTGGCTGGCCGGGACCACGGCGCTGGCGATGGCCAGCGCCGAGATGGCGATTTTCGAGTTGATGGGCATGGTGGCGGCCTCGTTCAGGCAGGAATTGCAGCAGGCTTGGAGACCTGCTTCATGAGGTCGTCATTCCATTCGCCTTCGACCACGACATGCGCGGTGGCACCCAGAAGCACAGCCTCGATGAGATTGTGGTTCACATAGGCGTAGATGCCTGGCTGCCGGAATTCATAGGCCATGGCGCCCGCCGAGCCGCCGCGAATGAACCAGGTTTCCAATCCGGTCGCGGGCATATCGGCGAATGAACCGGTCTCCCAAACCAGATCGCCATGGCCGCCGATCAGGTGCGGACGGCTGTCGCGATTGGCCTGCGCGTGAATGA
Source organism: Zhengella sp. (assembly GCA_041738295.1). Lineage (GTDB taxonomy): Bacteria > Pseudomonadota > Alphaproteobacteria > Rhizobiales > Rhizobiaceae > Zhengella. The sequence goes on along the minus strand of JBGSQC010000124.1, from coordinate 3,903 downwards.
ACAGGACTTTCTCGCCAACTTTTGCCTTCATGGCGTTGTCGCCGGTGATTGCACCCTGCTTGCCGTTGAAGACGACATGGGTTGGCGTAAGAGTGCGCATAACCTCAAGGGTTTCGGACATGTTGTCGGCCGCGCCTTCATAGGTCTTGAACCCGCCATTCTCGTCGCGCGGGATATAGAAATCCTGCTCGCCGATAAAGTAGGCGCGATCGTAGCGGTAGGGTTCGCCCTTGGCATCCTTCAGGCCGTCACGCGGCAACACCATCACCGCGCCATTCATCCCCTGAACCACATGATAAGGGATCATCACTTCGCCGGGCGCGCAGTGATAGACAAACACGCCGGGCTTGGTGGCCTTCCAGCGCAGCGTGACCTGCTCACCAGGGTTGATGAGCGTCAGGGCACCGCCGCCGAGCGCGCCGGTGGATGCGTGGAAATCGATGTTGTGCTCCAGCACATTCTTCTTGTCGCTTTTCAGCGTCAGTTCGACATAGTCGCCTTCGTGAACCACGATCATCGGGCCGGGCACGAAGCCGTCATAGGTGAAGACCCAGGTCGTGGTGCCGTTGTCGTCGATCTCCACCTTCTTTTCGATGACCGTCATCTCGACGACAACCACTTTCGGTCCGCCGGTGGCGACCTGCTCATGCTCGGGCAGCATGGGCGGCGCTACGAGAACCTGTTTGACGCGGGGAAGGGAGTCCACATCACCCGGTTCCGCGCGGGCAAGAACCGGGGTTGCGGCCTGCACTTGCGAAGCAGCGGCTGCCCCGCTTGCAGCAGCACCCATCATGCCCAATGCACTGGCTGCCACCAGGAAATTCCGTCTGTCCATTGCAATAGTCTTGCTTGTCGTGACCATAGTACCCTCCTTTTAGGGTGTTAAAACAAGCATAGATTATACCTATTAAACGACGGCGGATTGACCTGCGTCAACTTTTTGCGAAATGCGGAGGAGTTTGAGGAATTCGTCCCTGTTGCCGGTTATGTCGGCAAGGCTATAGGAAGCCATGACGCCGAAAAATGCGCTTTCCGCTGCATGCAGCACTGTCTTGAGCGTACAGGCCGGCGTGATGACGCAGGTGTTTCCGGTCTTTGCCGCGCATTCCACAAGGTGAGTCGAACTTTCGCAATGACGCACGACATCTGCCAGATTGATGGATTTTGCAGGCTTGGCGAGTATCATGCCGCCGGATCGTCCTCGCACTGACTTCAGGAAGCCACCCTGCGCCAAATGCTGGGCGACCTTTGTGAGGTGATGGTACGAGATGCCATAGGCAGTGGCGACATCCTGGACCCGGACAGGGGCGGGTGTTTGCAGTCCGATCTGGATCAGCATCCGCAGCGCATAGTCCGTAAACTGGGTAATTCTCATTCTCTTGAGCCCATTATCAGCATTTCGAATGCTTATAATATATGGAAGTTGTGAGAATGCGCAATCGCCGTGCCGAGCGGTGCCTTATGGCTTCCACGGTGAGACGGTACCGGGGCCGGATCGTGCAGCCATCACGCGCGGTCCGAAGACATTGACGCACAGACCGGCAAAGATCAGCAGGCTGCCCGCCATTTCCGCAGTGCTGAAAGGTTCGCCCAGCACCAGCATACCGCTGGTGATGCCGAAGACCGGCACGAACAGCGAAAACGGCGCGACGGTGGCCGCCGAATAGCGCTGGATCAGGAAATTCCACACCGCAAAGCCAAAGATCGTGACCGGCCAGGCGAGATAGGCGACCGCCGCAGCCGTCGTCAGGCTCGGCGCGGTCAGCGTCGCCCAGATGGCGTCATGGGGTTCCAGCAGCAGCGACAGTGCGATCAGCGGCAAAGGCGGCACAAGGCAGGCCCAGACGGTGAAGGCCAGCATGTCGGTTTCGCCGGATTTCTTGGCGATGACGTTGGCGACGCCCCAGAAGGCGGCAGCGGCAAGGCACATCAGCAGGGGCAGCACCTCGGCACCGGCCCAGTGTTCACCGGCAATGAAGACAAGACCTGCAAGGGCGATGGCGGCACCGGCCAGTTGCACAGGCTGGGCTCGCTCTCCCAGCATCATGGCGGCAAAGGCAATGGTGAAGAAGGCCTGCATCTGCAACAGCAGGGAGGACAGGCTGGCGGCAAGGCCCAGCTTCATGGCGGAAAACAGCAGGCCGAACTTGAGAATGCCGAGCGCCACGCCATAGGCGACGATCCACTTCACGGCGGATTTTGGCCGGCGCACGAAGAAGATCACCGGAAAGGCCGCGAAGATGAAACGCAGCGCGGTCAGCAGGAGCGGCGGCACTTCGCCGACCGCAACCTTGATCACCACGAAATTGAAACCCCAGATGGCGATGACGAGCAGGGCCAACGCCAGATGGGACGGCTTCAGGGTCACGCCTCCACCCGGTCAAGCGGCGCGCAGGCGCGTTCCAGCCAGTTCCGGTCCGCCCCATCGAGGATCGGCTCGATCTCGGCCAGCACTTCGGTATGATAGGTGTCGAGCCAATCCACCTCTTCACGCGTCAGCATGGGGGCGACAATCATGCGCCGGTCGAACGGGCAGAGCGTCAGCGTCTCGAAGCCGTGCATGGGCAGGTCACCGCCGGGAATGGCGGCTGCCGGCTGGACGACGATCAGGTTTTCCAGACGGATGCCGTAAGCGCCTTCCTTGTAGTAGCCAGGCTCGTTGGAGAGGATCATGCCCTCCAGAAGCGGCTGCAGGCCGGTCTTGGCGATGCGCTGCGGGCCTTCATGGACGGCAAGATAGGAGCCGACGCCGTGGCCGGTGCCATGGGCAAAATCGACGCCAGCCTTCCAGTGGGCGGCGCGCGCCAATGCGTCGATATCCGCGCCGCGCGTTCCCTTCGGGAAGCGGATGGTGGAAATGGCGATCAGGCCCTTCAGCACGATGGTGTAGCGTTCGCGCATTTCCTGCGACGGTTCGCCCACGGGAACGGTGCGGGTGATGTCGGTGGTGCCGTCCTCGTACTGGCCGCCGGAATCGATCAGGAAGAGTTCGCCTGCGGTCAGCGTCCGGCTGGTTTCCTGCGTGACGCGGTAGTGCATGATGGCACCGTTCGGGCCGGCGCCGGAAATGCTGTCGAAGGAAATGTCCTTCAACGCCATCTGCGCTTCCTCGCCCGCGCGGATGCGCGCGGCTTCGAGATGTTCGACAGCCGTGATTTCGGTGATGGTGCCGGGCTTCTGGCCTTCCAGCCAGAAGAGGAAGCGCGCCATGGCCGCGCCGTCGCGGCGGTGGGCATCGCGAGCGCCCTGGATTTCGACCGGGTTCTTGCAGGCACGCGGCAGGCGTGCCGGATCGGGCAGGTGGATTACGGTGCCGCCGTTCTGCGAAGCCAGCCTGTCAAGCTTGACGGCAGCCAGAACCGGATCCAGCGCCAGCACCTTTCCGGCCTTGGCGAGCGCGATCACCGCGTCATCCAGCTCCGAAGGCGGGCGCAGCGTGGCCAGTTGCGTCAGATAGGCTTCGGTCCGCATGGGCATCTTGCGCTTGTCCATGAAAAGCTCCGGCTCACCATCGGCATGGATGATGGCAAAGCCCAGCGCCAGTGGCGTGTGCGGCACGTCGGTGCCCCGGATGTTGAAGGCCCAGGCGAGAGAGGAAGGATCGGTCAGCACCGTGGCATCTGCCCCGGCCTTGGTCACGGCAGCGGCCATTTCGGTGAGCTTTTCGCGCGCCAGCTTGCCAGCGCGTTCCAGCGGGTGGATCACGACCGGTTCCAGCGGCGGGGCAGGGCGGTCGGTGCGCACGGCATCGACGGCATTGCCGTCCAGAAGCACGAATTCGCTGCCCGCGCCCTCGACCGCCTTTTGGAGTTGTGCGGTCTCGTTGATCGTGTGCAGCCAGGGATCGATGGCGAGGCGCTTGCCCGCGCCGAGGTGGTCGGCGAGCCAGGCTTGCGGCGGGTT
>JBGSQC010000115.1:0-2877 GCA_041738295.1 Zhengella sp. | reverse complement strand
AGCCCGGCGGCGCCTGCGCCAAGCACGATCACATCATGGGTGGGGCCGATGCGCCCGCCATTGTGCGGAATGAGTTGCGTGCCCAACTGCATTCAAGGGGCCAATCGCGCAGAAAGGGCGCGGACAAGGCGAAACAGCAAGCCTGGCTGCCAAAGTCCCTTAACTCCCGGATCGGCCAACTGACCGGGGATCCATGGATCAGCCGGATCAAACATGGCGTCGCCTGCAACATAAAGCCGGTCAGCCAGGCCCGTTCGGCGAAAAAGGCGCATCGGTCCCGCAGACGCGCGAAACAAGCGGGACACCAAGGATGCATGGTTGGTCCGGCGCGCGTGGGGCATGCTTTCGATTGGTTGTTCGCATCCGAGGAAATCACAGATTTCCTTCCAGGCGTGGCCCTTTTCCCAATCAACAACCAGAAGGTCTGTTGGCCGATCACAAAACCAGTTCATCACATCTCCATTGTGCTTGCGGTACCATTGGAGATGTTCGCTTTCATAGCCCGCCGGGGCAGCCAGTCCCATCAGGAATCGGCGCGCCGGATCCGGCCAGAAACCGTTGTAGGACAGCATGGACGCGAGCCACTTTTCCTCGTCGCGCACCGTCAGGATGAACTTTGATCCGGGGCAGGCCTGGTCCACTGCTTGGTAGAGGACTGTCCACGGGAGGTCCTCGAAGGCATCATGGTTCCTGATCTCGGCCATCAGGCCTTCGAGATCGCGCGTCTGCAGGCAATGAAAGAGGCGATAGACCGGCCAGCTGGACGTCTTGTAGCCCAGCAGGTTGAGCATCGTCGCGGCGGTCGTGGTGCCCGTCTTGGGTGCGCCGACAACAAAGACTTTCTGTTCTTTCATCGCAGGGAACTCATGCGGGAGGAGCCGGACGTGGCTTCTGTCCCGACCGGTGTATAGACCTTACTGTCGGCTGACGGGCGTTTCCAGCCCCGGCTTCCCATGAGGCCGGTCATCCCTTGTACATACCACCGGTTCATGTTGCACTGCACTATCGGAAAACACAGGAGGCTTGAATGCGCGTCGCCATTTTCTCGACCAAAGCCTATGACCGCGCTTTTCTCGAATCTGCCAATGCCGGGCGGCATGAGCTGACTTTCATCGAACCATCGCTGAAGGCCGAGACTGCGCTGCTGGCGGCGGACGCGGATGCGGTCTGCGCTTTCGTCAATGATGATCTTGGCGCGCCTGTGCTGGAAGCGCTCGCCGGCAGCGGTGTCAGGCTTGTCACGCTGCGCTGCGCCGGCTTCAACCGGGTGGATGTGCTTGCGGCTGGGCGCTTGGGAATTTCGGTCGGGCGCGTGCCGGCCTATTCTCCTCATGCCATTGCCGAGCATACGTTGGCGCTCGTTCTGGCGCTCAACCGGCGCATCCACCGCGCCTTTAACAGGGTGCGCGAGGGCAATTTCTCGCTCGATGGGTTGCTCGGCTTTGATCTCAACAGCAAGACGGTGGGCGTGGTTGGCACCGGCAAGATCGGGGCTTGCGTGGCGCGCATCTTCCAGGGGTTCAATTGCGAGGTGCTGGCCTTTGATCCCTTTCCGTCGCCGGAGCTTCTGGCAGCTGGTGTGCGCTATGCCGCAAAACAGGACCTGCTGGCCGCCAGCGACATCGTCACGCTGCATTGCCCGCTGACGCCCGATACCCATCATTTTATAGACGAAAAGGCGCTTGGCCGGATGAAGCCCGGCGCCATGCTGATCAACACCTCGCGTGGCGGGGTAATTGACACGGTGGCGGTGAAGGACGCGCTGAAGAGCGGGCAACTGGGCGCGCTCGCCATGGATGTCTACGAAGAAGAGGGCGATCTGTTTTTCCGCGACCTGTCGTCCACTGTCATCCGCGACGACTTGTTTGCCCGCCTGCTGACCTTTCCCAATGTGCTGATCACCGGCCATCAGGGCTTCTTCACCAACGAGGCGATGACGGCGATCGCGTCGACGACGATTGCCAACATGACGGCCTTCGAGGAAACCGGACGGCCGCTGCATGTGGTGGGCGAGGACATGGTTGCCTGAGCCCGCTCAGGACTTCTTGACGAATTCCGTGCGCAGCATCAGACCCTTGATCTCCTTGTTGCGCACTTCGATCAGTTCCGGATCGTCCGACAGGTGGATGCCCTTGAAGACGGTGCCGCGCTTGACGACTGATGACGAGCCTTTGACCTTCAGGTCCTTGATGACCGAGACGGTGTCGCCCTCGGCGAGCAGTGCCCCGTTGCTGTCACGAACTTCCATGCTGATAACCCCTTGCCCAAAACGACTGTAGCGCCTCCTTAAGCCCCGGTTGGCAGAGTGCAAGGAAAAAGGCGCGCACTGGTTGGCAAGATCATGCGAACGGCCGCTACTTTGCCACCACCTGCGCCTTCATCGATGCATGGAATTTGCAGACATAGGTGTGGCCGCCAGCCGTTTTGATGGTGACCTTTTTGGATTTTCCAGGCGCAATGGTGCCAGTGTTGAAGGCGGCCGCCGTTGCGGTGTGCGGCATGGCGTCGGCGTTCCTGAAGGTGACGGTGTCGCCAACCTTCACGGAGAGCGAACCGGGGCTGTAGCGCATGCCGGAAATGGTGACGATGTGATCGGCTGCGAAAGCTGGCAGGGCAGGCAGGGCGCAGGCAAGAAGCAGGGCAGCAAGCAGACGTGTCATGGCGAAGTTCCCTTGTGGCGGGAGGCCCCTTCGCGCAAGAGAGTGGCACTGTTGATGGCGGACTTCAACGGCAAAAGGGACGGGCACAAGGCCCGCCCCTTCCGTTCCCAGCCGGACGAGTATCCGGCGGATAGTCGGCCAGTCGCAGATCAGGCGGCGAACTGGTTCATCGTGTTGTGTGTACCACCAGCCTTCAGCGCGGCTTCACCGGCGAAGT
>JBGSQC010000054.1:0-7917 GCA_041738295.1 Zhengella sp. | reverse complement strand
CGGTAAAGCCACTGCATGACCCAATAAAGGATGGCGATGGCGACGACGGCCACGATCAGCCAGAGGATCAGTTGTCCGATGAGTTGTCCGGTCATGTCTGTACTCCCTCAGCGTCCCTGTATGCGCTTGAAGCGCCGTGTCTGTTCCACCAGCGCCACCTCGGTCGGCAGGCGCTCCATCGAGGAGGCGCCATAGAACCCATGGCAGTGCCGGGTGTTCTTGAGAATGAATTCTGCGTCTGCCGGCATGGCAACCGGACCGCCATGCACCAGCACGATGACATCTGGTTTCACTGCCAGCGCCGCTGCAGCCCAGGCATCGACCAGCGCCGGGCAATCGGCCAGTGCCAACGCCGTTTCAGCGCCGATGCTGCCGCCGGTCGTCAGGCCCAGATGGCAGACGATGATGTCGGCGCCAGCCCCCGCCATGGCGGCAGCACTTGCCTCGTCAAAGACATAGGGCGTGGTCAGCATGCCCTTGGCGCGCGCCATCGCGATCATTTCGACTTCCAGCGCATAGCCCATGCCGGTTTCTTCGAGGTTGGCGCGGAACGTCCCGTCAATCAGCCCGACGGTCGGGAAGTTCTGCACGCCGGAAAATCCAATGCGCTTGAGATCGTCCAAGAACACGTCCATCAGGCGAAAAGGGTCGGTCGCGCAGACACCGGCCAGCACCGGTGTATGCTTGACCACCGGAAGCACTTCGGACGCCATCTCGACAACGATGGCATTGGCGTCGCCATAGGGCATCAGCCCGGCCAGCGATCCGCGTCCGGCCATGCGGTAGCGGCCGGAGTTGTAGATGACGATCAGGTCGATACCACCAGCCTCTTCGCATTTGGCCGAAAGGCCGGTGCCCGCACCACCGCCGACAATGGGAATGCCTTCAGCCATCATGGTGTTGAACTTGGTGAGGATCTGGTCGCGCGGGATCATCAGCGGGCCTCCTTGCGGCGGTCTTTCGGCTTGCCGTGCAGCGAGCGGAACGCAGCAACGACTGCAGTGGAAAAGGCAGGGTCGTTGATGTGATGCGGCAGGCGGATCACCTGACGGTTGGCGGTCTGGCGGGTAGTGTCCTCGATGGCCGAAAACAGCGCCGCGCGAGCGGTCAGGTCGTGGAAAGGACGGCCCGGTGCATCAAGGGCGGAAACGCCGCCTTCCGGCAGGAAGAACCGCACCGGTCCTTCCATCTGGTTCAGCCGCCCGGCAATCCAGCGGCCCATCGCGGTGTTTTCCTCGGGCGTGGTCCGCATCAGTGTGATCTGCGGATTGTGCTCGTAGAACAGCCTGCCGCGATAGGTTTCGGGCACGGTCTTCGGAGCCGCGAAATTCACCATGTCCAGCGCCCCGACTGAACCGATGTAGGGCAGCCGCTGCCTGATTATCGCTCCGAAGCGATCGTCGGTCGCAGGGAACACGCCGCCCATCATCATGTCGCAGATTTCGGTCGTGGTGATGTCGATCACGCCCATCACCTTGCCGCTGTCAACGAGCTTCTCCATCGCCTGCCCGCCGATGCCGGTGGCGTGGAACACAAGGCAGTCGTAATCGGCTTTGAGTACGTCAGTGAGCTGCTGCACGCAGGGCGTGGTGACGCCGAACATGGTCAGCCCGACGGCAGGCTTGCCGCCAACGCGCGGATGCGCCGCGCGCCGCGCCGTGACCATGCCGACCATTGCTTGGGCGGCATTGGCCAGTACTTCCTCGGTGATGGCGTTCAGGCCCTGCACGTCGGCAACCGAATGCATCATCATGATGTCGGCCGCGCCGACATACTTCGACACTTCGCCACTTGCGACCGTGGAAACGATCAGTTTTGGCACTCCGATAGGCAAAGCCCGCATCGCAGGCGCCACCATGGCGGTGCCGCCTGATCCGCCGGCCGCGATGATCCCGGCCACGCCTGTCTGACGCGCCATCCAGCGGGAGAATGCCTCGGTCATTCCCGCGACCGACTGGCCCCTGTCGCCGGTAAATACACCGGCCGCACCGCGCGGATGGAAGGCTGCAATCTGGTGGGCCGGGATTTCCGCGCCCGAGTGGCCGCCGCTGGTGGAGAGATCAACCATCCGCACCGCAAGGCCGGAGGCCCGGATCAGGTCGCGGACAAACCGGAGTTCCTCGCCCTTTGTGTCCAGCGTCCCGGCAACCAGCACCACCTGGTCGCCGATCTGCGCCAAGGGCAGGAGTTCCGGCTGCGCCCTCGAAATGGGAGCCGTTGTAACAACCCGCGCCAGCTGTTCAAGCCGGGCCACGGAAACCGGCTGCGACCAACGGGTCGGGCGCACCGGATTTGACTGGTAGATCTTGGCCGCATGCGGCGTATCGCCGGCCTTGGCCGCCGTGCTGGCAACAACTTCGACCGGGGTGTCCTCATGCCCGTGGCGCCCGACGCCCAGGAGGCGTTGCTGCAAGTCTCGGTCGGCAGCAAGCTCACGCGCCGGCGCAATGCGGTTGATCCGCCCGTTGACCATGATGGCCACCGTATCAGCTACGCCGCAGGCGACGCCGATGTTCTGCTCGATCACCAGCACGTCCATGTCGCCGTCTTCTGCGAGGCGCACCAGCATTTCCTCAACCTGCGCCACGATGACCGGCGCAAGGCCTTCGGTCGGCTCGTCCATCACCAGCAGGCGCGGATTGGCAAGCAGCGCGCGCGAAATGGCCAGCATCTGCTGCTCGCCACCTGAAAGCTGCCCGCCGCCATTGCCCTTGCGTTCGGCAAGCCGCGGGAAGGTGGAATAGACGCGGTCCACCGTCCACGCGCCTAGCCTGCGCCCGGCCACCATCCGCAGATGCTCATCGACCGTCAGTGACCGCCACAGCCTGCGGCCCTGCGGAACATAGCCGATGCCGAGATTGGCGATGTCGGCAGGCGACTTTCCGACCAGCGGCTGGCCGGCAAAGGTGATCGTGCCGGAGGACACCGGAACCAGGCCCATGATGGCTTTGCACAAGGTGGTCTTGCCCATGCCGTTGCGCCCGACCACCGAAAGCACGCCGCCTGCCAGGCGAAGGTCAACACCTTGCAGGGCGTGGCTGGCGCCGTAATAGACATTCAGCCCGCGCACTTCCAGAATGGGTGCGCCTTTGCGTTCGGTCCCGGAGCGCTCAGCCATGGCCACCTCCGAGGTAAAGCTCCTGCACCTCGGCGTCGTCTTCGATTTCCGCCGGCGTGCCTTCCTTGAAGATGCGGCCATTGTGCATCATGGTGACGCTTTCGGCCACGCGCAGCGCCACATCCATGTCGTGCTCGATGATGACGAAGCCGATATGCGACGGCAGGTTGGTGAGGATGGCCACCAGTTCGCCGCGCTCGGTCGGCGAAAGGCCCGCCGCCGGCTCGTCAAACAGGATGAAGCGCGGCGCACCGGCCAGCGCCAGGGCAATCTCAAGCTGCCGCTGCTGACCGTAGGAGAGGTCAGACACCATGGCGTCGCGCGACGAGGTCAGATGCACGGCTTCAATGAGTTCCAGCGCGCGGGTGACCAGCACATCGCCCCTGCGCGGCCGGATGAAGGAGAACCTGTTCCGGCTGACGCCCCGGCAGGCGAGATAGACATTGTCGGCGACGCTGAGCCCGCCGAACAGCAGCGAGATCTGGTAGGTGCGCCGCAATCCGCGCCGGATCCGCTCATGGGCGGGAAAGCTCGTCACATCCTCGCCAAACAGGCGGATAGTGCCGGAGGTGGGCAGGAAGTCCCCCGTAACGCAGTTGAACAGCGTGGTCTTGCCTGCGCCATTCGAGCCAAGCACGGCGCGTCGCTCGCCCGGTCGCACCGACAGAGTGACATCGGAAATGGCTGCCAGCGCACCAAACATCTTGGTAACGCCGCGCAGCTCCAGCGCATTGCCGGAACTGACCGATCCCAAACGTTCGGCGCTCGTGTCGGTCATGGCCGTCCTCCGCCCGCCGTGTCGCGAACGGCGCCACTCAGCGGATCAACGGCGTGCGCCCGGCGTGCGCGCCACTTTTCCCAAAGGCCGAGAACGCCATCAGGCGAGAAGAACACGATCAGCAGGAAGCCCATGCCGATCAGCAGCTTGAACCGCTCGCCCGAGAGGCCGAATGCCAGCAGCACGTCAGGAGAAAACACCCGCAGCAGCACATAGATCAGGGCCCCGATGAACGGTCCGATCGGACGCTTCAGCCCGCCCACGACGGCAATCACCAGAATGTCGATCACCTGTGGAATGCCTGCCGTGCCGGGCGAAACCTGCGCATTCTGCCAGACCAGCAGGATGCCGCCGACAGCCGCGATGACACTGGCAAACGTATAGGCCGCAACCCGGTGCGCGGTGACGGAAAAACCCAACGCTGCCATGCGGCGGGGATTGTCCCGCACACCTTGCAAGGCCAGCCCGAAGGGCGTGCGCGCCACATAGACCACTGCCGCATAGGACAGCGCCGCGCAGACCAGCGTCAGATAGTAGAACGGCACCGGCTGGCGCCAATCGATGCCGAACAGCTGCGGCGGCACCACCAGGTTGAACCCGGAATAGCCGTTGAAGATGCCGTAGTTCTGCCGCGTGAAATAGAAGAACGCGCTGGCGATCGCGAGCGTGATCATGATGGTGTAGATGCCCTCGGTCCGCACGGCCAGCGCCCCGACAAGCGTTCCGAACAGCGAGGCAATCAGGATCGCCGCTGGAATGTAGAGCCACCACGGCAGGCCAAGGCTGAGCGCTGTGCCGGACGTCCCGAGAATGGCGACCATGTAGCCACCCAGCGCACCCACCGTCATCTGGATCAGGCTGACCATGCCGCCGTAACCGGCAAGGAACATCAGCGACAAGGCAATCATGCCCAGAACGAATGTCCAGCCAAAGACCTGGAACAGCACGAAATCACCGGCAAAGGCCGGCATGGCAAGCAGGATCAAGCCAACGGCCCACCAGCCCGGCGCCACCTGCTCGATCCAGGATTTTTCAGCTGTCGGGCGCGCTTCAATGGCCATTCAGCGCCCCTGTCCAAGCAGGCCCTGCGGGCGGAATGCCAGCACCAAGGCCATGATCAGGAAAGTGAACACCACCGAATAGGTGGGTGCGTAGACCAGACCCAGCTGTTCGGCCAACCCGATGATGAGGGCGCCCAGCGCCGCTCCGGGGATCGACCCCATGCCCCCCACGATCACCACGACAAGGCTGGCCAGCAGGAATCGGGTGTCCTCGCCGGGACTGAGAGACTGGAACGTGCCGCCGACAATGCCTCCCACCCCTGCCAGTCCGGCACCGAAGGCAAAGACGGCCAGAAACACATACTGGATGCGCACGCCGGACGCGGTCAGCATCTCGCGATCGTCCACTCCGGCGCGGATCAGCATGCCGAGGCGGGAGCGGTTGAGAACCAGCCACATGGCGACGCCGATGACGATGGCCGCAACCAGGATGGCGATACGGACGGCAGGGAAACGAAGCCAGGCGGGCTGCCCGTCCTTGCCCACCCCGCTGACGACCGGCAGTTCGACCGGCCCCGAGAGCCAGTCAGGTGCCAGGATGGTGTAGGACTGGCCGCCCCAGATCCATAGCATGATATCGGCCAGCACCACCGACAGGCCGATGGTCACCAGCGTCTGGCGCAGATCCTGCCCATCCATCCGCCGGAAAACCTGATGCTGCAGGAGAAGGCCAAGTGCGGCCACGACGATGAACACCACCGGAAAGGCCAGCAGCCAGGAACCCGTGGCATCCGATATCTCGAACCCGAGATATCCGCCCAGGAGGTAAAGTGAGCCATGCGCCAGGTTGACGTTGCGCATCAATCCGAAGATCAGGGTGAAGCCGGCAGCCACCAGGAAATAGAGCGCGCCGAGCGTGATGCCGCCAAACACCGCATTCAGGAAGATGCGCTTGCGGCCGAATGTTTCCTCAAGACCGGCAGGCCACGGTGCAAAGATCAGCCAGAGGATAACCGCCACCACGATTGCGATGATGACGGACCAGACCGGATGATGTGTGGTGAACCGCTTCATGCCCCCCCAAACCCTGTTCCGCCGCCGTGTTCTTCCGGCGGTCAACGCCGCCGGTGTTCATCCGGTGACGCATGGAAATCCTAGGCCCAAGTTTGCGCAAATGGCATACCCGACAGTCTGTTCCTTGCGCACAGAGTCCGTTTCCTTGGTGACCGGTTGCGCGCAGCAGCGGGCTTACTGAAGCACCGGCACCTGGACCGAGCGGCGATAGGCACTGGGGGCGACCACGCCATTGGCGATGAAGAAGCGTGAAAAGCTGGCCTGGCTGGAAAAGCCGAGGTCTAACCCGATGTCGGACACTGCATCCTGCGAGCCCGAGAGCCTGTTGATCGCCTGCTCCATGCGCAAGGCGTTCAGGTAGACATTGGGCGTCACCCCGATCTGGAGCCGGAACAGCTTGAAGAAATGCGGACGCGAAAGGCCCACTTCCCGCGCAACCGTATCGAATTCCAGCGGCTCGCTGAGACGATCCTGCAAAAGGCGCATCGCCTTGCGCACCCGGAAATCGCGCAACGGCACGTTCTGCCCGACAAAATCCGTCCCGCGATCCGTCCACTGCCAGGATTGGTCAAAGCAGCCTTGCGTCAGTTCGCAGATGCGCTCTTCCATGTAGGGGTCTTCGCGGTCAGGATCCATCATCGCATGGGCGTTGGAATAGACCAGCCGCGCCAACGGATCCGTCACCTCGACCCCGACCCGGCCGAACCGCAGCGATGCCGTGGAACGGCGGCTGGCATCGAGAAACCATGCCGGACGGATGTAGAGAACGAGCGAAACGGTCGGCGTGCGAAAATCCAGCGTGCGGTAGAAATGCGGTTGCCACGGGCTGACCGCAACCGCCTGGCCGGGCGAGAGCGGATAGGGTCGTCCATCCACCACCACTTCGCCATGCGGGCCCTGAAGGTGGAAGATCACATGCCCTTCGCGGTGCGCATGCGACACCATCGAGCGATCCATGGAATAAAGGCAAACACGACCAAACGGGCCGTGAAAAACGGCGACTGGCGTACTCATTCTCCTCCCCCTCGTATTTTTTACGAAGAAGCCTCCTTCAAAACAGTAGCGCAACACCGGCATTACACAAGGCCCGATCGCGCGACCCTTGCGGTGCTGCCTTCGAAGGCATCCTCAAGAATGCGCTGATAATCACTCGCGGTGACATGGCGAGGGTTCGTGCGGGTCGCCGGGTCTTCCTCGGCGCGCCGGGCAATGGTTCCAGGTGTCGAGGCACCCAGATCGCTTGGGCAGAGCCGGACCGGCATCGCCAGACTGGTTCCCAGCGCTTCGATCACATCCGACAGTTCGGCTCCTTGAGCGGCACCCAGCGCCTGCAGAAGCGCATCGTAGCGATGAGCCACGGCAGGCGCGTTGAAGCGCAGCACCGGCGGCAGCAGCGATGCGTGCAGCCAGCCATGGCGGATCCGCGTCTTCAGCCGGGTAACCGGTCTTTCGTCTTCCAATGCATGGGCAAGGGCGTGAACCGCGCCAAGGCCCTTCTGCGCCGAAAGCCCTGCGCACAGGGCAGCCGCCAACAATTCGCGCCGGGCCTCGATGTCACGGCCCTCCCATGTCGCCCTCGCAAGGTGCGCCCCGGCCCGGCGCACGCCTTCAAGGGCGATCCCATCTGCCGGCGGGTTCCAACTGGTTCCCAGATAGGCCTCCAGACAGTGGGTCAAGGCATCCATCCCGGCAGCGGCCGTCGCCTCGGGACCATTGCCCGTGGTCAGCGTCGGATCACACAGCACCACGGTCGGCACCATGCTGGCAGCGCTCAGCACGCCCGGCCGCCCGGCTGTATCGGCAATGGCGGCAGGCATGGCACCGATTCCGACGGTTTCAGTCGTTGTCGGAATGGCGATCACGGGCCAATCGTCAAGATCTGCCGCTGCGCCGGAGCCGTGAGGCCTGGGAGCGCGCAGTCCGCTTCCCACGCGGCGCGCGAGCCC
>JBGSQC010000041.1:0-5147 GCA_041738295.1 Zhengella sp. | reverse complement strand
AGCCGCTGATGATCAGCGGCAAAATCCCCGCTGACAATAAGGTCGGTCCAGGCCGGCTTGGCAGCATCAGCTTCCTTGACCGAAATCGCAAAGGCCTGCCTTGCGCTGCCCTCTTCAAGGTTGCGGGGCGCAATCTTGAAGCGGCCGGAATAGCGCGGCGAGGCAGCCTCCAGCCATGCCGGGCCATCGGTTTCCACGGTCACCGGCAGGCGCTCCGGTTCGATGACAAGGCGCATGCGCATCCGCCCGTCAGCATCCGGCGTGCCGGTTGAGGCCGACAGCGCGACTGCCTGTCCGTCAATGCCAAGACGGCCCAGGAACCGCCACGGCCCGGCCAGCGTGTCGGCGGAAACCTCGCCGTCAATCTCGGTAAGCTGGTGCTTGGTCCCGCTTGCCGCATGGTCCAGCGTGATCGCGCCATTGGTGATCTTTAGCGATTCCAGCGTCACCTGCGACACCCCGGCAGGCGCCTGCGGGCGCAGCGCCAGATCCAGCGTGCCATCGGCCTGCGACGTCAACGCCAGCTTCGGCTCTTCCAGCCGCATGTCGAAGATGAGGATTTCGCCGCGCAGGAACGGGGCGAGCTCGGCATCCATGGAAAAGCGCTTGGCCACCATCACCGGCGGCGCGCCGTCCGGTCCGGTCACCTCCACATCGGTGAAAGTGACAGAAGGAAACGGCAGCAGGCGTGCCGAGGCCTCGCCCTTGACCGTCACCTGGCGTCCGACAATCCGGCTGGCTTCCCGTTCAAAATCAGCGCGATAGCCCGTCCAGTTGACAAACCACGGCCCAACCAGCGCGACGGCAAGAACCATCACGACGAGCGACCCGGCAATGACGAACAGGCGGTTCAGCGGCTCGATTCCTTGATTTGCGTGCCGGACACCTTAGCCGATCCCGCATGGCAGGAAAGTGGCAGACCTGCCTTTCGTGATCACCCCAGCGGCAGGATCTTGCCCGGATTGAGGATGTTGAGCGGATCAAACGCCGTCTTCACCGCCCGCATGAAATCGACCGAGGCCCCGAGTTCGAGACCGAGAAAGCGCATCTTGCCTTGCCCGATGCCGTGCTCGCCGGTGCAGGTGCCTTCCATGGCGATGGCGCGCAGATTAAGCCGCTCGACAAAGGCTTCCGCCGCCTCGATCTCCGCGTGGTTCTCCATGTCGAGCAGCAGCAGCACATGGAAATTGCCGTCGCCCGCATGGCCGACAATCGGCGCGATCAGCCCGGAAGCGGCAATATCGGCCTCGGTCTCGGCAACGCATTCGGCAAGCCGCGAAATCGGCACGCAGACATCCGTCGAGATGCCCCGGCAGCCGGGTCGAAGCGCCAAGCCCGCATAATAGGCATTGTGGCGCGCCTTCCAGAGCTTGGCACGCTCTTCGGCTACGGTGGTCCACAGGAACGGACCGCCGCCCAGCTCCGCAGCGATCTCGCCGAACATTTCCGCCTGCTCCTTCACGCCCGCATCCGAGCCGTGGAATTCGAGGAACAGGCACGGGCTTTCGGGATAATCGAGCTTGGCATAGGCATTGATGGACTTCATGCCGAGCGCGTTCAACAGTTCGATGCGCGCCACAGGAATCCCCATCTGGATCGTCATGATGACCGCCTGGCTGGCTGCATCCAGCGTCGGGAACGGACAGACCCCGCCGGAAATCGCCTGCGGAATGCCCTGCAGTTTCAGCGTCAGCGAGGTGATGATGCCGAGTGTGCCCTCCGAGCCGACGATGAGGCGTGTCAGGTCATAGCCGGCGGACGACTTCTTCGCGCGCTTCGCCGTGGTGATCTCGCGCCCGTCGGCCATCACCGCCGTCAGCGCCATCACGTTTTCACGCATCGTGCCGTAGCGCACCGCATTGGTGCCCGAAGCCCGCGTCGCCGCCATGCCGCCGAGCGAGGCATTTGCGCCCGGATCAATCGGGAAAAACAGGCCGGTGGCACGCAGATGGTCGTTCAGCTGCTCGCGCGTGACGCCGGGCTCGATCACCACGTCGAGATCTTCCGTGTTGACGGCGAGGATGCGGTTCATGTGCGACATGTCGAGTGAGATGCCCCCGCCAGGCGCATTCACATGGCCCTCAAGCGAGGTGCCAGTGCCAAAGGGGATGATCGGCACGCGATGGGCAGCGCAGGTGCGCACCACCTCCTGCACATCAGCTGATGTTTCGGCGAACACCACCGCATCGGGCAATTGCGCCGGCAGATAACTCATGGTGTGGGCATGCTGCTCGCGCATTGATTGGCCGGTCTGGCAGCGCTCGCCAAAGTGCTGTTTCAGGATGCCGACAACCGTTGCAATGCCGCTGTCGTTTCGTTCCACCTGCTGCAAGTCGGCCAAGGCCATGGTCTTCTCCCGTGTTTTTGCATTCCCGGCTTTGCGCCGCGCAGGCGGATTTGTTACGCCTTGGTCCTGATTTATTGGCCTTCGTCAGCGGCTTGTCCACTGCGCAGAGGATCAAATGCGGCGAGGTTTTCTTCATGTCACAGCCAAGGCCCTTTATCTCGGCCCCCATGCAGGTGGTGCCCGAGTGGATCGACTACAATGGCCACATGAACATGGCCTATTACAACGTGCTGTGCGACCGCTGCGCCGACGAGGCCTATGATCAGCTCGGCATCGGCATCGACTATGTGAAGACCCGCAACCTCTCGGCCTTCACCGCAGAATTCCACGTCTGTTATCTGCGCGAACTTCAGCTGGGCGACCGCGTCACCGTCACCTTCCGTCTGCTGGAGCATGATGCCAAGCGCCTTCGTGTCTTCCAGGAAATCATCCACGAGGATGGTTGGATCGCCGCCACCGCAGAGGCGCTGGCCGTCCATGTCGACCTTTCGGTGCGAAAGTCCGCGCCCTTCCCCGCTGATGTGCTGGCCAGCATTGCCGCGATGGCTGAGGCCCATGCCGCACTGCCGGTGCCCGAACGCGCCGGGCGTAGCATCTCGCTGGGCAATGCAAAGGGCTGAGATGAGCGAGTTGATTTTGCCGCAGGGTCGTGGCTAGTCTCCGGCAAAAACCGGTTCGAGGGGCATCATGACAAGCGGATTCTGGCCGAAGGAAAACTACCTGCGCAAGCGCGCTGACGGGAGCCATGCGAAGGTTGAGTTCGTCGAGTTGTTCTTCGACCTGATCTTCGTTTTTGCCATCACGCAGCTATCCCACGGCCTTCTGCACCATCTTACTCCGGCAGGCGCGGCGGAAACCGCTTTCCTGCTGCTCGCCGTCTGGTGGGTGTGGATGTACACAACCTGGGTCACCAACTGGCTTGATCCGGCACGCATCCCCGTGCGCCTGATGCTGTTTGCGCTGATGGCGGCAGGCCTCGTCATGTCGTCCGCCCTGCCCAAGGCCTTCGGCGCAGGTGCCCTGACCTTCGCCGTCGCCTACACCTCCATGCAGGTCGGCCGAACGCTTTTCATGGTCTGGGCGACCAAGGCCCACTCACCTTTGCGCGCGACAAATTTCATCCGCATCGCAGCCTGGCTGGCATTTGCCGGTGTCTTCTGGATCGCCGGGGCGTTGGCAGGCCACGAGATGCAGATCGTGCTCTGGGTGATCGCGCTCGCCATCAAATTTGCCGGTCCTGTCGCCCGCTTCTGGACGCCGGGCCTTGGGGCCTCCGAAGTCGGCACATGGGATGTCGATCCCCATCACATGGCCGAGCGTTGCGGGCTGTTCATCATCATCGCGCTGGGCGAATCCATTCTCGTCACCGGTGCCACCTTTGCCGATCTCACAGGCACGGGGCCGGAGATTGCAGCCTTCGCGGCAGCCTTGGTTGGAGCGCTCGCCATGTGGTGGATCTATTTCGCCATCGGCCAGGATTACGCGCTCAGGCAGTTTTCCAGCGCACAGGATGTCGGCCGCGTCGCCCGTCTTGCCTACACTTACCTGCACATTCCCATCGTTGCCGGCATCATTGTGGTGGCGGCAGGCGATGAACTGGCGCTCGCCCATCCGCTCGGCCATTCGCAATGGCCCCTCATCCTCTGCGTGGTTGGCGGCGCGGCGCTCTATCTGGCCGGCGTCAGCCTCTTCAAGATGGCCTTCTTTGGCCGTCCGCCGCTCTCCCACATGGCAGGCGTCGCGTTGCTGGCCGCCCTTGCCGCTGCCGCGCCGTTCCTTCAGCCCCTTGCCGTCACCATCATCACCAGCCTGATCCTGGTGATCGTGGCGATCTGGGAACACAATTCGCTGAAATCGGTTCGTGCCGAGGCTGCAAACGGCCATCATTGAATTTGGAACACCGGCAAAGGCGGGTCACCGGTTGCAACCGGCACCAGTTCGTCTATGGAGGCGGTCTGAAGTTCTGGACCGCCGCATGCCTGATTTCATTTCCACAACCGTGTTGAAGCGCGATGTCTTTTCCGAGACCCACAAGGGCTATTTCTCGGATGCGCCGGATGTCGCCGTCATCCGCCGTATCGTCTCAGTGGCGCCATGGTGGTCAAGGCCCGTTGCCTGGTGGCTGGCACGAAAGGAAATTCGCGGGCTGGAAGCGGTCAAGGGCATTCCCGGCACGCCAACCATCCTGAAGACCGACAGTGACGGGCTCTATCGCCTTTGGGCCGATGGCACGCCGCTGCATCTGGCCCGCCCGCAGGACGCCTTCTGGTACAAAGATGCGCGCCGCCTGCTGCAGGCCATGCGCCGTGTTGGCGTCACCCACAATGACATTGCCAAGCCGCAAAACTGGCTGGTGCTGCCGGATGGTTCAGCCGGCGTCATCGATTTTCAGCTCGCCAAGGTGCACAGGAAGCGCGGCCGCATCTTCCGCACCATGGCTTATGAGGACCGCCGCCATTTGATCAAGCAGAAGCGCGCCTTTGCGCCGCATCTGTTAACGCCCAGTGAAAAGCGCGTTCTGGCGCGCCGCTCGCTGCCCTCGCGCATCTGGCTTGCCACCGGCAAGAAGCTGTACAATGCAGTCACGCGCGGCATCTTCAACTGGTCGGATGGCGAAGGCACCGGCGACCGCATTGATCTGGAAGGCCCGGCCATCATCGCCGCGATGAAGCGCCACCCGGCAGTCACCGACGTGGCGCTTGCCGTCTATCCTTTCCCGCGCAAGGGCACCGGGCTTTATGCCTTTGCCGAGGCGCCGGACGGCGTGAACGCCGATGATCTGGCCGCCCTGCAAGGCTCG
>JBGSQC010000276.1:0-12873 GCA_041738295.1 Zhengella sp. | reverse complement strand
CGTCTTCATCCCGGCTTCCTGCTCACGCAGAATCCCGATGATCTGTTCCTCAGTGAACCGTGATCGCTTCATGTTGTCCGTCTCCTGGTTGGGACGGACTCTACACAAATCTGGAGGAGCTTCAGGGTCTCAGGTCAGTGTCTTTAGTGCCGGGAGAAAGGCGCCCTTCCCGATGGTTGGTTCGTCATGCGGCCAAAGTCCTTGTGCCGCGAGCAGAATATCGCACCACCGATGCCATCCTCGCGGCAGGGATTGGCCGGCACATGCAGGCCTGATGCGTCCTTCAATCTGGTGAACTGATCTTCCTCAAACCCCGGCCGTTTCCTAGCCTGTCTGATCGGTTGAGGACCAGCCTGACCGAAAACCGAGTACAGTTCATACTTGTCATCCCGTCCACAACCAATGCGGAATGATGGAGGTTCTCTGGTCCCGAAAAATCACAATGACGTTCCCGGTTTCCAATCGCCCTTGTGCGGCGCAGGACGTGTCAGTAGAACTGCCATCGGGGTGCCTATGCTGTCGGAGGATTGCATGACGCTGAGTTCGGCCTTTCGCCTTGGCTTGCAGTCGGCACTGATCTTTTTGACCTTTGTCTTGCTTGCCGGGCTTCCGGTTCACCCAGCCTTTGCCGAAGGCTTTCTTGTCAAATCCGGCTCCGCGGTCAATGCCCGCAACACACCCGGCTCAAACAGCAAGGTCGTCGGCAAGCTCCAACCCGGAACGCGGCTTGAGGGTCTTGAAACCCGCGATGGCTGGATCCGCTTCGAGATCGCACCTGGCAAGCAGGCCTGGGTCGCGGAGAGGCTGTTGACGAAAGATCCGCGCAAAGCCGTCCGCAGTTTCGAAATCACGCCCCAGATTGGTCATGCCGGCCAAGTGTTCGATGTCCGGTTCTCCAATTCCGGTGAGATGGTGGCGACCTCGGGCGCCGAGGACGGCATCCGTCTGTGGTCCACCAAAAGCGGCAGGTTCATGCGCCTGTTCGTGACCGGCTATGGTGTGCTCGGCGCAAGTCAGATCGGCTTCTCGCCCGACGACCGCACTCTCTACACGAGCAATGACGAAGGTGGCCTGACGGCGTTCTCGATCGGGACCGGTCTCGTCCTATGGAAGGTCCGGCAGGAGTCCAAGATCAGGGCGCTGGCGGTATCGCCCAGTGGCGATTTCCTCGCCGTCGCCACTGATGAAGGCGTCAGCCTTCTGGACAGCAAGGGTGCCTTGGTGAGGCCCCTCTTCAAGGACAGCCTGGACCATCTGGTGTTCTTGAACGAGCAACAGCTTCTGGCCGCTTCCATAGGGCACCCCTATCACATCGTATCGACAGCTGACGGCGCGGTTATCGCAAAGGGGAGCTTTCTCAACGACCCTACGTGCCATGAGACCGGCATGCTGACCGGCGTCGCGGTCAGTCGCGACGGTACACGAATTGCAACTTCAGCGTTGGATGGAAATATTTGCGTATGGCAAATGCCCCAGCGCGCGCTTGTCAAGCAGTTCAAGACTGATGGCGGTGAAGCCCAAGGGGTTGCCATAAGCCCTGATGGAAGCCGTGTTGTGGCGGCCGTGGCAGACGGCACGAGCGTGGTTTGGGATGTTGATGGCGACAAGCCGCCTGTTCCGCTTTCCGGCCACTCGGATCGGGCTTGGGCCGTTGCCTTTTCGCCCGACGGCCAACAGCTTGCCTCGGTTGCAGACAGCCGCGACGGAAAGATCTGGGACGCCACCAACGGATTAATGATCCATTCCCTTGAAACCGAGGTTGCCGCAGGCGGGCGGGCATCTTTCTCGGACGATGACGCCAGCTTGCTGATTACCAGCGAGGCAGCCTCTGCCATGCTGTGGGATGCGAAGACCCTCGCGCTCAAGGGTGAGATCGAGGGAGGAAGCATCGACGTCTACGATGAGAAATGGTCGCCGGACGGGACGCTGCTCACCGGCAAGGGCGGAAACCGGCTGAGGGTGTTCGATCTTGTCAACCGGCAGCTGCGCGTGTTGGCGGAAGGGCTCGATAATGGCAAGGAGTATACGGAGACCATTCAGGCAACATCACCGACATGGTCCCATGCGGCCATTGGCGTGACAGACGGCCAGTCGATCCTGGTTGATATCGCCAAGGGAACGCAACACCCGCTGACCGAGCGCTCCGACAAGGGGACCGGGTCAATCGCTTTCGCTCCAGATGGCAAGACCATGATGCTCGGCAGCAAGGGCGTCCTGAAGCGGTTCGATGTCGAAACAAGGCAGTTGCTTCAGGAAAAACAGATCGCCGACATCTATCTGCGGCACTTCACCTACTCCGCTGACGGGCAAACCGTTTTCATGGCAGGCAAAACGTCGGCGCTTGCCGTCAATGCCAGGGACTTGTCGGTGAAGTGGGTAGTCCCCTACCCCGCAGAAACGGACGCCTTGATCCAGCAGATCAAGGTGCAGGACGACCTTGGGCGGATTATCGTTGTCACCATGAATGCGCTCTACGTCTATCAGACGTCGGATGGTGCCCTGCTCCAGTACATCGTCGGTCAGACCTTCCTCTCGCGCAATGTTGAGTTTGCCAGTGTCGTGGCGGGGCAAACGCTGACGATTTACCGCACGAGTGACTTCAAAACCGTGGCTACGCGCGACGGGGTGGACGGGTACGACGATGTGCGTCCGGACAATTCCGGCAAACCGTTTTTGCTTGAATTTTACCGCAAGCATCGCGGCGAGTTGGGCGGTGGCAATTTCTACAGCATGGGTGTCTCGGCCGATGAAAAGCACGTGGTGCTGTCAACGCGCGACGGTGTCTCAAGGCTGTTTGACATTGGCCGGGACATCGAGATCGCCCGCTTCATGTCCTTCCCCGATGGCGAGTGGGCTGTCGTAACCCCGGACGGTTTCTTCAACACCTCGCCCAATGGCGCCAAGAGGCTGAACCTCGTGCGCGGCACGGACGTCATCTCCATTGATCAGGTCTACAATGCTTTGTATCGCCCCGACCTCGTGGCCGAGGCACTGGCCGGCGATCCCCAGGGAAAGGTGCGCGAAGCAGCGGCCAAGCTTGATCTCGACAAGATCCTCGCCACAGGACTGCCGCCCCGGATCAAAATCGTCTCGCCTGCAGCGCCCCAAGGCCCGGTCCAGAGTGACAGCGCCGAAATCGAAGTCGAGCTGACAGACGCCGGTGGCGGCTTTGGCCGCGTCGAGTGGCGGCGAAACGGCGTCCTGCAAAAAGTGACGGGCGAAGTGGCCGGTACCGCCCAGGGACCGAACCGTCGGGAGTCGCTGAAAATCACGCTTGTTCCCGGACCCAACGTAATTTCGATTGCTGCCTACAATTCCGCCAACCTGATCGTTTCCGACCCGGCAAATTACATTGTCGAGGTGGCTGCCGCCGCGCCCGCTGCGCCGGGCGACGTGGCGCCAAAAGGTGAGCGACCGCGCCTGTTCGTTCTCAGTATCGGGGTCGACGATTACGCAGACAGCCGGCTGAAGCTGGGCTTTGCCGTGGCGGATGCCAACAGCATTACCGCCGCATTCAAGTCGGCAGCCGGAAACCTCTATTCAAGTGTCGAAACACTTTCGGTTGCCGATGCCCGTGCCACAAGGGCCGGTATCCAGGCGGCCTTCGATGACCTCAGTGCGCGGGTAAAGCCGGTGGATGTCTTTGTTTTTTATCTTGCTGGTCACGGAAAGACACTGGACGGCCGCTACTTCTTCATTCCGCAGGATTTCATCTACGATGGTGATGCGTCGGTCGTGGCGTCCGGTATCGGTCAGGAGCAATGGGCGACATGGTTCGCCATGATCAAGGCCGAGAAATCGGTATTGCTTTACGACACCTGCGAAAGCGGCAGCATGACCATGCAGGCAGCAGCGCGCGGACTTGAATCGGTGAGCGCCTTCGATCGCTTTTCAAAGGCCACGGGCCGCACCACTTTGACCGCTTCGACCGACACCCAGCCCGCGCTCGAAGGCTACAAGAACCATGGATTGTTTACCTATTCACTGCTTGACGGGTTTGCGAATGCGGATGGAGACGGGGACGGCTTGATCGAAGTCACAGAATTGGGTCTGCATGTCGAACGCGTCCTGCCGGCGCTGAGCGAAAACCAGTTCAATTTCCGCCAGCAGCCGCGTCTCGCCATCATCGGCAACTCCTTCCCTCTGGCCGCGCCGACCCAGGTGCTCGACGGCGACAATGCACCCATCATTCCCAAGAAGCCGACGCATGTCGTCATCAGCGCAGCCGCAGTCTTGAAAGCGCCAAACGGATCGCAGATCGAAGCCGCACCGCTTGCCGTTGGCACGCTTGTCAGGCTTCTCGAACTGAAGGATGGCTGGGCGCTGGTGGCGCGAGACGGTGCGCAATTGGGCTATGTTGCGGAAAACCAAATCGTCGCTGCGCAGTAACAAACCGACAAACCGGATTGTCAATTTCGAATAAAGTCGACGTCCTCGCGTGACCTGCCCTGCACATTCACCGGTCGTGCTTCCGCCCGTAGAACTCGGCATGGCGATTGTAGATCGCAGATCCCGACTGCGGCACAGCATGGCGCGCCGTTCTTGGCCCGGAAAATTGAATGAAAGACATGAAACCTGTTTCCATAGCCTGCTCTCAACGTTGCCCGGGTAACGGATATCGACGGCTGGTGACCTTCGGGATGGCGTACCCTCAACGCGCCCCTGCCAACTGTGGGCCGGGGCGCGTGAATACCTGTCACGCGGCTTTTACCGTGGGCGTGGCGAGAGATCCGGCGCGGCGCAGGAAAGACCTGTTCACAGGGCTATGAGGCTTGAGCGCAAGCCGCTCGCTGGCGAGCGCTTCGGCCATGCTTGTCAGGCCGCCCCGCAGTGTCGCCTCGGTCAAGGTCCAGTCGATGATGTCGCGCTGGGCATGGCTGCCGCCAAAGCTGTTGGCGATCTGGCGTGCGCCGTGCAAACGGTCTGCCGCGGTCTCGTAGTCGCCCTGCCAGAACGCGGTGAAGCCTTCCACCAGCGGCAGCGCGGTCTTTCGGCCCCAGGAGTCAATTTCCGCCGCGCCTTGACCTTCCCGGAACCCCGCAAGGATGCGCTCGGCATCGCTTGTCCGGCCCGCGCCAAGATAGGCCATTACCGCGTGCCAGTCATTGAACGGATAGGAGCGTCCGTCGGCATGGTTGTCCCAGGCCGTCGCCAGTTCCTGCCAGCGATCGCCGACATCATGGCCGGTGAGGGTAAGCCGCCACAGCAGCGCGGAAGCGTCGACCATGTCGAGCGCGACCATGGAGCGGTCTTGGCGGATCGGTCCGTCATAGAGGGCAAGAACCTGCTCCGCCTGTTCGAGATCGAGATGGCAGAGCGCGCGGTGCCACCAATTGTGAACCCTGAAGAAATTGTCGGCGCCGGTCCAGTGCGGCTCGCGGGCGATCATCCAGCCGATGCCATCCTCGGCGCGGCCCTGCATCTCCATGACATGGGCGACGGCGTGGTGCGCCCACGAATCGAGCGGCTGGAGATCGAGCGCGCGGCGGCCCGCGTCCTCGGCGCGGCCGTAGTCGCCGGTTTCCTCCAGCCCGAACGCATGCATTCCGATCAGAATGGAATGGCCCGGAATGTCGCCCGACCATGTCGGCAGGACACGGGCGATGCGGTCGCGCAGGCTGCGCGCGTTGGCGCGGTAGAAATCCATCAGATGGCCCGACTGCAAGGCCAGGATGTCGTGCGGATGGTCTGCATTGTGCCGGTCGAGCGCGCTGGCCGCAGCAGTCCATTCACCGCCAAGCAGCAGCTCGAGTGCCGCGACATGCGACGCCTCCCGCTCCGACAACCGCAGGGACTTCACCGTGTCGAGAATCGCCCGAGCTTCCTTCGCGGCCTCCGGCTCAGTCGCCAGTCCAAACAGGTGCGCCTTGAGAATATGTGCCATGGCGAAGCCCGGTGCCATGGCAATGGCCTGGTCGGCGAGGCCGACCGGATCGCCACAAAAAGTGTTGAAGGCCTCGATGGCCTGATCGAAGAGGGTCGTTGCTTCCACTGTAGCGCCGGAAAGCGCGTTTCCTTGTGCGTCTGTATGCATGACAATTGGCTCCTTGGTCGATGATCGCTGGAGTGCGAGATGGACTTGATTGCAGTCAGCGCGTTCGAAACTCATCATCGGCGCTTTCTGTTGGCCGGTGTTTTGGCACCTACCAACCCGATCGCCCATCTCTATCCGGCTCGGCAATATCTCTATCTGGGCCACCACGAAGAGGCACTCGCCTGTCTCGCCGAACATGAACGGGTGGCCCCGCTTTTTCCGTGGCAGTATTTCATCGCCTTCAACAAAGGGCTAGCCCATTTCATGGCGGGATGTGCAGACCAGGCGGCCAGGCTCGCGTGCTGCAACAAGCGCCAGCCTGCCGCTGTCGCCGTTCCTTGAATTGGGCGCCACGCGGTTCCAGAAAATCAGGCGGACATCGGGAAATCCCATCCAGTGCTTCAGGCTCTTCATCGTTACGTAGCCGGTCGGCACCCATGACATCTGGTGAACGCCTGACATCAACTGCGTCGTGCCCTCGATCCGCATTTGCCGTGCTGCTCGCTGAACCTTTCCTGAAAGATCCGTCTCAGGCGGGCGGAGTCGTCGCCTTGGGTCGTATCGCCCTTCAATTGGATGTGCTGAAACGCGTCCGGAATTTGAGCCCCTGAGAGTGCCCGGTGCATCTGCACGCCAAAGGTCGTGCCGGCGGTCTTGGGACCATGAAAATTGACAATCGTCTTGGTCATGGGATGCTTCAGCCGTTCTCATGGGTCTTTCCCCGGGCAATCGGGACTTGTTTCTCTGAACCCTCATCGGTCGTCCCGATGTTGAGTAGGAAATTCCGGCGCCCGAACGACAATCCGTGATCGGCGGTATCCCGTTGATTTATTGACACCGGAATTTGAGCCAGCTTAGGTAAAAGGAATATCGGAGAGACAATGGTTCACCAAGAACTCTCCGGGAGCAGGCCCGGAGGGAGCGAAAATGAAGATTCTCGTGACGGGAGCGGCCGGCTTCCTAGGGTCGCACCTGTGTGACCGCTTGCTGGCAGACGGGCACATCGTGACAGGCATCGACAACCTGTTCACCGGACGCTTGCGCAACCTTTCAGAAGCGATGCGCAATCCCTCGTTCAAATTCCATGAGCATGATGTGCAGGCCCCGTTTGCCGGAGACTATGATCGCATCTTCCATCTGGCTTCGCCGGCCTCGCCTCCCCACTACCAGCTTCATCCCATTGAAACGGCAAAGACCAATTTCCTGGGAACGCTCAATGCACTGGAACTGGCCCGCAAGACCAATGCGCGGATTTTGCTGACCTCGACCAGCGAGATTTATGGCGACCCGTTGCAGCATCCCCAGACGGAGGCCTATTTCGGCAACGTCAATCCGATAGGCCCCCGGTCCTGTTATGACGAGGGCAAGCGCATCGCCGAAACGCTCGCGTTTGATTTCAAGCGGGTGCACGGCATCGAGATCAGGGTGGCGCGGGTGTTCAATTGCTATGGACCGCGAATGAACCCGATGGACGGGCGGGTGGTCTCCAATTTCATCACGCAGGCACTGCAGGGTCACGATATCACGATCTACGGCGACGGTTCTCAAACCCGGTCCTTCTGCCATGTCGCGGATCTGATCGACGGACTGGTTGCGCTGATGGAATGTGACTCGGTCGAGACGCCGGTGAACATCGGAAATCCCGAGGAGATCACGGTGGGCGATGTCGCCCGCATCGTGATCGCGATGACCGGTTCGCGGTCGCAGGTGGTGACGCGGGAACTGCCGCAAGACGATCCGAAGCGGCGCAAGCCCGACATCACGCGGGCGCAGAACGAGCTTCACTGGACACCCCGGATCCCCTTCCGGGAAGGGCTTGTCTCCACGGTCGACTACTTCCGGACCTATTACGCGGATGCCGTGGCATGAAGCGAATCCTGGTTTTTGGCGGAGCCGGCTATATCGGCAGCCATACCTGCAAGGCGCTGCATGGTTCAGGCTTTGCACCGGTCGTGTTTGACAATTTCATCGAGGGTCACCGGGACTTCGTGAAATGGGGAACGGCAGTGGAGGGCGACATCCGCGACGCCGCAGCGGTAGCGCAGGCGTTTGCGCAGGTTGATCCTGTGGCAGCAATCCATTTCGCGGCGCATGCCTATGTCGGAGAATCCGTCACCGATCCGGGAAAATACTACGACAACAATGTCTCGGGCTCGCTCAACATTGCTATGGCCGCCCGTGACGCCGGCAATGTGCCCCTCGTGTTCTCGTCAACCTGCGCAATTTATGGCACGCCGGATGTGGTTGCCATCCGCGAAGATACGCCGCCTGCTCCCATCAATCCCTATGGCCGCACCAAACTTATTGTCGAAGGGATTTTGCAGGACTTCAGTTCCGCCTATGGCCTGCGGTCCGTCTGCCTGCGATACTTCAATGCATGCGGCGCCGATGCGGAAGGCGAGATCGGCGAGGCGCATCGCGAAGAGACCCATCTGGTTCCGCGTACAATCCTGAGCGCGCTCGGCCGCATGGATGGGTTTCGGGTGTTCGGCGACGATTACGACACGCAAGACGGTTCCGCGGTCCGTGACTATGTTCATGTCACCGATCTCGCCCACGCCCATGTCCTGGCCTGTGACTATTTGCTGAACGGTGGCGCCAGCGACCAGTTCAATATCGGAAGCGGCAAAGGCACCTCGGTCTTCCAGATCATCGAGGCTGTGCGCAAGGCGACAGGCCGTGACGTTCCCCATGACATCGGTCCCCGCCGGCCGGGTGATCCTGCCGCGCTGGTCGCAGACCCTGCCAAAGCACGCGCGGTGCTGGGATTTCAGGCCCGTCATTCCGACATTGCCAATATCGCGGAAACGGCAACGCGGTGGCACTTGGCAAATTCGTGATGACGACTTTCCCCGGACCTTTCCGCCATGAGGTTGAACGCAACGGGGAAAGTCCCGGAACGGACTGGAAACACCTCTAAGAGCGGCACCCTACCTTCTTCGATCTGGACTTTGTTCGCGGCAGATCGCCCGAACGTGAGTCCTTCCACGCCGGGCGGTCGCTGGCGGCTTTTGGGCTTCCGGTGGTGTCACTGGTTCACGAAATTGCGGCCTTCTATGAGGCGTCACGGTTCGAGGAGATTTTCGCCTCTTCGAGGAAGGTCGTCTTTCCCTCAAGCTTCGTGCGCGACACGGCACAGCAATAGTGCCGGATCGAAGAGACCAAGACGGTTGTCCGGGGCCAGGGACTGTTGGACGATGATTGCGGCACACTTGTGCCGATGGGCGATGTGAAAGCGCTGGCAAAGGCCGTAGCTGCCTATCTGGACGAACCTGCCCCAAGGACCGGGCATGCGGCTGCGGCGATCCGCAGAATCAAGGCCAGCTGGAGCTATGGTGCCTATTTCCGCGACGTGCTCGCCATTGTCAGTTCGTGCAGCAGTGCCGGCTTGAAGGACCGGCAGATCGCGCCTGCCGCACCAGTTGATCGTCTTGTGGTGATGCCGAGCACGTCTGCCGCGCTTGCGGCCTGTCAGCGGATCGGCACTACCGTTACCTGCCTGCCCTCCACTCCCTTCATTGCCCTTCGCCGGAAATGATTGGCGCGCTGCGGCGGCTCAATCCATTGCTGGGCGAGCGCTGTCTGTAAAGGCAGCGCTTATGGACGAAGAACTCGCCGAAACCGGTTTGGACGTGTAAATCAGGAGACCCTGGGAAGGGGCATTGGGGATACGCACCTTGGCAACTCGAACAGTGAAGATCGCGGTTTTCGGATGCGGCTATGTGGGTCTGGCCAATGCCTGCCTGCTCGCGTCCGAGTATGATGTGGTTGTCTACGATATCGATCGGGACAAGATTGATGCACTTGAAAATCGCATATGCCCTTTTCGGGATCCCGAGCTGGAAGATCTGATTTCCCAGACCGGATTTCAGATCATGGCGACAACTGATCCCATGGTTGCCTTGCAGGGCGCTGATTATGTCATCATTTGCACGCCGACGGATTTTGACTCAGTCAGCATGTTACTGAACACAAGCTCTATAGTGACCACGCTTCGTTTGATCCAGGATGCCGCAACCGACGCTGTTGCTGTTATCAGGTCGACGGTTCCCATCGGCTTTTGTGATGAGATGGCAGAGCAGTTTCCTGATCTGCAGATTGTCTTTGCGCCGGAATTCCTGCGCGAAGGGTCGGCTTTGCAGGATTCGCTGCATCCAAGCAGGATCATCGTTTCACCCGTGACCCCCGCGCCCATGGTTTTCTCAACCTCCTGAAAAGCTGCACGGCACGCCAGAACACACCAACACTGATGTGCTCGATGAAGGAAGCGGAAGCCATCAAGCTGTTTTCCAACACCTACCTTGCCATGCGCGTGGCGTTCTTCAATGAACTCGACACGTTTTCGCTCAGCCACTCCATCGATACGCGCATTGTGATCGAAGGTGTCTGCGCTGATGAGCGCATTGGCAACCACTACAACAATCCGTCATTCGGCTTTGGCGGCTACTGCCTGCCGAAAGACACCAAGCAATTGCGGACAGACTTCGCTGATTTGCCACAGCACATGATCAGCGCGGTGATTCACGCAAACGAAGTCCGCAAGGACGAGATTGTAAAGGCAGTGCGCTTGCGTGCAGACGACAAGCCGGTCGGGATCTTTCGTCTGGTCATGAAAAACGGCTCTGACAACATGCGAGAATCCAGCGTGGTCGACGTTTGGCGAAAGCTGGAAGAAGCAGGTGTCGCGACCCTGATCTATGAGCCTTTGCTGGACCTGCACCCGATCATGGGTGCCGACCGTGAGACTGATTTGGAGAGTTTCAAGCAAAGGACCGGCCTGATCATCTGCAACCGATACTCCACGGAACTCGCTGACGTGAAACACCGCCTGTTCACGCCTGACATCTTTCACGAAAACTAGGGCCCGGCCGCAGCGCGCTGGAAGGACGGCAAGGGACAGAATGGCTAGGTGGCGCGCTGCGCCAGCAGCCAATCGCGCACCTCAGTTGCCGGGCGCGCCAAGGCACGGTCAGCCGCCCAGGTTACGTGGAAATGATTGCCGGTCTTCAACGTATGACCGGAAAGGCGCACCAGTACACCCTTGCTCACCAGCGCCTGCACCAGATGATGCCAGCCGAGCGCAATGCCCTGGCCCTCGATGACGGACTGGAGCACCAGCACATAGTCATTGATCTGCAGGCCCTTGGGAACCGACCTGCCGCCAAGGCCGACCGAGGCAAACCATTCCTTCCAGGTGGCGGCCTGGCGAAACGGCTCCTCCAGATGAATCAGCCGATGGGAAAGCAGATCAGGGTTTGATGCGGGCGAACCGAATTTTTCCAGGTAGGTCATCCCGCAGACCGGATAGATTTCTTCCGGAGCCAGCACTTCGCAGTGGTAGCGTGGCCAATCTTCCCGCCGCCCGCCACGAATGCCGAGCGGAATGCCCTCGCCGATCAGGTCGAGGTCACGGTCGGATGTCTGGATGCGCAGGTCGATTTCCGGCAAGTCTTCGCGAAATTGCTGCATGCGCGGCACCATCCAGAAGGCGGCAAAGGCCGTCGAGCAGGAGAGCGTCACATGGGCGCCGCTGGTGGCAGCGCGCAACGCCTGCGCCGATTGCCTGATGTGGGAGAGGCCAAGCGACACATCGGCATGGAACCGCTGTCCGGCCTCGGTCAGGCGGACCCGGCGATGCTCCCGCCTGAACAGCGGAACCTGCACCTGCTCCTCCAGCCTGCCGATGGCGTAGGAGACAGCGGCCTGGGTCATGGCCAGCTCTCGCGCGGCAGCGCTGAAGCTTTCCAGCCGCCCGGCGGCTTCAAAGACCACGAGACTGCCTGCGGACGGAATGAGCTGGCGGAGTGTTTCCATAATCTGAGCTTATCATCTCCATGATGATTTTCCAGCGTTACAAGGCCCTTGCAGCCTACTACTCTTCGGGAAAATGCATGGAGGCCGGTTTGATGAGCGATGTGGATGTGCTGAAGCCCGAACCGAAGCGCCAGCGTTCTGGCCGAAGCGCGCGGCATGAAAGCCGCAGCCACGGCCCGCAGGGCCTGCACCGACCCTATATCGTGCGCAACATCCCGACCTATGACATCCTGTCAGAGGACAACCTTCTTCGCATTGAAAACACGGCGGAGCGCATCCTTGCGGAAGTCGGCATCGAGTTTCGCGATGATCCCGATGCGCTGGAGCTGTGGCGGCGGGCCGGTGCGAAGATTGACGGCGTGCTGGTCAAGTTCGAGCCGGGCATGCTGACGGAAATCCTGAAGACGGCACCCACCGCATTCACCCAGCATGCCCGCAATCCGGCCAATTCGGTGCGCATCGGCGGCAAGAATGTCATTTTCGCGCCGGCCTATGGCTCGCCCTTCGTGATGGATCTCGACAAGGGCCGCCGCTATGGCACGATCGACGATTTCCAGAACTTCATCAAGCTGGCGCAGGCCTCTCCCTGGCTGCACCATTCCGGCGGCACAATCTGCGAGCCGGTCGACGTGCCGGTCAACAAGCGCCATTTCGACATGATCTATTCCCACATCCGTTATTCGGACCGCGCCTTCCTCGGATCGGTGACCTCGCAGGAACGCGCCGAGGACAGCGTGGAGATGGCTCGCATCCTGTTCGGGCGGGATTTCACCGACAAAAATTGCGTCATCATGGGCAATGTCAACGTCAACTCGCCGCTGGTCTGGGATGGTACGATGACGACGGTGCTGCGCGCCTATGCGCGCGCCAACCAGGGATCGGTCATCGTTCCCTTCATTCTGGGCGGGGCCATGGGCCCGGTCACCAATGCGGGCGCCATTGCGCAGGCCCATGCCGAGACGCTGGCCGGTTGCGCGCTGACCCAGCTGGAGCGACCGGGCGCGCCGGTGATCTATGGCAACTTC
>JBGSQC010000259.1:0-15863 GCA_041738295.1 Zhengella sp. | reverse complement strand
CCGATGGGCCGGCTGCTGGTGCGCGGCGAACCGGGCAACGCCATCGTGCCGGAACTGGCGCCCCATGAGGGCGAACTCGTCATCGACAAGCCTGGCAAGGGCATGTTCTGGGCAACCGGCCTGCACGAGACCTTGCAAGGCCGGGGCATCACCCATCTGGTCTTTGCCGGGGTGACGACGGAAGTCTGCGTGCAGACATCCATGCGCGAAGCCAATGACCGTGGCTACGAGTGCCTTTTGGTGACGGACGCGACCGAAAGCTATTTCCCTGAATTCAAGGCGGCAGCCATCGCCATGATGACGGCGCAGGGCGGCATAGTCGGCTGGGCCACTCCGCTTGCTGCCCTTGAGCAGGCCCTTGAAGGAGATGCGCCATGAACGAAAAGCAGGGCCGGTGGGCCGGGCGCAACAGTGACAAGGATGCCGTGCGCGGCGCCGTCTGGGATGCGCTGGGCGAAGGCGGCATGGCAATGGGGCCGACCTGGAGCCATATCCCGAATTTCATCGGCGCCGACATGGCGGCCTGGCGTCTGGCGCAGACTGATCAATGGAAGCGGGCCAAGACCGTGAAATGCAATCCTGACCCGCCGCAGATTCCCATCCGCCTGCGCGCACTCTATGAGGGCAAGGTGCTCTACGCGCCGGTTCCCTATCTGACGAAGGAATTCCCCTATCTGCGCATCGACCCTGCAAAGCTGAGGGAGAAGGGCGTTTCCTTTGAACTGGCCGCAACCTCCGAAGGCTACATGATGCATGGCGAGCGCATCGGCTTCGAGGAAGTCGAGAAGCTGGATTTCGCCATTGTCGGGTCCGTAGCCGTCAGCCGCTCCGGCGGGCGCACCGGCAAGGGTGCCGGCTTTGCCGATCTGGAGACAGGCATTTTCCGTGAACTCGGCATCATCGGGCCGGACACGCCGATGGCGACCACCGTGCATTCCTCGCAACTCGTGCCGGACAACCAGGTGTTCATGATGGCCCATGACAGCCCTCTTGATTTCGTGGCGACCGAGGCCGAGCTGATCGTCACCGGCAACACCACGCCGCGCCCCAAGGGCGTGTCCTGGGATTTCGTGCAGGAAGACCAGTTCGAGCAGATCCCCTTCCTGAGGGCGTTGCGGGCACGGATGGAAGCGCGATGATCATCAACGATCCGGCCATACTGGCCGAGGTGACGGTTGTCTTCTGGCAATACGAGAAAGCCTTCATTGCCAATGACATGACGGGCATGGATGACCTCTTCTGGCAGGACGGGCGTGTCGTGCGTCACGGCATTTCCGAGCAGCAGCACGGCGCCGCCGAAGTGACCGCATTCCGCAAGACGCAAAAGCCGGGCGGTCTCGAGCGCGAGCTCGATCACCTGACCATCACCACTTTCGGCACCGATTTCGCCACAGCCTCCATGCTGTTTCGTCGCGCCAGTGCACCGGGCAAAGTCGGCCGACAGATGCAGACCTGGGCGCGGCTACCTGAAGGTTGGCGGGTGGTCGCCGCCCATGTCAGTATCATCGACGAACCCTGACCGATTCCGCGAAAGCAGACCAACGCGTGACCAAGCCAGCCCAACGCACTTCCGTCGAGACGATCCGTCTCGAGATTGCCCGGCGCATCGTCTCCGGCGCACTGGAGCCGGGCATGGCGCTGGATGAGGCAGGCCTTGCGGCTGAATTTGAGGTGTCGCGCACGCCGGTGCGCGAAGCGTTGCGTCAGCTTGCATCTTCCGGGCTTGTCGAGCAGCGCGCCCACCGAACGGCGCTGGTGACCAAGCCGGACGACGAAGCCCTTCATGGCATGTTCGCCGTGATGGGCTATCTGGAAGCGCTGTGCGCGGGTCTTTGCGCCATTGCCATGGCTCCGGCGGAGCGTCACCGGCTGGAGGCGCTGCACCGGCGCATGGAAGCCATGGTGCGTTCCGGTGATACGAGCGCCTACACCGCCGCCAATGAGGACTTTCACGGCGCGATCTATGATGGCACACGCAATGCCTATCTGGCTGAAATCACCCGCGCCACGCGCCAGCGGGTGCAGCCGTTCCGCCGTGCCCAGTTCCATGCACTGGGTCGCCTTGCGGCCTCCCATGTCGAGCATTCCGCCATTGTAGCCGCCATCTTGAGGGCTGACCGGGCGGCAGCAGAGGCAGCCATGAAGGCCCATATCGGCTTTGTCGAGAGCGCGTGGCAGCGTTACGCCGGCCGCGTTCAGGTGCCCGACGCGATGAAGCTTCTCCAGGAACCATAGGACGAAATGTCCCGGGCCGCCTTGATCGCCTCGGCTTCCACCAGGAAGCCCTTGGCAGAGGTGCCGTCTTCCAGCATCAGTGTGCCGATGCCGAGCGGCGAGGGAATGGCAGCGACAAAGGAGCCAAAGGCCTTCTCGTCGAGCGACCAAAGTTCCAGCGCAATGGCCGCGCCTTCGCCCTTGCCGACACGGATCAGGCCGGGCTTTGGCGGCACGGTTCCGGCCAGCGCATAGAGCCGGTAATCGGCCGTGGTCGACAGCGCTTTGAGGAAGATGGCGTTGCGTGAGGTCAGTTCATGGTTCAGCGGCATGCCCGACAGATGCGCGCCAACCACGGCCAGCGTTACGCGGCCATCGGGCGAGGGCGCTGGCACTTCGGGCCTTATGCCGGTTTCCAGAAGGGTGCCGACACCGGCGAGGAAGGCATCGCTGCCGGCCTTGCCGATCAGGGTCAACGATGACGGGAACCCGTCGGCACGTTGGCCGACCGGCACGGAGACGGCAGCAAGGTCCAGCAGGTTGACGAAATTGGTGTAGGTGCCGAGGTTGGAATTCAGCGTCACCGGATCGGCGAGCACCTGCTCGACGGTGTAGAGCGCAGGCAGCGTCGGCACGGCGAGGCAGTCAAGGCCGGCCAGCACCGGTTCGAGCGAGCGCTTCAGCGTGGCGAGCTTGTAGAGGGCGTCGAAGGTGGCAACCGCATCAAACCGCGAGGCGCCCGAGATGATGGCGAGCGTCACCGGGTGCAGCGCATCAGGATTGCTTTCGATCAGCGGCTTGACCGCATGGTAGCGCTCGGCCACCCATGGCCCTTCGTAGAGCAGGCGGGCCACTGCATGGAACGGCTCGAAATCGATCTCGGTGATGATGCCGCCAAGGCCCGCCAGCCGGTCAAGATCGGCGGCATAGGCGGCTTCGGCATCCTTGTCCCCGAAGAAGAAGCGGCTGCCGGCGCGCGGCACGCCCACCTTGAAATGCGGCGGCACGGCACCGATCCCGGCGGCGGGCAGCGTGCGTGACATGAAATCGGTGGCGTCAAAGCCCTGCGCCACGGCAGCCGCCTCAGCGGCGTCGGCAATGGTCGGCGCAAAGACCGAAATCGTGTCGAGCGACCGGCAGGCAGGAAGCATTCCGGTGGCCGACAGCAGGCCGAGGCTGGGCTTCAGCCCGGCAATGGCGTTCAACCCGGCGGGAATGCGACCGGAACCGGCGGTGTCAGTGCCAAGCGAAAAGGCGGCAATGCCCGCACCAACGGAGGTTGCCGAACCGGACGACGATCCGCCCGGCACGAGATCAGCGCGCATGGAATTGCGCGGGATGCCATAGGGTGAGCGCACGCCGACAAGGCCGGTGGCAAACTGGTCGAGATTGGACTTGGCGATGCAGATCGCGCCAGCCGCCTCCAGCCGCGCCACGGCAAAGGCCGAGCGTTCCGCCTTGCAGGCAAAGGCAGGGCAGGCGGCAGTCGTTTCCATGCCGGCCACATCGATATTGTCCTTCACCACGAAGGGCAGACCATAGAGCGGTTTGTCTGCGGAGCCTCCAGCCATCAGCGCTTCCGCTTCCACGATGGCGTCTGCTTCTGGCTTCATCGAAATGAAGATCGCGGGATCATCATGGGCGCGGGCTGCCGCATAGGCGGCGCGCACGGCCTCGACCGGAGAGAGCGACCGCCAAAAGGCGAATGGTTTGGCATTGGGGTTCATGGTCCGCTCCATTGATGAAAAAACAGGCATAAATGTCAGATTGCATGCAATTCAAAAACGGGCCTTGGTCCGGTTCCTGCCCGCTTTGACAGAAAACACGCCGTTTGCGCCCGATCAGCGTTCATCGTGTTTTCCGTCAGCAGTCAGGCAGCAAGAAGCATGCCATGGGGTGCGAGACCGGGACTTGAAATGCAAAAAGGCGCCAGCTTGCGCTGACGCCTTTGATTGATGACCGCCGCCGGTCAGGACCGGCAGCCGGCTTCTTATTTTAAACCCGATCCTGGGTCAGCAGGAACCCGGCGAAGAAGGCAGAAAGCTCCTCGCGCGCATCGAGCGGCAGCACATGGGCGATATACTGGTCCGGGCGCACCACGATCATGCAGCCCTTGGCCCGGTCAATGCCGCGCATGGCGTAAATATCACCGACGCCCTTGTGGTCGACACAGAACACCTTCTCATGGTCCTGCAGGCCGAGCCTGCCCTTGAGCGGCTTCAGAAGCGGCGGCATGACCGAATAGTCGAGCTGGTCAAAGGTTGTCTGGAAGATGGCGCGCAGGTCGATCACCGCATCAATGTCTTCGCTGGCGCGGGTATGGCGAACCACCGGCGAGGCCGGATCGGTCTCCAGCCAGTCGCAAAGATCGGCCATTGGCGAACCTGCCTCGCCCAAGTCTCCCGCTCCGGCAAAGGCATAGATGCGCCAGCGTCCGTCGGCTTCAGCCACATGGCCAAGTTGCATCTGCTTGGCGTCGGCAACGCGCACGACCGGGGCCGAATGGAAGCGCTTGCCGATTTCCTCGCCCGTGGCGAGCGCCTGATGGATCGGAGCGGCTGTGAGCGCTGACTGGTCATATTTGACAGCAAGCCCCCCGGTGAATTCGAGGTTCTCCTTGAACTTGCGTACGAAGCGCGGCTCTCCGCCGTCATCCGCCATGCTTTCGCTGGGCGGCGCGGAAATCAGGCGCGCCCATGCATGATCCGTGTCGATCAGCCGCTTGGCCTCAAGCCAGCGTTCCGCCGAATAGGAATGAAGGATGCTCGGGTCCGCACGGCCCTGGAACACATGGGCGAGCTTCCAGCCGAGATTGAAGCTGTCTTGCATGGAGACGTTCATGCCCTGGCCGGCCTTCGGGCTGTGGGTGTGGCAGGCATCGCCAGCGGTGAAAACGCGCGGCGTGCGCGTCGCCCGTTCTGCCGCCGGCACATCATCAAACGTGTCGGTCAGGCGATGGCCGATCTCGTAGACCGACCACCAGGCCACTTCCTTCACATCCAGTGTGTAGGGCGCCATGATACGGCTGGCTGCTGCAATCATGTGGGTGACGTTGAGATTGCGCGCTGCCACACGCTCATCGGCATTCAGCTTGTCGAGCTCGACATACATGCGGAACATGTAGCCGCCTTCGCGCGGCAGGATCAGCAGATTGCCTTCGTTGGCCGACGCAATCAGGCACTTCTGCCGCACATCGGGGAAGTCGGTGTTGGCGAGAATGTCCATCACCCCCCAGGCCTGGTGCGCGGCATCGCCATGCAGCTCGCCGCCGATGGCCTTGCGCACATTGGAGCGCGCGCCATCGCAACCGACCACATAATTGGCGCGAATGGTCTTGGTCTGGCCCCAGTTCACGCCGGTGTCTTCCAGCGTCACCGTCACGGGGTGGTCATCCGTCGTCGTGTCGATGGTGAGGTCCTTGAGCGCCCAGTTGTAGTCAACAGCCGTGCGGGTGGGCGAATTGGCCATCACGTCGATGAACAGTTGGTGCAGCCGCGCCTGGTTGATCAGGATATGCGGCATTTCCGAGCTGTCGTCGGCAACATCCTGCACGCGGCTGATGCGCTTGATCTGGCTTGGCTTTTCGGGATCAGGAACCCAGAAGCAGGTCTGGTTGACCCAGTAGCTCTCGCGCTTGACCTTCTCGGCAAAGCCGAAGGCCTGGAACATTTCCATGGTGCGGGTGTTGATGCCGTCGGCCTTGCCCTTCTCGATGTTGCAAGGGCCGGATTCCACGATCATTGTCGAGATTTCCGGGAACTGCGAAAGCTGCGCGGCAAGGCAAAGGCCGGCAGGCCCGGTGCCGGCGATCAGCACGTCCACTTTGTCCGGCAGGGGAGCGTAAGGCGCGCGGTCGCGGCGGTTCGGCGCGGCATCCTTGACGTCGGGGTCGCCTCCGCGAAATCCGTTCCCATAATACTGCATGTCATTTCTCCCGGTCATAATAATAAGTATACTACTTAATTTGGAAGCAGCTATCCGTCAAGCAGGAAACGGCGGGCTGGCGCTGAAACGAAAACGGGCACGGCGCTTGTTGCACCGCGCCCGCTCGTCATTTCAACCTGTACCGGCCTATTGGAACATGGCCTGCGGAATGACGAGGGCAATCTGCGGGAAGATCACGATCGCCAGCAGGCAGGCCAGCATGGCAAACCAGAAGGGCAGCACGCCGCGGAACACCGTTGCCATCGGTACGTCCTTTGCCACCGCCTTCACCACGAAGACGTTGAGGCCGACCGGCGGGGTGATCATCCCCATCTCGATCACGATGACAGCGATGACGCCGAACCAGATCGGATCAAAGCCGAGCCCCGTGATGATCGGGAAAAAGATCGGGATTGTCACCACCAGCATGGCCAGCCCGTCCATGAACATGCCGAGCACCAGATAGGCGACCACGATCAGGAACAGCACGCCATAGGGCCCGAGCCCCAGCGAGGTCATCGCTTCGCCCAGCACGGTCGGCATATGGGTCAGCGCCAGGAACGGATTGAGCAGGCTGGCCCCGATGATGATCAGGTAAAGCATTGCCGTCGTGCGCACCGTATCGGAGGCGGCGATGAAAAGGGCAATGCGGTCCAGCCGTCCCGACAGCAGCGCCATGATCAGGACAAGGCCTGCACCAATGCCTGCAGCCTCGACCGGTGTGAAGACACCGAGATAGATGCCGCCGATGGAGGCAAAGATGACAAGGATGAGCGGCATGGCGCGCCACAGCGCAAGCATGCGCTCAGCCATCGGCAGGCGCTCTCCGCGCGGTCCGGCTTCCGGGTTGAAGTAGGTGACGATGGAAACCGTCGCCATGAAGAAGGCTGTGAGCAGCAGGCC
Source organism: Zhengella sp. (assembly GCA_041738295.1). GTDB lineage: Bacteria > Pseudomonadota > Alphaproteobacteria > Rhizobiales > Rhizobiaceae > Zhengella. Next base: position 8,822 of record JBGSQC010000259.1, on the reverse strand, counting down.
GGGCAGGATGCCGGCCATGAACAGCTGGCCGATGCTTTCTTCGGTCAGGATGGCGTAGATGACGAAGCCGGTCGAAGGCGGGATCAGGAATCCGAGCGTGCCGCCAGCCGCAATGGCACCGGTTGCCAGCGCATCGGAATAATTAAACCGCTTCATTTCAGGCAGCGCCACCTTGCCGATGGTAACAGCAGTTGCCACGGATGAGCCCGACACAGCCGCAAAGGCCGCGCAGCCGACAATGGAGGCGGATGCCAGGCCACCGCGCAGCCAGCCGACCCAGGCAAAGGCTGCTTCGTAGAGGCGTTGGCTGAAGCCCGCCGCTGAGGCAAGGTTTCCCATCAGGATGAAGAGCGGCACCACCGACAGCGAATAATTCGCCGTGGCCGAATAGGTCTCGGTCACCAGCAGGGCATTGGCCGAGCGTGTGCCATTGATGGCCATGGCACCGAAATAGCCGACCGCCAGCATGGCCATGCCAACAGGCATGCGCAGGATCATCAGGATGAACATCACCCCGAGACCGGCAAATCCGATCATGAAGTCACTCACCGGGGTTCACTCCCTTGCGGAGGCTGTCAATGATTTGCAGCGCAAGCACGATCACGTAAAGCGCAGCACCTAGCGCCAGCAGTCCGAAAAACGGCCAGAGCGGAATTTGCAGCATGTTGGTGGCGTCGCCGAATTCGGCAGCATCTATCATTTTTGCCCAGGATCGCCAGGCCAGAATCACCAGGATGAAGCCTGCAACGAGCCGCGAAAGCAGATCGCCGGCAAAGCGGCCGATCGCCCCGATATGAGTGTCGAATACATCCACCCGGATATGGATATCCTGCTGCGTTGCCAGCGGCATGGCAAGCATCACCAGGGCAACGGAAGCCAGCTGGATGATCTCGTTGCTGCCGAGGATGGGTGCCGAAAACACATAGCGCATGATGACGCCGATGAAGGTGACCGCCAGCACGAGAGCGAGCGCCAGGATCGACAGCCCGGTCAGGACGCGAACGGCCCACTCGACAGGTGTCGAATGGGCCAACGCGCGGCGGTCATCGCCGCGAGAGATGTCGGTCATTTCTTCAGGGCTTCGACAAAGGCGGAGGCTTCCAGTCCGGCGGCGTCTGCCTCGGCAACCACCTTCTGGACTACCGGAGCCGATGCGGCATTGAACTTCGCCACTTCGTCAGCCGAAAGCATGATCACTTCCTTGCCTTCCATCGCCTTGAAGCCGTCAAGCGCCTTGCCGGCAATGCCGAGCCAGGCCTTGTTGCCGTTGATGGCAGCATCCTTGCCGGCAGCCGCGACGGCCTTCTGCTGGTCTTCGGAAAGACCGGCAAAGCTGTCGCGGTTCATCACCAAAAAGAAAGCAGAGATCGTCGAATCCATGCCCATGGTGATGAACTTGGTCACTTCCTTGAGCTTGAAGGCGTTCAGCGTGGTGGCGTCGATCATGGCGCCATCAATCACACCGGTCTGCATGGCGTTGTAGATTTCAGGTGCCGGCATCGAAACCGGCGAGGCACCCCAGGCTTCCACGACGAGACCGGCATTGCGCGACGGCACGCGGATCTTCAGGCCCTTGAGATCGTCCAGCGTGCGGACCGGCTTGGTGGCAGTGAACAGCAGGTTCGGCGCGTTGTTCCAGAGCGCCAGAAGCTTCACGCGCTTGTACTCGCCATCGATCTTGTCCATGTTGGCGACGATCTTCTCGGTGCCGGTTTCGGCAGAGATCACGCCCGGCAGTTCGGTCAGCAGCGTCTTCGGGAAGTTGGCAGCCGTATAACCGGGCAGGCCGAACACGATATCCGCCACGCCATCAACAGCGCGATTGTACTGCTCGGCCGGGCCGGGTCCGAGTTCGCCACCCATGAAAACCTTGAGCGAAACGTCGCCCTTTGTGGCTTCCGAGATGGCCTTGCCCATCGGCTCATACACGCCGCCGACAACGAAATGCGTAGGCGGCTGGAAATCGGCAAGCTTCAGTTCGCCTGCCTGCACACATGTGGCGGATGCCAGCATGGCAGCCGAAAAGGCCAGTCCGGTCAGTAGTTTCATCATCAGTCGATCCTCCCTGGGATGGTGGAAAGCAGTCACATCGTGCTGCCGTTTTGAAAACCCGGTCTTGCAGGGGAGGCTGCGCTTGCCAGCCGAGGCCTGCATCCGCGCAATCGCGCGCGGCATGCGGACCTGCCGGTTTGCTTGGAGCCGAGCCATGCGCGCTGGGTGCGTGTTTCAAGACACGCTTGCCCATGGGCGGCATTCCGGCACCCTTCCTCCCTTACACGAGGCTCATGCATAGCGGAGCGCTTTCCGGATCAGAATTGCTTTTACCCGGTTCGTTTATAACGCTATTGTCATATCAAAGCCGCTGCATATGCGGTCATATCTCGTTTCGGGCAGGTTCAATGTCAGTCAACGACAACCGCATCAAGTTCAAGCAGATCGTATGCTTTCTCGAAGTCGCCCGCCATGAAAGTGTCAGCCGTGCGGCGGAATCGCTCAACATGGCGCAATCGGCGGTTTCCCGCGCGCTTGCCGATCTTGAGGCAAGCACCGGTGCCAAGTTGACCGAGCGTTCCAAGCGGGGAAGCCGGCTGACACCGCTCGGCGAGAAATTCTATGAATATGCTGCCGTTGGAACGGCCCAGATCCGCCAGGCCTATGAGGCGCTGCAGCCGTCCGAAAACAGCGAGGGAACGATTGTCGTCGGCACGCTGCCCGAAGCCGTGTCATTGATGCCCGAGGCATTGACCACCATGCGCCAGCTCGCCCCGCGCACGGTTCTGAGGGTTCTGCACGGCACCAATGCCGACCATCTGGCCATGCTGCGCCATGGCGATCTGACCTTTGTGATTGGTCGCATCGCCAGTTCTGAACTCTTGTCAGGTTTGACTTTCGAGCACCTTTACACGGAGAAAGTGACCTGCGTGGTGCGCGCCGGCCATGAACTGGTGGAAGCCGGGCAGATGACACCGGATGCGCTGGCGAAGTTGCGCCTTGTCCTCCACCAGCCCGACACGATCATCCGCTCCGAGATCGACCGTTTCCTGTTTTCGCGCGGCGTCAGCCGACTGGAAGATGCCATCGAGACAGACTCCATGGCGCTCGCCCGCCGGCTGGTGATCGACGATGGCCGCATCTGGATCGCCCCCTATGGCGTTGTGCTGCGCGATCTGGAAGCTGGCGATTTGACAGAACTCCCCGTTGCCGGCTGGCAGATTGATGCCTCGGTCGGCATCACCACCGATCCCCGCCGCAAGCTCACTTTGGTTGAGGAGCGCTTTCTCGGCATCATTCGCGCCACCGCAAAGCACAGGACATGACAAATAACGCATAATATGACGCGCTATTGGCATTTCTCATGCCGATATCGTTACATTATGGCTGGTCCTCCAATCGGCTTTCTTCGGAGGAAAACTCATCATGGCACGCATCATCGGCGGCATCGGCGCGTCGCATTCCCCAACCATCGGCTATGCCAAGGACACCGGCAAGCAGAACGACCCGGCCTGGAAGCCGATCTTCGACGGCTTCGATGTGGTGCGCAACTGGGTGCAGAAGAAGGAAATCGATGTCCTCTTCATGATCTACAATGATCACATCACGTCGTTCTTCTTTGACCATTACTCGGCCTTTTCCATGGGCATCGACGCCACCTATGTCGCAGCCGACGAGGGCGGCGGTCCGCGCGATGTCGCACCCGCCCATGGCCATCTTGGACTGTCGCAACATATCGCCATGGCACTGGTGGCCGACGAGTTCGACATGTCCTTCTTCCAGGGCAAGCCGGTGGACCATGGCTTCCTGTCGCCGCTGTCCATGATGGGCGACGCCAATGGACCGTGGAAGGGCACCGTCGTGCCGCTGCAGGTGGGTGTGCTGCAATTGCCGGTGCCAAGCCCGAGGCGCATGTGGAAGCTGGGCAAGAGCTTGCGCAAGGCGATTGAAAGCTATCCGGAAGACCTGAACGTGGCGATCTTTGCCACCGGTGGCCTGTCGCACCAGGTTCATGGCGAACGCGCCGGTTTCATCAACGAGGACTGGGATGACGAATTCCTCGACCTTCTGGAAAAGGACCCGCAAAAGCTCGTCGACATGCGCATTGCCGACTACGTGGTGAAGGGCGGCATGGAAGGCGCGGAAGTCATCATGTGGCTGATCATGCGCGGCGCGCTGTCGGACACGGTCAAGCTCGTTCACAAGCAAACTTATGCGCCGTCCGTCACCAACATCGCCACGGTGGTCTTCGAGGATCTGGGCGGCGAGCCGGATGCGGCAGCAGTGGAGGCCTATCGCGACCACATGGTGGACCAGCTGAAGGGGGCCGAGACGCTCACCGGCACCTATCCCTTTACGCACGCCCGTAGCCAGGCCAATTTCCGCATCAACGACTTCTTGCACCGCCTTGTGGACCCCGCACACCGCGCCCGCTTCACGACGGATTTCGACGGCCTCGCCGCCGATTATGGCCTGACATCGGAAGAAAAGAACCTGATCGCCAACCGCAGATGGATCGAGATGATCCGCCGCGGCGTATCCTTCTTCGTGCTGGAAAAGATGGCGGCCGTCATCGGCGTGTCGAACCCGCAGGTCTATGCCGCCTTCCGGGGCGAAACGCTGGAAGAGTTCCTGAAGACCCGGAAGGTTCCGATCACTTACTCCGTCGCCGGTGGCGACAAGGTGAAGGCGATGGACAAGGCCTGAGACTTCCGGCTTCGCAATTCCAAACCGAAGGGGCGCCCGGATATCTCCGGGCGCCCCTTCATACGTCATGCCGGTCGGTGCCTGCGTCAGCCGCAGAAGCCGGGGATGGGACCGGGCTTGCAATCCCGTTGCTGTCCCTCACGTGGCCGGTCCTCGCGGGGCTTGTCGCCCCGAGGCCGGTCAACACGTGGCTTGTCGCCCCTCGGATCATCGCCGCCGATCCTGACGCACCGGTTAGTGCCGGGAACCGGGAACTCGCCGCGCCCGCACGTCGGAACTTCAATGCATTTGTTGCCGACCCGGGCCTCGCCGCGGTCGCACCGCTTCTCCTCAGGCTCGACGCAGCGATTGCGGCGCTTGTCGAGAACGAGCGGCGGACGGCACAGCTTCTGCACGACGTTACACTTGCCGGTGCGGGTATTGAGAACAGTTCCCGGCCCGCACGGCTTCCTCACCTCGTCGCATTTCTGCGTGCGCGGATTGAGGACAGTGCCCTTGCCGCAGACCTTCTTGTCGACTTCCTTTTCGCAGCGGCCATTGCGCGGGTTGAGCTTGGTCTCCCTCGGGCAGGCGCAGGCCGTCGGCGACACCTTGACCGCATTGCCGAACCGGCAGACGCAGCCATCCCCGCGCTTGACGGTGGATGCGGGATCGCATTTTGGCCCGCTGGGCGGCGGGGTGACAACCGTTACAGGCCTGCACACCAGCGTGTTGGTGATCGTGATGCTGGTCAGGCCCGTCACGGTCTGGAAAGCGCCCGGTGAAGAATAGTTCACCGACCAGGAACCAACCGTCCCCGCCGGGCACAGGTTTGCTGGAGGAGCGCCGGGAGTTTCCACGACGGTACAGGTGCTTCCCACCAGAATATTGCCAGGCGTGTAGAAGGTAGACCCATCCGAGACAGTTCCTGTGTTGGTGATCCCGCCACAGGTGACCGAGATTGGAAACGTTGGCCCGGTGATGTGTTGCCCGTTGTGCAAGGCAACCTTCTTGACCTCGAGCCGGCCCATCTGTCCGCCCACCGTGAACCCGGTGCAGTCCTTGTCCTTCTCTGCCTGATCGACCGAAACCCCGGCGCAGTTCTCCGACTCCGTGGCATGGCCTTTGGTTGGGAACGTCACCTTGACGTCGAAGACCGAGGTCGAGGAGGTCTGGTTGAGCTGGTTGCCGGGGATCGAGCAGCCCGAAGCCGTGCAGGTCCAGACCGGCGAGGGCTGGGAGGTGATGGACGTCACCGTGCCTCCGCCTGTCAGGCTGTCGCCCACGGAAACCGTGCCTGTCTGCGGGCCGGTCGTCGTCACCGTTATGGTGCAGTTGGAGACGAAGCTGTTGATCGCCCCGACCACTTCCTCCACAGGCGAGCAGGTCTTGGTGACGGTAATGGTCGACGCATCATCCTTGCACTCAAGGATGTTGCGCACCTTGATCGTGGCACCTGCCGCCGTGACAGTGACCGGCGTGGAAGGAGTATACGTCGTGGTCCAGACTTCCCGCTGGCCCCTTTCGCAGCGGCCGGTCGGCGGAATGGTCCCTTCGACCACCGAGCACTGGGTGCCAGGCGCGATGTTGCCCTGCACATAGGGCGTGCCATCGGCAACGGTTGCATTGGTCACGCTGCTGCCGCAGGTCACGGCAATCGGGAAGTTCACATTGGTGATGTGGTCGCCGCGGTGTGAGGCTTCCTTGGTGACCGTCAGTTTGCCTTCCTCGCGCACCACGATAGGCACGCAGCTTTCGCCAACCGGACGTCCGGCTACAGCCACAGTTGCGCATTGCTTAGCCTCCACCGCATCGCCTGTGTTGGCAAAGACTGCAGTGACGCCGATGACCGTGGTCGAAGACACCGGATTGAGTGATGCACCATTGACCGAGCAGGCCGGCGTCGTGCAGGTCCAGGGGGCAGGCGCAGTCATGTTGACCACGGTGCCGGACCCGGCGATCTGGTCACCAACACTGATCGTGCCGGTCTGGACACCGGTCGTCTTGACGGTGATCGTGCAGTTGGCATGCAGGCCAAGGCCGGTTGCAACCGGGCTGACCGCATATTTGCCCATGACGGCCGGTTCGCAGACCTTCACGATGTCGATGGTCGGCTTGGGGCACTCAACGCCCCGCGGGATCGTCACCTTGATGGTGCCGTTGCAGCAGACCGAAAGGCCGTCTTCGGCTTGCGGAGCGGTTCCATCCACCTGAAGCGAAATCGTCTGGCCGGGTATCACGCCCGCCACGGTGATCTTCACTTGGCCCCCGATCACCGGATAGTTCGAGGCAGGCGAAACGATGGAAACGCCCGGTGTCAGGGATGTGACCTGAACGGAGGTCGGCATCACGCCGCCGACGCCGCTCGGCGTCAGTGTGATGACGAAGGTGCCTGGTATCCGCCCGCAGGTGACCTTGGCATCGCCGGAGAGGCAGGAGGCAGGTGGCAAGGGATCAACCGGATGCGGTCTGTCCTGGGCCAAGGCGAAGGCACAGGAAAAGGCGAGGACCAGCATCGCCAGGAATGCGCGTACCACTGCCTTCATCCGGGCAAGCTGCACTGTGGCGGAAGAAAGGCTCTTGATCATTGTCATCATCTTTCTCCCGCTCAATTCTGCTTCACACAGCGCTCGCCGGGCACGGCCACGGCAGCGGTGATGGTGCAGCAATCAAAGGGCTTTCCGCTCTCCATGTCGGCCTTGACGAAGGCGCAGAGCAACAGGGTGACGGGTTGCGACGGGCTGGCTCCTGTCAGCCGGATCTGCGCCGGGTTGAGCGGCAATACCGGGCCACCGGCAATGGTGACGCCGGGCGATGAAGTAGCCACCTTCAGGCTGTCCGGGTTGAAACCGGCCTGACCGAATACGCCCGCCGTCACGGTCCATGTCCCGCTGCGTGGATCGCAGGTGAGCTTCGTCTCAAGCGCTATGCAGGCCGTTGGCGGAGGGGCGCAGGTTCCGGTCACCCAGCAGGGTGTGGGTGCGCAACCCGGACCGGTGCAGGCTTCGTTGGTGTCCGGGCCATAGGTGCCGGTGGTCGTCCACCACGGACCGAGCGGATATCCGCCGGCAACACGCGTCTCACCATCGCAGCCCGGCATGAACACTTCCACATCGCCGGATTTGCCGGCGGCCTGCGGATCATCATGGAGGCCGTCAAAATCGCCAAAGTAGGCGGCCCAAGGCGGCGTGTTGTCATCGCGCACGGCCACGAAGGGCGAGACCTGCAGCCCTTGGACAATCATGTCACCGCCCGCTTCAAGCGTCGGCCGCAGATCGCGGTTGAAGCGCAGTGCCGATCCGGTGAACCAGACCGACTGGCCGCAGGCTGCCCTGTTGATGCGACCATTCTCGTCATAGCCGTAGCCAAGCGCCAGCCCGCCGTCATTTGCGCGGTTGTCAGGCTTGAAGCCGACGGCATATTCTTCTGGCTTCTGTGTCCACTGGCCGGGCGTTGCCGGATCGTCCGGCGTTTCGCGCCAGTAGCGCAGGGCGCGCGCCTTGTCCGGCTTGGTGAAGGCCGAGAAATCATAGGCTGGTGCCGCTTCGCCGCGCTCGGCCAAAAGCATGGCCCCTTGTGCTGAAAAGGCGATATCGGACACTTCCAGCGCGGCGCCGTCCGCCGGAACATCCAGCTCAGCGCGTGCATCCTTCAGGAACTCTCCAGTGCGTTCATCGATGCCGACCGACCAGATTTGCGCGCCTCCGGCTGCTCCCGCAGCGATTGCGTAATAAAGCCGCCCGCCATGGGCGGCGAGGCCCCAGACCCGCCGCTCCGGCGCAGCAAGGTTCCAGCTTTGCGGATCAAACGTGTCGAAAGTCGGTGCGGTGATGTCGATGTGGCTCTCCGGATCGAAGGCAACCGGGGGAAGACCGGCTGCCTGCCGTCCGTCAACTCCATGGTCGAAATGGCCATTGTCGGTGCCGTCGCGGTCGAAGCGGTGGATCATCCCGGTCTCGCGGTCGGACACAAAAAGCTGATTGCTCGCCGGATCGAAGGCGATGTTGCCCAGACCTGCTCCGCTGTTCGGCCGTCCGTCCAGCATCACATTGGCAAAGAGGCTGACCTCGCCGGTACGCCCGTCGATCTTCCAGATCGAGCCGGGTCCGGCCTCTGCATGGTCGCCCCATTGGTGCGCCATCCAT
>JBGSQC010000159.1:0-4559 GCA_041738295.1 Zhengella sp. | reverse complement strand
GAAGGCCGGCAGGACGCGGCCTTCCTGGCGTTTCACGCGGTCGCGCATCACCTGCGGCGGGGTCCAGCCCGGCCATTCGGCCTTGCGCGACACCTTGTGGGTGCCGGACCACTCGAAGCCGTCACGGCCGATGCCAACGGCGTATTTGATCGCCTTGCCGTCGCCGAGACCGTAATAGAGGCGGCGCTCGGCGGTATCGACGATGATCGTATTGGCCGGAATGTCCATGCGCACATTTTGACGCGGGATCGGCGACTTGTCCGACACATGGTTGCCGTGGCTCGTGCGCGGCTGGCCGCCCCGCCCGCATGAAATCGGCAAAGGACGATTCAGCCTTGGCAGGCGTCGGCGAAAACGCTGCGGGCAGGGCGATGCTGATTGCCAGGGCAAAAAGCGACAGTGTCTTCAACATGGTCTGGTTCCTCGGAATGGCTGCTTCCGGCGCTGCCCCTGACGCCACTTCACGCTTCGTGTTTGACGGATGGTGCATTGCCGCGTCAAGTGCTGTCGGTCACTTGGTCTTGCAGGCGAAGGCTGGCGCCCGATCATTTTTTGGTGATGTGACCTTTGAGCCGCCTTTTCGGGCGACCGCCCGCCGCAAGTTGGCCGGAATCGTCCGCCACAAGCGCATGGTTAACAACGGCATTTGCATTTTGTTGGTAATTTGGCGGTAACCTTTCAGGCTGATCGCCCTTCAAGGGGCCTGTACTTGAGTGCTGCCAGTTTTCCCCGGAAAGGGTTCCGCGTGCGTTTTCCGCGACTTCTCCTCCTGTCCACCTGCATCCTGCTGTCAGGTTGCTCGTCCTCGGGCGTCGAGGCGCTTGATTCGACAAGCACCATCACGACGGCCTCGATCGTGCGGCCCGATGTGCCTTTGAGTGCGCGTGCAGCGCCCAAGGCCGACAGGCTTTCTGCAGAGCCTGCACCGGTGCGCTTTGCAGCTTCCGAGACACCGAAGGCGACATCGCGCGATGCCCATGAGGCCGAATTGCTGGCTCTCCTGAACCAGCCGGTGCCGAGCCGTGCGCAGAAGGCGCTTCTCAAGCAAACCGTCCACAAGCCGAAGTTTGCCGACGTCAAGCCGATCAATTTCGGCAAGATGGAGCCGAAGGACTATCCGGTGCATGGTGTGGACGTGTCGCGCTGGCAAGGTGACATCGACTGGGTGACGCTGAAGAAGCAGGGTGCGAACTTCGCCTGGATCAAGGCGACCGACGGCACGGACCACATTGACCGCATGTTCATGGAAAACTGGCGCAAGGCCGGGGCTGCCGGCATTCCGCGCGGCGCCTATCATTTCTTTTACTGGTGCTCGCTGGCCGAGGTGCAGGCCGACTGGTTCATCCGCAATGTGCCGAAGGAAAAGGGCGCGCTGCCGCCGGTGCTTGACGTGGAATGGAACGCCCATTCCAAGAGCTGCAAGACCCGGCCCGACCAGGCGACCGTGATTGCCAAGATGAAGGTGTTCCTCGACAAGCTGGAACGCCATTATGGCCAGCGCCCGGTGATCTACACCGCGCCGGACTTCTATGCCGACAATCTGCGCGGCCAGTTCAAGGAGTATACGTTCTGGCTGCGCGCCGTGGCCGAGCACCCTAGCAAGGTCTATCCAGGCCGGCCGTTCGGCTTCTGGCAATATTCCGGTACCGGCATGGCCGAAGGCGTCGACCACAAGATCGACCTCAATGCTTTCAACGGATCGAAGGAAGCCTGGAACAAATGGCTGAAATCCAACCTGCGCTGAGCAGGTTGGACCTAAATTCCTGCAAGACCGGAAAAATCAGCGCTGGTTGCTGTTGGCAGCCACGCAATCGCCTGCGGCATTGTAGATGAAGCGCACGGCAGCGCGCTTTTCAGAACCGAGAGCACCGCAATTGGGGGCCTGGCTGACGGCAGGGCGGGAAAGCGCGGGATTGGCGCTGGCGGCGGGGGCGTAGTCCTGATTGATCGTCATGTCTTTGTCTCCATCATTGTCCGGCATGTCGGGCAAGATGGTTTGTCTGCCTTGAACCTGTACGGAACGCTTCGTTCAGCGGGCATTCATCGGCCAATTGCGGCAAAAGAAAGGAAATGGCGCTGACTATTTGCAGCGCCTTTTGTGAGCGATTCCGGGGTGTTGCGGTAAAGACTCAGCAGGCCTGCCGGGTGCAAAGACCGTGGAAAAGGGCGATGCCCGGTCCGGTTTCCTTTCCCAACACCCCATGAATCACGCTAATGCTCAGCAATGACGCCATTCGAGTTCATCTCCAAGTGGAAGGGCCACGCGCTGACTGAACGGGCAGCCGCGCAGGAGCACTTCATTGATGTGTGCCGCCTGGTCGGCCATCCCACGCCTGCAGAGGCCGACAAGACAGGCGAAAGCTACGCTTTTGAAAAGGGTGTGACCAAGACCGGCGGCGGCGACGGCTTTGCCGATGTCTGGAAGCGCGGGTTTTTCGGCTGGGAATACAAGAAGAAGGCCAATCTCGAAAAGGCCATCGAGCAGCTCACGCGCTATGCCTCGGCGCTGGAAAACCCGCCATTGCAGGTCGCCTGCGACACCGACCGCTTCCGCATCGTGACGGCATGGACCAACACCTTGCCGAAGGTGATCGAATTCGGGCTGGACGCACTGGCCGATCCCGAAATCCTCACCACGCTTGGCGCGGTCTTCCATGATCCGCAAAAACTGAAACCCGAACAGACGCGCGCGGCGCTGACCGCGAGCGCCGCCAAGGATTTCATCACCATTGCCGAGCGGCTCCAGCACCGCCATGACCATCAGCTGGTAGCCCACTTCATCAACCAGCTTGTCTTCTGCTTCTTTGCCGAAGACGTGAAACTGCTGCCTGAGGATTATTTCACCCGGCTTCTCAAGAGTGCGATGAAGCGGCCCGGCGATTCGGCAAAAATGCTGGATAGCCTGTTTGCTGCCATGGAGAAGGGCGGCTTTCACGGGGTGGAGGAAATTGCCCATTTCAATGGCGGCCTGTTTGACGGCAAGCCCGCCTTGCCGCTCAAGCATGATGAATTGCTGATCCTGTCCAATCTGGGAAAGCTGCACTGGGACAAGATCGACCCGACGATTTTCGGCACGCTGTTCGAGCGCTTCCTTGATCCTGAAAAGCGGGCGCAGATCGGCGCGCATTACACCGATGAAACCAAGATCATGATGATCGTGGAGCCGGTGATCGTGCGCCCGCTGTTGGCCGAATGGGCGGCAGTGAAAGCGCGCATCGAAGACCTGCTGACCGGGGCGGCCAAGCCCGGAAAGTCCGATGTTTCCGGCAAGAAGCTGACGGCAAAGGATGCCGCCAGCGGCGAGCAGCGGCGCTTCCTTGAGCGGCTGCGGGCGGTGCGCGTGCTGGACCCGGCCTGCGGATCGGGCAATTTTCTCTATCTCGCCCTGCAGGCGGTAAAGGACATCGAAAACCGCATCATCCTGGAATGCGAGGCGCTGGGCCTTCCGCGAGAATTTCCGCTGGTCGGGCCGGAAATCCTGCTCGGCATCGAAATCAACCGCTATGCCGCCGAACTGGCGCGCACGACGATCTGGATCGGCTACATCCAGTGGAAAATCCGCAATGCCATCTTTGCGCCGGATGTGCCGGTTCTGCGCAAGATCGACGGCATCGAGAACCGCGATGCGCTGGTGACAATCATCAAGGGGGAGGATGGCGCAGAGCTGGCGGTGGAGGCTGAATGGCCCGAGGCCGAGTTCATCGTCGGCAATCCGCCGTTTTTGGGTGATAGGCGAATGATCGCTTCGCTCGGGGTGAATTATGTCACTACCTTGCGTTCACTGTTCTCAGCGCGGATACCAGGAAAATCTGATCTTGTTTGTTATTGGTTTGCAAAGTCAGCCGAAATCGTAGAAAAAGGCCAAACAAAGCGCGTTGGTTTGGTTGCTACGAACTCTATTTCTGGTGGAAATAATCTTGATACATTAATATACATAACTGAAAAATCCAGATTGTTTGAAGCATATAGAGATGAAGAATGGACATTTGATGGAGCAGATGTAAGAGTCGCAATAATTTGCTTTCAATCTTTGGATTGCGGTGACAAATGATCGCTTAATGGCGTTGATGTAGAATATATTTCTCCTAGATTGAATAATTCAAATTCCGTAGAGCCTAATATTATAAATGAAAATTCAAACATATCTTTTATTGGAACTCAAAAAAATGGACCGTTTAATATCAAAGGTGGACAGGCGCGAGAATTTCTCAGTGCGCCGATTAATCCCAATGGGCGCCCTAACTCGGATGTTGTAAAGCCATGGACCAACGGTGCAGGGATCGTAAGGGGAAATGCTGACCTTTGGATAATCGATTTCGGGTCGAGCCTAAGCGAGAAAGATGCTGGCGTTCTTCGAACGCCCATTCGACCATGTGGTTCGGCAAGTCAAACCCACTCGCGTGAGTCTTCGGCGTGACTGGTGACCTGAGACCCTGAAGCTCCTCCAGATTTGTGTAGAGTCCGTCCCAACCAGGAGACGGACAACATGAAGCGATCACGGTTCACTGAGGAACAGATCATCGGGATTCTGCGTGAGCAGGAAGCCGGGATGAAGACGG
>JBGSQC010000157.1:0-64640 GCA_041738295.1 Zhengella sp. | reverse complement strand
CGTCAGGCCAAGGCCCAACGACAGCACCACGGAAGGCGTCAGTGCGCCGGGGCGATGGATGTTGCCGATGGCAAGGCGCAACGGGGTGGAGCGCACCACCGGCGCCCGCCGGGCGAGCCACTGCACGCCGATCGCCACGGCGCGCAGCACGATAAAGGCGGCAGCAACCGCGCCAAGAAAGCCTGCGGCGATGGTGCGCTGCTGCGAGAAAAGGACGACGAGAAGGGCGAGGAAGGCCATGACAGAGCCAGCCGACACCACATAGGGCAAGCGCGGCCAGCCGCGCGCCTCAAAGCCCATTTCGCGGAAGAGCGCGGTAGCCGGAACGTCGCGTGCGCGGCCGAGCGGCAGCAGCGCGAAAGCCAATGTCACCAACAGGCCGTAGAGCGCGGCCAGCGCCAGGGCTGCGGTATGAAGACCGCCTTCCATCGGAACCGGCAATACGGAAGCCAGCGCACTTGCGGCCAGTTCCGGCATCAGCGCTGCCAGCACGAGGCCGATCACAATGCCGGCGCCGGCAAGGATCAGGATCTGGAACAGGTAGACGAGGAAGACAAAGCCACCCGAAGCGCCAAGGCATTTGAAGGTGGCAATGACGCCGCGCTTGGTTTCGAGCCAGGCGCGAACTGCATTGGCAACGCCAACACCGCCGACCACCAGCGCGGTGAGTCCGACCAATGTCAGAAACTGCGAGAAGCGCTCGATATTGGCAGCAAGCGCCGGCGCAGCGTTGGCGCTGTCGCGGATCGACCAGCCGGCCTCGGGGAATTTTTCCCCAGCTTCCTTGCGAATGGCGGCAATGCGTGAAGGGGCATTGTTGGCTCCAAGGTCCACCTTGTAGGCATGCTCGACCAGGCTGCCGGGCTGGATGAGGCCGGATGCGCGCAAGGCTTCGAGCGACACCAGCAGGCGCGGCGCAAAGCCGAAGCCGTCGGACACCAGATCGGGCTCGGTGACGAGCACGGCGCGCATTTCAAAAGTGGCACTGCCGAGGCGGACCTTGTCGCCGGTCTTGAGATTGAGCCGGTCAAACAGCAACTGCGGGGCAGCGGCCCCGAACGCGCCGTCGCGCTCGCCGTATAGCGCCTCACCGGAAAGCTGCGGCTCGGTCACCAATGTTCCTGCCAGCGGATAAGAACCATCCACCGCCTTGACCTCGGCCAGCGTCTGGTCCGATCCGTCGGCCAGACGGACCATGGAGCGCATGGAGGCGCTGGCAGCAACAGGGCCGAGACCTTCAAGGAACCGTGCTTCAGCCTCGCTTGCTTCGCGCTGGTTCAGCTGGAAGCGGATGTCACCGCCCAATAGGGTCCGGCCTTCGCTCGCCACGCCCTGGGTGATCGCATCGGCCACCGAATTGACCCCGCCAATGGCCCCGGTACCAAGCGCGATGCAGGCGATGAAAATGCCGAAGCCGGACAGGCCTCCGCGCAGTTCCCGGAGCGCGAACCTGAGCGCAAGCCTTGCCTGTTGAACCAGTCCGGAGGATGGAGGCGTTACAGAAGACAAAGTCATGCAGCCACCGTTCCGGCCTTGACCGGAGACATCCGGCCGGAATGCATTTCCACCTGCCGGGAACACTGGGCGGCAAGCGAAGGATCATGGGTGACCAGCACCAGCGTCATGCCGCGTTCGCGCGCCTTGGAGAACAAAAGATCTGAAACCACCTTGCCGGTGCGTTCATCGAGATTGCCGGTGGGCTCGTCGGCGATCAGGATTTTCGGCTCCGGCGCCAGCGCCCGGGCAATCGCCACGCGCTACTGCTCACCGCCCGAGAGTTCGCCTGGATAGTGGGTGACGCGCTCGCCAAGACCGACGGCGGTGAGTTCGCGCCTCGCCACCTCGAAGGCGTCGCGCCGTCCGGCCAGCTCCAGCGGCACCGCGACATTTTCCAGCGCCGTCATGTTGGGAATGAGATGGAAGGACTGGAACACAATGCCGATATTGGCACCGCGAAAGGCCGCCACCTGGTCCTCAGACTTGTCATGAATGCTTGTTCCGTCAATCACCACGGCTCCGGCATCGATCCGCTCCAGCCCGCCAATCACCATGAGCAGGGTCGATTTGCCAGAGCCTGACGGTCCGACAATGCCCACCGTCTCACCGGCGGCAATGGCGAGATTGACTTCCTTCAGCACATGGACGCGAGAAGCCCCATCGCCAAGCGTAAGGGAAACGTCGTGAAGGGCGATGGCAGCTTGGGTCACGGCAGGTTCGTCCTATATGATGGGCTGAAAACGGTTCTCCAGCATATGGGACATCACGCATGCCATTCAAACCCCTCGCGGCAATGTTATCCTTGTTTCTGCTCGCCCTGAGCTTGGTGCCCCTGCAAGCCGCTCCTTTGCGCATTGTCGGCTTCGGCGACAGCCTGATGGCAGGCTACCAGCTCGGGCCTGACGAGGGATTTGTCCCGCAATTGCAGAAGGCACTCGACGGCAAAGGGATCGCGGCGGAAGTCGCCAATGCAGGCGTGTCGGGTGACACGTCAAGTGGCGGCCTGTCGAGGCTCGACTGGTCCGTTGCCGACGGCACCGACATAGTCATTCTGGAATTGGGTGCCAATGACGCCCTGCGCGGCATTTCACCCGACATCACGCGCAAGAACCTCGAGACCATGATTGTCAACTTGAAGGCGCGCGGCATCACCGTTGTGCTGGCCGGCATGCTGGCCCCGCCCAACATGGGCGAGGACTATGCCAAGGCCTTCAATCCGATCTATCCGGAACTGGCTGAAAAGCATGGTCTGGCGCTTTACCCGTTCTTCCTCGATGGCGTGGCGGCAACACCTGCCCTGCAGCTCGCCGATGGCATGCATCCCAATGCCGGCGGCGTTGAACGCATGGTGGAAGGCTTCCTGCCGGTGCTTGAAAAGGCAATTGCCGGCCTGTCCGGATAGGCCGGATCACCCTTCGTTGGCGTGCCAATGAGGCAATGTCAGCCAGTATCCAAGGCTTTCGTCCAAGAAGTCGGCCCCTAGAGCGAAAAGGGGCGGGCGGGCACTCCTGATCTCTCCGGTGATCCCGTCAGGGGACACCGAAAGTTCGGCTTCATTGGCGCGCGCCAGCGCGATCATGCGGGGATTGTCCCGCATGCAGACCATCTGGAGGCGGGTCGCTCCGCGGTTGCGCGCCGCACGGATGACCCTCTTGAACAACTGGTCTCCAATTCCGCGCTTCTGGAAACCACGTTCAAGCGAAAACGCGGTTTCCGCCCGCATCTCGGCTCCTTGACCGGAGAACCAGGCTTCGGCGACGCCGCGCAAGGCCCCGCTCACAAACGCACCCTTGACGATGCAGTGGGTTGATCCCAGCGCGTCAAGCGCATGGGCATCGAGCCAATCGTCACTGACCGACGAACCAAAGCGGCGCCACCTGTCTTCCAGGTGCAAGCGCTTGTAATGCCGTGCCAGTCGTTCGACCTCGACAGGCCACAATTGGCGGATGACCACAGGGGTGGCGATTGAGTCCGGGAAGGACGGGGAACCGGTGAAATTGGCGGAAGCCGGAGAACTTGTCAGGTGCTGCGTCATGGCATTGATCCTTGCGCTGAGACACCTCCCACTGTCTGGATACACCCGTTTGGTTGCAGAAGTCAACGAAAACGCGGCAGTGCACCATACTTTAGTTGCAGTGCAACAATTCTGGCGGACCAACAGAAACCGCTTGCCCCATCGCTGCTTGGATGGTTCGCTGACATGACTTGACCGATTCGGGGAGCGCGCCATGCCGCGATTGTTCACCGCCCTCGAGATCCCGCGGGAAGCAGCCATGTCGCTGTCCCTTTTGCGTGGTGGCCTTCACGGTGCCCGCTGGATCGATGTCGAGAACTACCACATCACGCTGCGGTTCTTCGGCGATGTCGAGCATCATGTCGCCGACGCCATCGTCACCGAGCTGGACCGGATCAACCGGCCGTCCTTCCAGCTCAGGCTGGCGGGAGTGGGTGCCTTCGGATCGAAGAAGCCGCATTCCATTCACGCCCTGGTCCAGCCATCAGCGGATCTCACTGCCTTGCAGGGCGAGATCGAGCGCCGCTGCCAGCGCCTCGGCTTGCCTGCGGATGCGCGCCGCTTCCAGCCTCATGTCACTTTGGCGCGACTGCGCAACAGCCGACCTGAGGATGTCGCGCATTATCTCTCGGCGCGGGGCAATTTTTCCACGTTGCCCTTCCGTATCGGTCGGTTCGTGCTGATGTCCTCGCGCGATTCAACCGGCGGCGGACCCTATGTGGTGGAGGAAGCCTGGCCGCTGGAAGTCCGGCGCCAGTCTCACGATGCGGCGAGCCGCGCCAGCAAGGACGCCGACGCATCGCGGATCATCCGGTAAACATCCTCGAACCCGCCCTCTCCCCCATAATAAGGATCGGGGACATCCGATTTTTCGCCGCAGGCATGATCCATGAACAGATGGACACCCGCCCTGGCATCCGGCGGAGCAATGCTTTTCAGTCGGGCCAGAACCGGGCGATCCATCGCAAGGATCAGGTCAAACCTGGAAAAATCCGCAAGGTTAACCTGGCGTGCCCGCTGCGCCGATATGTCGATACCGTTTGCGGCAGCCACTGCCACAGAACGCGGATCGGGTGGCGAGCCGGCATGCCAGGATCCCGTTCCGGCAGAATCGATGTGAAAGGACCGGGAAAGCCCGCGCCTCGCCACTGTCGCGCGGAACACTCCCTCAGCCAACGGAGAGCGGCAAATATTGCCAAGACAAACAAAAAGGACGGCGGTCACACCAGCTTCTCCTTCGCTCACCAAACTTTGATCCTTCCGGCAGGGCCATGTCCTTGTCTGGCCATCCTTCTACGCTAGCTGTTTCATTTACAAATAAGGAGCCGCCCCGTTGACCAATCCCCGCCTGACAACTTCGGAAATCGAAACTTCGCTCGGCAGGTTTGAGAATTGGGAAGTCATCAATGACGGCAACGCCATCCACAGGACCTTTCTTTTTGCCGATTTTGCCGAAGCTTTCTCCTTCATGACGCAGGTTGCGCTTGCCGCCGAGAAACTGGACCACCATCCCGAGTGGTTCAATGTCTGGCGTACTGTGGATGTTACCCTGTCCACCCATTCCGCCGGCGGCCTGACCCGGCTGGATTTCGCTCTGGCCGGCCGGATGGACGAAATCGCCGGCCGATACCGCATTGCTGCACCCATGAATTCCTGAACCGGCCTTGTGGTCTTGAGCATGGCAGGCCGCCACCCCATATCCTGTTTGTGCCAATGGTCCGGAGGATCGCATGAACAAGGAAGCCATAGCCGAAATCCTTGAGCCGCAAACTGCCGAGAAGGCGGATTCGCAAGAACAGCAGGTTCGCGCCAACTTCTGGAGAACCGTGCGCCGCTCTGCCCGGCAGATTCCCTACATGGACGAGATTGCGGCGGCCTATTTTGCCGCGCTTGACCCTCGGACGCCGTTTCGCGTCCGAGCAACCCTGCTTGGCGCACTGGCCTATTTCGTTATGCCGTTCGATCTGGTGCCTGACCTGCTGGCGCTGGTCGGCTTTTCCGACGACATGGCCGTCCTCGCAGCGACCATCGCCACAGTTCGCGCATCAATCACGCCCGCCCATCGGGCTGCGGCAAAGCGCGCGCTGGAAGACGAAGGTCAGCAGTCCGAGGGCAAATAGGCAATCCTTGCCCATCACTCCTTGCGGTCATTCACGGGATAGGCGGCTGTCAGCGATCACGAACTGTTACACAGTCAAACTCTCGCCTTTTTCGTGGTGTTTTTCCGCTCATCCGGTCAATTTCGCTTGTCTCTATCGTGCGGCATTTGACCTGGAGGCAAGGGACGTTTTACGGTTTGGTAACCTCGAATGCTTCAAATTGTAGCGAAACGCCGCGACCTTGTTGCATACGCATCACACCGGAACGAATGATTGGCAAAACAATGCGTGGATTGAAGACATTTCTGGCAGGCATCGTACTGGCTGGCTTCCTGGCCGGACCGGCTTTGGCCCAGAGCCCGGTGAAGCTCAGCCAGCACTCGGCCTGGGGCACCTACGCCTATGACACCCAGCAGGGAAAGGTCTGCTACGTCGCCTCGGTTCCCGAGAAGATGGAGCCTTCCACGCTGGATCACGGCAACATCTATTTCTTCGTCTCGATGAAGCCCGGCCAGAACGTCAGCTTCGAGCCGCAGTTCATCACCTCCTACACCATGCAGGAAAACTCCAAGGTGAAGGTCACCATCGGGGACAAGGCCTTCTCCATGTTCGTGCGCGGCAAGTTCGGCTGGCTGGAAAATGCCGCCGAGGAGCCGCAATTGCTGAATGCCATGCGTGGCGGTTCCAGCATGCAGGTCGCCGCCACCTCGGGCCGGGGTAATCCGACATCCTATTCCTTCTCGCTGTCCGGCATCTCGGCCGCGCTGAAGTCGATTGCGGTTTGCAAGTAAGGTCTTGACCCTTTGAAGATTGGCATGAGGCCGGGGCATGAGCCCGGCCTTTTCCATTGCTGCGTAGGGCTGCCGGTCTTGGCCATGACAAATCTGGCAACATGGCCGGGCCTGTGCTATGAGCCGCCCAGACGAGAGATCTAGCGCAAGCACGAGGCAAGGCCCGGCAGCGCCGCTGAACAACCCGGAACATCCATGGCCCTGACGCTTGACCTGACGACCAATGCCGCCCGCGATGCGCTTTCGCCCGGTGCCCGCGCACCGGCAAAGACAGAACTTGTCGGCCTGACCCGCGACGAGATGGCGGCAGCCCTAGAAGCTGCAGGCATTCCGGCACGCCAGGTGAAGATGCGCGTCAGCCAGCTCTGGCATTGGCTCTATGTGCGCGGCGTCTCGGATTTTTCGCTGATGTTCAACATCTCAAAGGATCTGCGCGCCTCGCTGGCGGAGCATTTCGACATTGCGCGGCCCGAGATTGTCGAAGAGCAGATTTCGGCCGACGGCACCCGCAAATGGCTGTTCCGTTTCCCCTCGCGCGGTGCCGGAAAGCCGGTCGAGGTGGAGACAGTCTACATTCCCGAGGAAGGCCGCGGCACGCTGTGCATATCGAGCCAGGTCGGCTGCACTCTCAACTGCTCCTTTTGCCATACCGGAACGCAGAAGCTGGTGCGCAACCTCACCTCCGGCGAGATCCTTGCCCAATTGCTGATCGCCCGCGACCGCCTTGGCGATTTCCCCGGTGCCGATGTGCCTGCCGGCGCCATCCTGCCTTCGTCCGACCGCAAGATCACCAATGTCGTGATGATGGGCATGGGCGAGCCGCTCTACAATTTCGAGGAAGTGAAGAAGGCCTTGCTGATCGCCTCCGACGGCGACGGCCTGTCGCTGTCCAAGCGCCGCATCACGCTCTCGACCTCCGGTGTCGTGCCGGAAATCTACCGCACCGGCGATGAGATCGGCGTGATGCTGGCGATTTCCCTGCATGCCACCACCGACGAGTTGCGCGACGTGCTGGTGCCGGTCAACCGCAAATATCCGCTCAAGGAGCTGCTGCAGGCCTGCCGCGACTATCCGGGCCTGTCGAACGCTCGCCGCATCACCTTTGAGTATGTCATGCTGAAAGGCGTCAACGACGGCTTCGAGGATGCCAAGCGGCTGGTGCAATTGCTCAAGGGCATTCCGGCCAAGATCAACCTCATCCCCTTCAATCCCTGGCCCGGCACCGATTATGAATGCTCGGACTGGGAGCAGATCGAGAAGTTTGCCGACTTCATCAATGCCAATGGCTATGCCTCGCCGATCCGCACCCCACGCGGGCGCGACATCCTGGCGGCTTGCGGCCAGCTGAAGAGTGAAAGCGAACGCATGAAGAAAACCGACCGTCTGGCGCTCGAAGCCATGATGATCGCCGGGCACGGGGAGTAGGCGTACCACCGCCTGACGAACCCGCCATGTCCAACATCTTCGCCCTGCTCGGCCGGCTGACCATCATCTTCATTGCCTATCTGGCCGCCCTGATTGCCGGTGGGCTGTTCTTCACGCTGGCTTTGGCAGGCGCGCTGGAACCACGCGCGCCAGCCTCGCCGCCGGAAGATTGGCTGACCATCCTTCCGCTGGCCGGCGTGGTGACGGCGACTGCCGGATCGCTGGCCTTCATGCCTTTCCTGGGTGCCATGTTTGCCAGCGAGTATTTTTCCCTGCGCGGCTTCGTGGTTCATCTGGCGGCAGGGGCACTGCTCGGGCTGGCAGCCATCTGGCTGCGCGATGGTGCCGCTATCACTGCCCTCGACCGCCCGGTGATCGTGTCGGTGGCAGCAGGTGCGGTCGCGGGCTTCGTCTACTGGCTGCTGGCCGGGCGCAACGCCGGAAAAACCTTCGCGCGGATCGTCAACGGCCCTGAATCATCAGGATCCTGACCGCGAAGGCGGAGAACACGCCGGCAAAGATCCAGTCAATGGTGCGCGTGACGCGCGGATTGCGCTTCAGCGTCTCGGCCATCGAATGGGCTGCAAGGATCATCGGGATGACGATGGGCAGCGAGATCACGTTGAACATCAGCCCGAGGATAAAGAACTTCGCTGTTGCGTGCGGGTCGGTCGCCGAAACGAATTGCGGCAGGAAGGTCATGAAGAACAGGATGATCTTCGGATTGAGCAGGTTGATGCCAATCCCGGTCAGGTAATTGGCCTTCAGCGATTGCGCCTTGCCCTTGCCGGGCTTCAGGTTGAGCGACGAGCCGTTGCGGATGGCATCATAGGCAAGCCATGCCAGATAGCCTGCACCAACAATCTTGAGGAGGTTGAACGCAGCCGGAGCCGCCACGATCAGAGCTGACAGGCCGACAGCCACCATCGCGGTATGGACGACAACTCCGGTCAGCGAACCAGCCATCGCTGCCAAACCGGCCGCACGTCCTTGCGAAATGGCCCGTGACAGGAACAGCGACATGTCCGGCCCGGGCGTGATGGCCAGCACCACGCAGGCAATCGCAAAGGATATGAGAACCGGGGTTTCCGGGAGGAGATCCATGTGTCACCGCACCAGCAGGAAAGAGGACATCACGGATAGCGGAATTCATGCCGCAATCAAGTTCGCAATGAGTCAGGCCGCGTTGGCATGACCTTCTTGGGCTTCGTTGCCATCCAGCCCGTCGTTCTCTGTCGAAAAGGCGCGCATCACCTTGGCCAGCACGTCGAGATCGACCGGCCCGCACTGCACCAGCGTCTCCACCAGATTGTCCTCGCCGACGCCGCGGCTCATCAGGAACAGCAGCGCCTCGGCAATGCCCTTCTCGGTGTCAAATCTGAGATTGTCAGGATAGTCGCTCATCTTGGTCTCCGTCACCGCTATGGTGGCGCCGCCCCCGGCACCTCGTCTGTCTGGAGCAGCATCTTGCCCGAAATCAGGCAGCGGGATCACGAATCGCCGTGCGCAGTCCGATCCGTTGATGGCTCTTGACGCTCAGCCTCCCCCAACAGGGTTAACCAAAAGTAAACCCTTGCCCAAAGCCCTTACGCTTGCGCTTTTTCTCCGCTAAAAGGCCGGTGGATGCCGCAAGGCGCATGCACGGAAAAGAAGTTGTTGCACATGGAAAAGTGGAAAGACGTCAAGAAAGTTGTCCTGGCCTATTCGGGCGGATTGGACACCTCGATCATCCTCAAATGGCTCCAGACCGAACTCGGCGCGGAAGTCGTGACCTTCACCGCCGACCTCGGTCAGGGTGAAGAGTTGGAGCCGGCACGCCGCAAGGCCGAGATGATGGGCATCAAGGACATCTACATCGAAGATCTGCGCGAGGAATTCGTGCGCGATTTCGTCTTCCCGATGTTCCGTGCCAATACCGTCTACGAAGGCAATTACCTTCTCGGCACGTCGATCGCCCGTCCGCTGATCTCCAAGCGTCTGGTGGAAATCGCCAGGGAAGTCGGCGCAGACGCCATCGCCCATGGGGCCACCGGCAAGGGCAATGACCAAGTGCGCTTTGAGCTTTCCGCCTATGCGCTGAACCCCGACATCAAGGTGATCGCGCCTTGGCGTGACTGGACCTTCAAGTCGCGCACCGACCTGATCAATTTTGCCGAAGCCCACCAGATCCCGGTCCCGAAGGACAAGCACGGCGACGCACCCTTCTCGGTCGATGCCAACCTGCTGCACTCGTCGTCGGAGGGCAAGGTGCTGGAAGATCCCTGGGTCGAAGCGCCGGAGTTCGTCCACATGCGCACCATTTCGCCGATGGACGCGCCCGATGTGGCGACCGAGATCACCGTCGATTTCAAGCGTGGCGATGCCGTGGCGCTGAATGGCAAGGCGATGAGCCCGGCCACCATTCTGACTGAACTCAATGCGCTCGCCCGCGACAACGGCATCGGCCGCATTGATCTCGTGGAAAACCGCTTCGTCGGCATGAAGTCGCGCGGCGTGTACGAGACGCCGGGCGGCACGATCCTTTTGGCAGCCCACCGCGCCATTGAATCGATCACGCTGGATCGCGGTGCGGCCCACCTCAAGGACGAGTTCATGCCGCGCTATGCCGAACTCATCTACAATGGTTTCTGGTTCTCGCCGGAGCGCGAAATGCTGCAGGCGATGATCGACAAGGCCTCCGAAGATGTCGAAGGCACAGTTCGCCTGAAGCTCTACAAGGGCAATGTCATGGTCACCGGGCGCAAGTCGCCGAAGTCGCTTTACAGCGATGCGCTCGTCACCTTCGAGGATGATCACGGCGCCTATGACCAGAAGGACGCTGCGGGCTTCATCAAGCTCAATGCGCTGCGCCTTCGCACGCTGGCTGCGCGCAAGCGCAAGAGCTGACGCAAAGCGAGGGGCGGCATCGTGGAAAACCGCAAGGCTTCTCCCACGTCCCGCCCCGTCGCCCATCAATTCAGGGCGAACCGGCGGTCGGCAGGCACAACCCGCCTGCTGCTGCCCTTCCTGCTTTCCGCTTTGGTTGCGCTGGCGGTCTTTGCAGCAGGCACATGGTACTGGATGGCGCGCGAGCCTGAAGTGATCGTGCTGGATGTCGGCAGCGGTCCCTATGGCTCCGACAGCTACGACCTGATGCGCCACACCGCAGATGTGGTTCAGCGCCATTCCAAGACGCTGCGCCTGGCAGTGCGGGCAACGCGAGACCCGTCGGAAAACATTTCGCTTCTCAATTCCGGCAAAATCGACCTCGCCACCATCCGCGCCGACACGCCGGTTATCTCGGATGTGCGCATGGTGTCGGAACTCTTTCCCGACTATTTCCAGATCGTGGTGCGCGAAGAGGCTTCCGCCCGCACCGTTGGCGATCTGGCGCGCATGACCATTGCAATCCCGGAATTCGGCACGGATGCTTTCCGGTCGTTCTGGGTTCTGGGCGACCATTACGACCTGCCCGTGACCACCGCCAACTGGCATGCCGTTCCCTTTCCCGCTGCCGTGTCAGGACTGCTGTCAGGCCGCTACGATGCGCTGTTCACCGTCCGCTCACTGCGCGACCAGACCTTGCTGCGCATGTTCGAGGATGCGCAGCTGAAAAACATCCGGCTTCGCTACATCCCGGTGGAGCAGGCAGCCGCCATCGCCCTGAAGCGGCCGTTCCTTGAACCGGCCACCATGCCGGTCGGTGCCTTCACCGGTGCCTTGCCGGTGCCGGGCGGTACCACGCAGACGGCGGCCGTCCAGCGCATCCTGGTCAGCCGCACCGATGTTCCGGCTGAAGCCATCCGCGAACTGACAGCGATCCTGTTTGAACACCGGCTCGACCTGACCATCCGCTTTTCGCTTGCCTCCGCCATCCGCAAGCCGGACGAGGCGCGCGGCTTGAGCGTGCCGCTCCATGAAGGAGCCGAGGCCTATTTCAACCGGGATGATCCGTCATTCCTGCAGGAAAACGCCGAGCCGCTGGCGCTCGGTCTGACCGTGTTCGCCATGCTGGTTTCCACGCTTGTAGGGCTTCGGCGCCGGATGAACTCCCGGCAGAAGAACCGGGCCGACGTCTACAATTATCGCCTTCTGGACCTGAGCGCTGCCGCACGCCAAGCCTCCACAAGCGAGGAATTGGCAGGCTTGCGCGCAGAACTGGACACCATCCTGGAAGCCGTGGTCATCGCGCTCGACACCGACGAGGTGACGGAAGAAGGCTTCCAGTCCTTCTCGCTTCTCTGGGGCTCGGTGCGCGACACCATCGTGGAACGCCGGGCGCAGCTGGTTCCGCACTAGAGCCGGGACTCAGCTGTCCTTGCTCAGTGTCCGGCCCGGCGGGATGGACGCAATGACATCGCCACGCGGATCGGCCTGCGCCGACGCTGCGTAGCGCAGCCGGTAGACTGCGTAGAACAGGATCGATGCCGCGCCCATGGCCGGGATCAGGATGCTGATCGATTGGACCGGATCACCCATGGCAGCTCCGATGGCACCGACCGCGAGGCCAAGCCCCATCTGCAGGAAACCCATCATCGCGGAAGCTGCCCCGGCAATGCGCCCATGCGGCGCAAGGCAGGCCACCGTCATGTGCGGCATGACAAAGGCAATGCCGCCGGCAAACAGCGCCACAGGACCCATCACGTGCAGGAAGGACGGGCCGGTCAGCGGAAGGGCAAGAAGCCCCATTGAGCCGAGCGCGATCAGCACAAGTCCGGGAACGACCAGTCTTGCGGCCTTCACGGTGTGCATCAGTGAACGGACCATCAAGGCGCCAACGAGAAAGGTCCCGGACTGGGCAATCATCGAAAGGCCGAACTCGGCAGGCGACAGGCCGACGCGGCTCATCAGGATGAACGGCAGGAAGGTTGCCTGCGCATAAAGCGCGCCCGTCGTACAGGCGATGACGAGGGCCGTCGTCATGAAGTGCAGATCGCCGAGCAGCCGGCCATAGGTGGCAAACAGCACCGATGGCACCAGCTTCTGCCGCGGCTTGGGAGCCGTCTCCTTGAGCACGAAGAGAGCTGCGGCCATCACGATCAGGCCCAGCACCGCCATCACCAGGAAGATCGCCTGCCATCCGGCATGAACCATGGTGAAGCCGCCGATGGTCGGCGCAACAGCCGGTCCGAGCGCCAGCATGATGCCGATCATGTTCATGATGCGGGCTGATTGCTCATGGGCAAAGAGATCGCGCACAATGGCGCGCGACACTGCAACGCCGGCCGAAGCGCCCACACCCTGGGCAAACCGCGCGGCCAGAAGATGATCGATCGAGGGCGCAGACAGTGCATAGAGGCTTCCGGCGAAATAGATGGCCATGAATCCGGCAAGCACCGGCTTGCGGCCGAGCGCATCCGAGAGCGGGCCGGCCAGCAACTGCGCAAAGGCAAAACCGGCAAAATAGAGCGCAAGCGTCAGCTTGACGGTCGATTCGGTGGTCGCAAAAGCCTTCACGATTTCCGGCATGGCAGGGGTGTAGAGCGCCATCGACATCGGCCCGATGACCACGAAAAGCGCGCCGAGCAGCGACACCTTCCGCTCGCTCATCACCGGAGCATGGGGCAGGCCGGTCTCGGGCAGGGCCGGGCTGCTCTCAACGCTTGCCATCGGAAACGCTTTCTGCGGAAAGATTGGCCCGGACACGACGAAGTGCCGCCTTCAGGGCTTCCCACTCTTCCTCGCTGAAGCCGGAACTTGCCTGGCTGCGGATGCCCTGCCCGGTCTTTCCGATCTGGGCGAGAATACCGGCCGAGGCAGCCGTCAAATGGACAAGCTTTGCCCGGCGGTCAGTATGGTCGGCCTCCCTGCGGATCAAGCCTTTTCGCTCCAGCCCATCGAGATGGCCGGATATGGTCATGGCTTCCAGCCCGATCATCTCGGCGAGCCGGGTCTGCCGCACAGGGCCGCTGCGCGCCGCAAAGGCCAGAACGCGCGCCTCGCCGGGTGTGACGCCAATATCGGACGCGGCATTGCCCCGGTCCATGGCCGAGCGGATCAGCCGTGAAATGTCGGAGACGAGAAAGCCAAGCGAATCAGGATCGATGGGTGGCACGCATCACCAATTGATAAGGGAACAATATAATAAGGGTATATTATTAATCTGCTGGAAGCGTCAAGCCACTCGTCCCTTGTCCGCGATGGGCGCGGACAATAGATTGCAGGCAACGTCGTCCCGACCGATTCCATGCACGAACAGGAACACCCATGTCCGCCATCGACCTCACCACCCATCCGCTGACCAACTGGACCGGTCCGCTTGGACTGCCTGATTTTGCTGAGGTGCACGTGAAGGACTTCCTGCCGGCCTTCGAGACAGCCTTTGCAGACCACGCGCTTGAGATTGCCGCCATCGCGGACAATCCCGAAGCGCCCTCTATTGCAAACACGCTGGAAGCGCTGGAAATGTCCGGCACATTTCTGGCACGCATTTCTGCCCTTTTCTGGTGCCTTGCCGGTGCCAACACCAATGCGGAGATCCAGTCGCTGGAGCGCATCATCTCGCCGAAGATGTCGCGGCATTATTCGGCCATCTCGATGAATGATGCGCTGTTTGCCCGCATCGATGATCTGTGGTCGCGCCGCGATACGCTTGGGCTCGACAGCGAGACCGCCCGCGTCCTCGAATTGACCTGGAAAGGCTTTGTGCGCTCCGGTGCCAAGCTGGAAAAGCCCGGCAAGGAGCGTCTGGCCGCCATCAGCGAACGGCTTGCCGGCCTTGGCGCCCAGTTCGGCCAGAACGTGCTGGCCGACGAGGCCTCCTGGGCGCTCATTCTCGACGAGGCCGATGTCGCCACGCTGCCGGATTTCCTGAAGAATGCCATGGCCGAGGCGGCCAGCGCCCATGGCGAACCGGGGCGTTACGCCGTCACCCTGTCGCGCTCGATCTATGAGCCGTTCACCACCCTGTCGCCGCGCCGCGACCTGCGCGAACAGGCTTGGCGCGCCTTCACCGCACGCGGCGGCAATCCCGGCGAGCATGACAACACCGCCATCGTCCGGGAAACGCTGAAGCTGCGCAGCGAGAAGGCTGCCCTGCTCGGTTATGACACCTTCGCCGCCCTGAAGCTCGACAACACCATGGCCAAGACGCCTGCTGCCGTGATGAACCTGCTGGAACCGGTCTGGGATGCCGCGCGCCGCAAGGCGGCAGAGGACGAAGCCGAGCTGAAGCGCATCGCCGCATTGTCCGGCAGCAATCATGCCATCGAAGGCTGGGACTGGCGCTTCTATGCCGAAAAGCTGCGCGCCGAGAAATTTGCCTTCGACGAAGCCCAGATCAAGCCCTATCTGCAGCTCGACAACATCATCGCCGCCTGTTTCGATGTGGCAGGCCGGCTGTTCGGTTTGTCTTTTGTTGAGCGGCCCGATCTGAAGGCCTGGCATGAGGATGCCCGCATCTTTGAAATCTGCAATGGCGACGGGTCACTGCGCGGCGCCTTCATCGCCGACTATTTCAACCGCGCCTCGAAGCGCTCAGGCGCCTGGATGAGCGCGCTGAAGGGGGCGTGGAAGCTGGGCGAGGGGCAATCTCCGATCATCTACAACGTCATGAATTTCGCCAAGCCAGCACCGGGCGCAGCAGCCCTTCTTTCCATGGACGAGGCGCTGACCCTGTTCCACGAATTCGGCCATGCGCTTCATGGCATGCTGAGCGAGGCTACCTGGCCCTCGGTTTCGGGAACGTCTGTCTCGCGCGATTTCGTTGAACTGCCTTCTCAGCTCTATGAGCACTGGCTGACAGTGCCGGAAATCCTCGAAAAGCACGCCCGCCATGTGGATACCGGCGAAGTCATGCCGAAGGAGCTGATGGATCGCCTGATCGCCTCGCAGAGCTTCAACCAGGGCTTCGCGACCGTGGAATTCACGGCTTCTGCCCTGATGGACATGGCCTTCCATCAGGGCAGCGAACCCGCAGATGACCCGATTGCTTTCGAAGCCGAAACGATGCGCAGGCTCGAAAAGCCGGACGCGATTGCCATGCGCCATCGCACGCCGCATTTCCAGCATGTGTTCTCGGGCGATGGCTATTCAGCCGGCTATTATTCCTATCTGTGGTCAGAAGTTCTGGATGCGGACGCCTTCGAGGCCTTCGAGGAAACCGGCGACCCCTTCAATCCGGCGCTCGCCGAAAAGCTGAAGACCCACATCTATGCTGCGGGCGGAACCGCCGACCCGGAAATGCTCTACACGGCCTTCCGCGGCAAGATGCCGAGCCCCGACGCCATGATGCGCGGACGTGGACTGGTGGCTGACGAGAAGGCCTGAAACAGCATTTGCTCATCTTGCATTCATCCGCCCTCTGCCAGATTGTATAAAACTTTGCGGAGGCGGATATGCGAG
Organism: Zhengella sp.; assembly: GCA_041738295.1. Lineage (GTDB taxonomy): Bacteria > Pseudomonadota > Alphaproteobacteria > Rhizobiales > Rhizobiaceae > Zhengella. The sequence continues at coordinate 48,492 of JBGSQC010000157.1, read as the reverse complement.
CTCTTCTTCTCTGCCTGCTGATGTTGGCTCCAGCTGCAGCTTCGGCTGGCTCCCTTCAGACACTGGGTCCTCTATATCCTGATACCGGACCTTATCCCGGACCAAGGGACACCCGCCCCTGCACACACCGTTTCACCGGTTCGCTGGAAAATGGCGATGCTGCCCTATTCGAGGCGATTGCCACCGACAATGAAAACTTCGCGATGCTGTGCCTCGACAGCCCCGGCGGATCTTTCGGAGAAGCAATCCGGATTGCGAAACTCTTCTCCGACAAAAACATCGGCACCCGCATCGAGGCGGGTGCCACATGCGAGTCCGCCTGCGCCCTGATCTTCATGGCGGGGCGGCATGTCTCGAACCAGACCGAGAACATCACGCGGCTGCGCATCCTGCATCCGCAGGGGCGGCTGGGCTTCCATGCCCCGGCACTGGTCATCCCGGAAGGAGCCTACCAGGCCGAGACCGTTAACCGCGCCTACAATGTGGCGCTCGGTACCGTCTCCAGCGCAATCTCGGAAATCATCCAGTCCGGCACTCCTGATGCCGGCGACAACATCCGCATGTCGTTGCTTGGAACCATGCTGTCGACGCCGTCTGATTCCATGCACTACATCACGACCACCGGCGAAGCCGGACGCTGGCAGATCGAACTCGGCCCGCTCGACATGCCCTTTCCGAAGGACAACACATCCTTGGTGCGTGGCTGCTTGAATGCCTGGTCCTGGCAGTTCGACCGGGCTGCGGGACCTGAAACATGGGAGTTCCCGGTCCGGCCGACCGATGAAGATCCGAACGCTTTTGACGTGACGATCAGCGAAATATCCGGCGATTCCTGCCGCATTTATTTCTCCGGGGCGGAATATCCGGCGGCGCTGACACTTTCGGGAAGAAGCGGCAAGGGCGAGGTCTATTTCGAGGCATGGGGTTTTACCGGGCCGGACACAAAGATCGCCAGCCTGCGCGGCTTGCCATTGGACGGCAAACCGGTGCCAGTGAATCTGGCTCCGGTGCCGGCACCCTCACCCTCTCCAACCTCGCCTGCCTTTGAAGCCAACGGCGAATGCACCGTCGGCAATGCTCCGGCCTACAAGGACAAGGAACCGTGCCGGCGGTCCGTTGAAGAGCGCACGGCAAACGGCAGCAAGAGCCTGGTCATGACCTATCTCTGGCCCTCAGGCGCCCAGACTGTGATCGTCCGGGCCCCGGATGGCGACACGATCAACGGCGCTCCGACAGCGGTGACCGCCCATGTCTCGACCGCAGCCGGAGAATGCGCGCTCAACCCGAAATCAGGTAATCTCTTCTGCTTTGCGACCAAATGAAAAAGGCCCGGCATTGCTGCCGGGCCTTTGTTCATTCAGGAATGCGGCCTTCGCGTCAGGCCGCCATGGCCTTCGGCTTGATCAGGCCGCGTGCCACCAGCAATTCTGCGATCTGCACGGCGTTCAGTGCTGCACCCTTGCGCAGATTGTCGGAAACAATCCACATGGCCAGACCATTTTCCACCGTGGCATCCTCGCGGATACGGCTGATGAAGGTGGCGTCTTCGCCGGCCGCCTCATGCGGGGTGATGTAGCCGCCGTCCTCATGCTTGTCGATGACCTGGCAGCCCGGCGCATCGCGCAGGATGGCGCGCGCCTCTTCCGGCGTGATCGGCTTTTCGAACTCGATGTTGACGCTCTCCGAGTGACCAATGAACACCGGCACGCGCACGGCGGTGCAGGTGACGCGGATCTTCGGGTCCAGCATCTTCTTGGTCTCGGCCAGCACCTTCCATTCTTCCTTGGTGTAGCCGTCTTCCATGAAGACATCGATGTGCGGAATGACGTTGAAGGCGATGCGCTTGGTGAACTTCTTGGTCTCGATCGGATCGGACAAGAAGACCGCGCGCGACTGATGGAACAGCTCGTCCATGCCTTCCTTGCCGGCGCCCGACACCGACTGATAGGTGGAAACGACGACACGCTTGATGGTGGCGGCATCATGCAGCGGCTTCAGCGCCACGACGAGCTGGGCCGTCGAGCAGTTCGGATTGGCGATGATGTTCTTGCGGCGGAAACCCTCGATCGCATCAGGGTTCACTTCCGGCACGATCAGCGGCACGTCGGAATCGTAGCGCCAGGACGAGGAATTGTCGATGACGACGCAACCCTGCTTGCCGATCTTCGGCGACCATTCCTTGGACACCGCGCCACCGGCAGACATCAGGCAGATGTCGGTGTCGGAGAAATCATAATTCTCCAGCGCCTGCACCTTGATCATGCGGTCGCCATAGGAGACTTCCTGGCCGAGCGAGCGGCGTGAGGCGAGTGCCACGATTTCCGATGCCGGAAATCCGCGTTCCTCGAGAATGTTCAGCATTTCGCGGCCCACATTGCCCGTGGCGCCTGCAATCGCAACCTTGAAACCCATCGTCTTCATGTCCTTGAGTTCTGGAAGCTCCCCTGGCTTTCACCCGTCCCGCCTGCGGCGTTTCGGGCTTTCGCCTCCCCGGTCTGTCCCGGGGAGCGTGAGGGAGCAGGCCAAGAAGGATCAGACCGTGGTGCCGGTCGTTTTTTTGGCCGTGGTTTTGGTGGAGACAGCGGCGCGCGGACGCTCACCGGGCCGAAGCGCCGGTTCAATCATCAAAAGTGCCATCAAAAGGCCGCGCATGGTGTTCTCCAGAGTGTGCGACGCTGCATTAGGAGGCTTTTGCACAAGAGTCAATTGCGCCGCAATCGCTTGAAGGCTTGGCTATTGGTATCAAGCCGCTGTTGGGTGGTGGGCAGCTTTCCGCCACGCTGCACCGCGGAGGTGCGTATTGGCGCAGAATCGTTCATCGCCTTGCGCTTCATAACAGGCCTTGCCCCGGCGGCAGCTTGATAGGTCGACTTGCGAACGGTGAGATACCACAGGGCGAGCAGCCAGAGGATGAAGGGAATACCGGTCCCGAACAAGCTGGTGATCAGGTCGGACGAGAAATCGTCTTCGGGCTTGAGGCTCGGATCCTGATCCTGCCCGTGAAGATAGACGCGCGCCACGTCACCGACCTTCAGGGCATTGGCGTTGGCACGAACCTCGTTCGTTTTCCATGGCCGGACACCGCCCCGGCCATCTGGCAATGCGATGATCAACTGCTGCGTCTGCGTGTATTTGCGCTCCTTGACGCCAAGGACCGCCGTCACCTGCCCCTCGACAAAGGGCGTGTTTCGCGGCTGGCTGAGGCTTGTGACGATGCCAAGTTCCTGGCGCAAGGACCAGCTTTGGTAGGCCAGAAGGCCGGTAAGTCCGGCAAAGAGGGCAAGCGCAACAACAAACCCGCTTTTGGGCCCGAGACGCCGGTCAATTGCGCCGCCGATCCACCGGAACAGCACCCAAAAAACCAGCAGGAACGGGTTGATCAGGAACTTGATGAGACCCACTGTTCCCTCCGCATCCTGTCATGAACCATTGTGTCCGGTGGCCAGCCGTCAGGCCCGGCCACCGGACAATTCAAAGATCAGGCTGACAAGGCCTTGAAGCGCGCGAGGATCGAGTCACCCATCTCGGCCGTGGTGATCTGCTTGCAGCCGTCCGACATGATGTCGCCGGTGCGCAAGCCTTCGTCCAGAACGCCGGCAATCGCCTTCTCCAGACGGTCTGCTTCCGCCACCATGTTGAAGGAATAGCGCAGGCACATGGCAAAGGACGCGATCATGGCGATCGGGTTGGCAATGCCCTTGCCCGCAATGTCGGGTGCCGAGCCATGGACCGGCTCATAGAGCGCCTTGCGGCTGCCGGTGACCGGATCGGGCGCACCCAGCGAGGCCGAGGGCAGCATACCGAGCGAACCGGTCAGCATGGCGGCCACATCGGACAGCATGTCGCCGAACAGATTGTCGGTCACGATCACATCAAACTGCTTGGGCCAGCGCACCAGCTGCATGCCGCCGGCATCGGCCAGCATGTGGCTGAGTTCCACATCGGGATACTTCGCCTTGTGCGTGGCGGTCACCACTTCGTTCCACAAGACGCCCGACTTCATGACGTTGCGCTTTTCCATCGAGCACACCTTGTTGGACCGGGTCCGCGCCAGCTCGAAGGCAACGCCGGAAATGCGCTCGATCTCGAACGTGTCATAGACCTGCGTGTCGATACCGCGTTTCTGGCCATTGCCGAGGTCGATGATCTCCTTGGGCTCGCCGAAATAGACGCCGCCGGTCAATTCACGCACGATCAGGATGTCGAGGCCTTCCACCACTTCAGGCTTGAGCGAGGACGAGGCAGCAAGCGCCGGATAGCAGATGGCCGGGCGAAGGTTTGCAAACAGCTCCATTTCCTTGCGCAGGCGCAGCAGGCCTGCCTCGGGACGCACCTCGTAAGGCACGCCGTCCCACTTCGGGCCGCCGACAGCGCCGAACAGCACGGCGTCCGCCGCCATAGCCTTGGCCATGTCGGCATCCGAGATCGCCTGGCCATGGGCATCATAGGCGCAACCGCCGACAAGGCCTTCCTCGGTGGTGAAACCGGAGCCGAGATCGGCGTTCATGTAGGCGATCAGTTTGCGGACTTCGGCCATGGCCTCGGGGCCGATACCGTCGCCGGGAAGAAGGAGGAGTTTGCGCGAAGCCATGCTGGGGTTCCTTTGGACTGAAACAGGATGCTGCCGCCTTGCTAGCCACGGATTTCCGCCAAGGCAAGCCGTATTCCCGCCGGATTTCATGCGATACTGCCAATCTACCTGAAGGCGGAGCATCCTATGGCCATTCAAGCCTTGCCGCGCAGCCTGGCCGCTGCAATCGTTCTGGGCTTGTCCTTGCCCGCGATGGCGCAAGATTTCGGCCCGCCTGTCACCTGTGAAGTGGGAAAGGACTGTTTCCTCCAGCAGATGGCCGACATGGACCCCGGACAGGGCGCAACCGATCCCTTCTGCGGCTCAGCCACCTATGACGGACATACGGGCCTGGATATCCGTATCCTTTCCATGGCCGATATCGCACGCGGCGTTCCGGTGATTGCCATGGCCGCCGGAACTGTGGCCGGTACGCGCGACGGCGAGCCGGACCGTCTGGTACAGACTGCCGAGGACAGAAAGGCCATCGCAAAGCGCGAATGTGGCAATGGTGTCGTCATTGACCACGGCCAGGGGCGCGTCACCCAATATTGCCATCTGCGCCAAGGGTCGGTCCGGGTGAAACCCGGCGACACTATCACGTCAGGCCAGCAGCTCGGGGAAGTTGGTGCATCGGGCCTCGCCCAGTTTCCCCATGTCCACGCCGAATTGCGGGTCAACGGCAAGCCGGTCGACTTGATGACAGGTCGATCCTTGGCCGAGGGCTGCGAGAGAACGCAGGGCAAGAGCCTGTTCACCAGCGATTTCGCGGAAATTCTCGGCACCGGCGATGCGGTTTTGCTGGCTGCCGGATTTGCGGCAGGTCCGGTGGATCACGGCAAGCTTGCGGAGACCGGCGCTCCAGCCGCGCCAAGCTCGACATCACCAGCCCTGACCGGTTGGGCCTGGTTTGCCAATCTTCGCAAGGGCGACCGCATGCGCTTGCGGATCGAAGGGCCGGGCGGTGCCATGATTTCCGAAACCGCCACCGAGCCTCTGGACCGCACCAAGGCAACCTATTCCGCCTATGCCGGAAAGCGCGGCACACCGGCCAAAGGAGCTTACACCATGAAGATCGAGCTTTTGCGGGAGGGAACCGCAATCAGGACAGCAACGCGAAAGACGGAGATCAACAACTGAAGCTGGTCACACCGCCATGGCTTCCGTCTCGCGCCGCAACGACAAGGCCAAGCTGTCGGGTAGTGCTTCGACATCGCCATAGGTGAGCACGGTGTCGCGCGCGACAGGACGGACCAGCCGCACGCCATGGGCAAGGCCGATCGGCAGTGCGCCGATGGTAACCGATGCCTTTGCCGGCATGCACTTTCCCCAAACCGTGAAGCCGCCTTCGCCGTCCAATGTGTCGCCGGGGGCGAGATCGCGCTTGGCCACCGCCACGGCATCACCTCTGAATTCGCGAGACTGGCCGGTCGGCTCTTGGCGAAGCGCTGCGTTCAGCACAGAGATGCCAAGTTCCATGCCGATCAGGTGGAACGGCTTGTACATCGCCGCATAGCGTCCGGTGGAATCAACCGGCAATCCGTATTGGCGGAAGCAGGCCGCCGAATAGGCGTTCGGCGCCTCGATCACCACATAGACGCCCCACCGCAGATCGCGGAACACGGGGCGGCCGTCGCGCTCCAGCGAGGAGATCACTTCGACATAGCCCTTGCCGGGAACCTGCCCTCCATCGGATTCAGGGCGCAGCATGCGCGACAGGTCATCCACCCCGCAGGGTGGGAACCGCAAGCCGTCCGATGCCACGGAAAGTCCGCAGGCGTTGGCAATCGCCGCCATCTCGATGGCTGACTTGGTGCCATCAAGAAACGAGTTGAACATTTGCGGATTCATGCCCGCCGCCTTGGCTTCGGCAGCCGACAGCCCGTAATGGTCCCACACACCGTCCGGCGTTACGTGATGATAGGCCGGCAGATATTTGGTGCCCTTGCCGGCGGCCTGCACGATGAAGCCGGCGGAACGCGCCCAGTCGACCATTTCGGCCACCAGCGCCGGTTGGTCGCCATAGGCCATGGAATAGACAACGCCAGCCTTGCGCGCACGGGCAGCCAACGCCGGGCCACAGAGCACGTCGGCCTCGACATTGACCATGACAACATGCTTGGCCGATTCGATGGCGGCAAGGGCATGAAGGGCACCGGCACCCGGATGCCCCGTTGCCTCGATCACCACGTCGACGTCGGGGTGGGCGGCGAGCGCCTTTCCGTCATCCAGAAACCGGGTGGTGGCAATCCGGCTCTCATCCCAGCCAACGGCCCGGCAGGCTTGCCGTGCGCGGTCAGGATCAAGGTCTGCAATGACGCTCACCTCAAGACCAGGCGTCGAGGGAACCTGCGACAGGAACATTGAGCCGAACTTGCCGGCACCGATCAGCCCGGCGCGCACGGGTTTTCCGTCGGCTGCACGTGCGGCAAGCAATGTCTGCAGGTTCATGATTGTCCTCCCGATTCCTCAGGGGATGAAGGAACCACGAAGGACAGGCAGTCGCCAAGAGGACGAATGCGTCTTGGGACAGGGAAAGAGGCTGAATCGCGAAAGTGCCGCTGGCCTCAGTTGCGCTTGCGGGCGGTCAGCTCGATCTCGACCTTCATTTCAGGCTTGATCAGGCCGGCAATGACCATGGTCGCAGCCGGGCGGATATCGCCGAAGAACTCGCCGGTCACCTTGAAAACGTCTGCCGAATAGGACGCATCGGTCACGTAATAGATGGCGCGCACGACATCGGCGAGCGAGAATCCGCCTTCTTCCAGCGCCTTGGAGACGGTGGCGAAGATGTTGCGGGTCTGCTCCTCAACGCTCTCCGGCATGGTCATCGTGGCGTAGTCATAGCCGGTCGTGCCGGAGACAAAGCACATGTCGCCTTCGACGACAGCGCGTGAGTAACCTGCCTGCTTTTCGAAGGGAGAGCCGGTGGAGATGAGCTTGCGCATGGAAAATCCTGCTTGATCGGGAGGTGAGGAAAGAACCGGTCAGGCCCAGGGGCGTGTTTCGGCGTTCTTCTTCTCGAAGGCGGCAATGGAATCGGCCTTCTCCAGCGTCAGCCCGATATCGTCGAGACCGTTGAGCATGCAATGGCGCTTGAACTCGTCCAGCGTGAAGGCAATGACGCCGCCATCGGGGCCGCGGATTTCCAGCGCCTCGAGATCAACTGTCAGCGTGGCGTTGGAACCGCGATTGGCGTCATCCATCAGCTTGTCGAGATCGTCCTGGCTGACCTTGATCGGCAGGATGCCGTTCTTGAAGCAGTTGTTGTAGAAAATGTCGGCAAACGAGGTGGAGATGACGCAGCGGATGCCGAAATCGAGCAGCGCCCAGGGGGCATGTTCGCGTGACGAGCCGCAGCCGAAATTGTCACCCGCAACAAGGATTTGCGCCTTGCGGTAGGCCGGCTTGTTCAGCACGAAATCGGTATTCTCGGAGCCGTCCTCGTTGAACCGCATCTCGGCGAAAAGGCCGGAGCCAAGACCGGTGCGCTTGATCGTCTTCAGATAATCCTTGGGGATGATCATGTCCGTGTCGATGTTGACGATCGGCAGCGGAGCGGCAACGCCGGTGAGCTTGGTGAACTTGTCCATGACGGGCTTCCCTGAAATCCAGTTGCCGCAGCCTTTAGCAAAGGCGGCGTGGAAATCAAAGGGGGTGCTTTCGACAGAAGGCCGGTTGCCCGGCCTTGTCGGCTTATTCCATGTCGATGATGGTGCCGTGCGCATCACGGCGCACGGTGAACGGGCGCGCGCCAGAGGTATTGACCGTTGCAGGCGCGCGGCGGCGGCCCGTCAAAGCCAGCACGATCGTTCCGGCCACACCTGCAAGCGCAACGCCACCCAGAACCGCCAATCCGATGGTCGCCAGAAACACGGTTCCAGCCAGCGCGACAGCAAGGGCCACCACGGCAAAGAGGGCATTGGTGATACGGTTCATCGGACGGGTCCTTTCAGGACAAGTGATCTTCTGCAGGATCACGTGGGAACCGCGCCCGGCATTTTCAAGCGGTCGGCCTCAGATCACGCAAAGTTCACGGCAGGGAGCATTGGCCGCAATCCGCTCCCAGGCAAAGACGGAACAATCCAGCGTGCGGGTGCCGCCATGGACGATCAACTCGGCAATCGCGTTGCCCGCAGCCGGCGCCTGCTGCAGGCCATGGCCGGAAAAGCCGTTGCAGAAAAAGAAATTGGAGACCTCTGGATGCGGGCCGATGACGGCATTCTGGTCGAGCGTGTTGTAATCGTAGTGGCCGGCCCAGGCGCGTCCCGGGCGGATGGCCTCGAAGGCCGGCACGCGATGCGCCAGCACCGGCCAGATGATCTCCTCGAACAGGCTCCAGTCCGGATCAAAATCACCGGCCTCGGCCCTTGCATCGGTGGCGTAGTCCTCCGCCCCGCCGCAAATATAGACCGAGCCTTCCGGGCGAACATAGATGCCGGACGGGTCCACCATCAGCGGCATGTCATCGAACCGGTCCTTGGCTTCGAACACGAAGACCGAACGTTTGCGCGGCTCGACGGGGAGGACCAGTCCGGCCAATGTAGCGACATCGCCCGCTTGCGGCCCGGCAGCATTGACCAGCAGGCCGCAGCCGATCTCCTCGCCCGTATCTAGGGTGACCGACTGGACGCGGTTGCCGCTCTTGCCGATTGCGACGGCCGATCCGGTGATGAAGCTAATGTCGCGCGTCTTCAGCCCCTTGCGGAACAGGTCGAGCAGTTGATGGGCATCGAACCATCCTTCGCCGCTTCGCCCGTAAGCCCCGGCAACCACACCCTCTGTACTGAGCCATGAGAAGCGCCGGGAAAGCGCTTCCGCATCTTCCAGGACGATATCGGCCCCGGCGGCTTGCTGAACCTGATGATTGGCGGTCAGGATCGGAAGTCCTTCCTCGCTCGCGAGCAGCAGGTAGCCCTTTTCACGGAAACCGATATCGGCCTCCGGCCCGAATTCCTGCTTCAACCGGCGGAACAAGCCAAGCGTGAACTGAGACAGCGCAATGTTTTCGCCAATCGAGAACTGCTGGCGGATGGAGGCGCAGGAGAGCGTCGTTGCTGCATGGGTGAAGGACGGGTCGCGCTCGATCAGGGCAATCGAGCCTTCAAAACCCTGCTCGCGCAGATACCAGGCCACTGAAGACCCGACGATGGCACCGCCCACAATCACCACATCATGCCGACGCATGAAAATCCCCTTCTGACTTGAGCCGGATGATCCGGTCAGCTTTCAACGGCGGGGAGTGTGATCACGAATTCAGTGCCCTGGGAAGGGGTGGTCAGTGCGATATCCCCGCCATGGGCACGCAGCATTGCCCGCACGATCTGGAGGCCCATGCCCGTCCCACCCTCAGCGCGGCGCGTGGTGAAAAAGGGCTCGAAAATGCGCTCCCGGTTCTTCGCGGAGATGCCACTTCCATTGTCTGCGACACGCAACCGCACCTGCCCGTCCGTATGCGCAGCACTCACAAGCATTTCGGTCGCGCCATGCTGGCTGGCGTTGAGCGCGAGATTGGAAAGAATGGCGGACAAGGGATCAGCACTGATGGCAAGGGGAAGAATGCTGCCGCCCTCGCACCGGACATTAAGCGAAAAGGCACCCGCTGCCGCAAGCACATCATGCAGTGTCGAGGTACGGCGGCTTTCAGGCGCTGCTTCGGCACGCGCCAGATCAAACAGGCGGCGAACGAGCGCAGTCAGACGCTGCGTATCATCAATGATGTTGGAGAGGAACCGCTCGCGCTGCGCCGGCTCCATGGTGTCACCCGCATCGCGCATCAATTCAGCCGCACCCTGGATCGAGGTCAGCGGCGACTTCAGCTCGTGACTGACATGGCTGGCGAAGGTCTCGACATGATCGGACCTCTCTTTCAGGCGAGCTGCCATGGACAGGAAGCTCGCAGACAGTTCGGCCACTTCACGTGTGCCATTGTGCCTGAGCGGCATCATGGCGGCGGGATCGCCTGCTTCAATGCGCCGTGTGCGCGCGGTCAGCTCCTTGATCGGCCCGGATATGGTGCGGGTGGCGACAAACCCGATGAGAAGCGTGGCAGCAAGCGTGACCAGCCCGGCCAGGATCAGCTTCCCGCGCTCCTCATGCAAATGCTTGATGATATTGGACGGCGTGCGCGACACATAGATGACGCCGGCGACACGCGCCCCGTCCATGACCGGCCAGGCGAGGAAGACACGCACCTTGGTGCCCCGCGAGATCGAATAGACTGGCGGCGCCGGCTGGTCAGACACCCGGATCCGCAACACTGGCGTGACCTTCCCGCCAAGCGCTGCGGCAATTTCCGGAACATGGGCAAGCGACTGCCCGGTTTCCCCGCGTCCGGTAACCACCGTTCCGTTTTGGTCCAGCACCCGAAAGCCGGCCAATGTGGCGCGCTGCGTTTCGGTCAGGATCGCCTCGATGCGCCGTCCTGCCGACAAGGCAGCTGGATCGGGCGCTTCGGCGGCGGAAAGCGCATCAGGACGCCGCGCAAGAATGGGATCGACCGCCAGATCAAGCCGGGGAAGAACCGGATCATAAGGTCCGTTATCCGGTGTCAAATAGGATACTTGCCGCCCTGTCTCTGCGGACCGGTTGCTGGTTGCGGCAGGCGGCACGGCCGGAGGCTCGCTGGAGATTGCCCCCTCATCGGCAAGGAGAGCTTTGTAGGTTGCAGCCAGCACCGCTGCCTGGCCGATCAACTCGCCCTCGGTCTGGCGGATCAGCTGGTTTTCATAGACGCGAAAGAAAAACAGCCCTGTCAGCGGCAGGGCAAGTGTGGTGAGCAGGATCACGAGGATCACCGCGCCCAGTCGCGGCCGCCATTTTCCGCTGGATATGGCCCTCAAATTGCCGGTCATGGGGCTTCGCAATTTCCCAGCCGGAAGCCAACGCCATGCACTGTTTCGATGGAGGACAAGCAACCGGCCTTGGCCAGCTTAGCGCGAATGTTGCGGATATGGCTGTCGATGGTTCGGTCCGATACATGGATGTTGCCATCATAGGCGGCCTGCATGATCTGCTCACGGCTGAACACCCGGCGTTTCTGCTTCATCAGCACGCCCATGATGTTGAACTCCAGAGCGGTCATGTCGAGCGGCATGTCCGCAAATCTCACCTCGCGGGCCTGCCGGTCGAGCACCAGCGCGCCATGCATCTCGGTTTGCACCTGATCGGCGGCTTGCGGCGCACGTTGCGCACTGCGCTTCAGGATTGCCTTGACCCTCGCCACCAGTTCGCGCGGCGAAAACGGCTTGGTCACATAGTCGTCCCCGCCCATTTCGAGTCCGAGGATTCGGTCGATCTCCTCGTCGCGGGCAGACAGGAAAAGAACGGGAGTGGATGAGGTCTTCCGCAATTCGCGGCAGACTTCCAGTCCATCCATCTCCGGCATGCCGACATCAAGCACAATCAGGTCCGGAAGCATGCTGGCAGCCAAGCTCAGCGCCTGTGAACCGTCCCCGGCTTCGCATACGTGCATGCCGGCCTGCTGAAGCGCGAAGCGGACCACGTCGCGAATGTGCGGATCATCATCGGCGATCAGGATTGTCGCGCTCAATTCCGGAACCCTCCCAGGCCGCGTTCGTCGGGTGATTGTGGCACGATTCGCTTTGGTGCGTGGAGACTTGGTTCAAGAGTGGCAAGACGGGCGGTCAACCGGTCGGCGCGCAGGCTGCGTCCACGCCAGTCTTCCGTGTTGCTTTCATGCTCTGAAACCAGCCATCGGGCGCCGTCCTGCAGGATGTCGCACATCCTGGAGGACAGGATCATCGGCGAAACCTGATCGGTACAACGGTCAAGGATCTTCGAAATGGCGGGCAGCGCCTCCGGTCCCAAGCGAATCAGGTGGTGCGGATCGAAAGCTGACTGGCGGATACCGCCTTCGAGATACCGGTCGACATTGAAACCGGCAATATGCGCCGAAAAATTGACAAGGCAGGAAATCGCCAGCACGAGTCCGGCCGCCGCAAGATTGGTCCCGACCAGCCAGTCGATGGACCGCCTCGTGGCCAGCCGGATCAGGATCAGCGCCAGGCCAAGCCCGACCAGGCCCATCCAGAGGAAGGCTGCCACGCGCCAATGCGTCAGCGCATAGACCGAGACATAGAGGTCAAGCCTGAGAACCGAGGACAGCACCAACCCGATGTTCTGAACGATCCACAACCCCACCAGTGCCAGGATGGTGCGATTGGAGGCGGCCGGCGTTCCGGGCCGCGTCGCAGCAAGAACAAAACCGGCCGCCAGAAGCGCCGTCACGATCAGCGGATAGGCACCGCGATGGGCGTAAGCGGCGTAGCTCATGCCCTCGGGCAATGCGATGCCGCCCCACAGATAGGCCGCATCCATGACGGTCTGCATGGCAAAGAGCGCGTTGAACATGATGAGCGAGCGAAGGATCGCCGCTTCGCCGAACAACCCCTGTTCAGCGCCCTTGCTGACTGGTGCCGCCGCCAGCCCTTCCGGCCTCACGACGGGCAGAGCCTTGTCTTTCCGCCAACGGGAAATCCCCGGGCGAAGCAACGGCCATACGCCGGCGAGCACAACGATCCAGAACAGGATACGCAAAGGATCCAGCAGTTCGAACAGCAGCCAGAAATTGATCTGTGCGAGCACGGCATCAAGCACCGGATTGGCCAGCGCAAACAGGAACAGGAAGACAATGCCGGCACCAACGGGCAGCACCCAGACAGTCAGGCGCGAGCGCCCCGCCTTGATGCAGCCTCCAAACCGGGCGCTGCGGCGAACCCGCAAGGCATCGCTGATCAGCGCAAAGGGCGCGTGAAATCCGGTCTGCACAAGCCGCATCAGCAGCGCACCGGCGCCGGGGATTTTCCAGCCCGACAGCAGGATGGCCGATAGACCTGCCAGCAGCAGCGAAACGAGGGCCGACAGATCCGACACGTTTTCGGCCAGGGCAAGAACGCCATAGCCACCAGCGCCCGCGGCCAGCATCAGCTGCCTTCCGCCAACATGACGGTTGAGGAAAAGCGCAGCGACCATCACCACAGCCAGAAGAACTGCCAGCGAATAGCCGGGCATCGGCCCGTCCAACAGCCGGTCGGCAAGCGCTGTCAGGGCGACGGCGGACACCGCAACCGGCGCGATACGCCGCGAGGTGAGGGAGGCAAGCATCATGATCGGCTTTCCTTGCTGAGAACTGTCTGGATCGAAGGGGAGGTGCAGGAAGGCACCCGCTTTGCAGGCGCGGTATCGGGATCAAGCCACCAGCCATCCCGCACAATGCGGTCGGGCAGGCGGCGGCGAAGACGGGCAATGTCGATGGCTTGTTTCATGGGCAGATCATCGCCCCCGGCGGTGCAGATGACGTGGCGCAAGCCATGAAAGGCGACGCATGTTTTCAGCAGTTTCCGTGCAGTCCGGCTTGCAAGGCACAAGCCTGCGCAGATAGGGTCTGGCCAATTCGGGAGTGATCCATGTCCGACAAGCCGCAAAGGCCGCGCCGTGCGGTCCTCTATGTTCCAGCCAGCAATGCCAAGGCGCTGATAAAACTCGCATCGCTTGAATGCGACGCCGTGATCTTCGATCTGGAAGATGCCGTTGCTCCGGATGACAAGGCAACGGCCCGTGACGCCCTGCGCGCCCATTTCCGCGCCAACAAGCAATCGAGCCAGGAGCGGATCATCCGCATCAACGGCCTTGATACCCCGTGGGGTGCCGAGGACCTTCTGGCGGCCCGTGGCTGCCGCCCGGATGCCATCCTGTTGCCTAAGGTCGGCGCGCCGCAGGATGTGCTGGATGCAGCCGATGCACTGGCCGAGACCGATGCGCCACCGACGCTTCGGCTCTGGGCCATGGTGGAAACGGCGCGCGGCCTGCTGAACCTGCCCGAAATTGCCGAACTGGCGCGCCACCGCGCCGCCCGTCTGGATTGCCTGGTCGCCGGTACCAATGATCTGGCCAAGGAGACGGGCACGCGGCTGGAACCCGGCCGCACGCTGATGATACCATGGTTGATGCAGATGGTGCTGGCAGCGCGTGCTGGCGGCATAGATGTGATTGACGGTGTATCAAACCAGTTTTCCGACCTCGACGCCTTTGGCGCCGAATGCCGGCAGGGCGCTTCCATGGGCTTTGATGGCAAGACACTGATTCACCCGGCACAGATCGCGCCCGCGCTGACAGCCTTCACGCCATCGGCAGACGAAATCGCCAAGGCAAAAGTCATCCGCGATGCCTTCGCGCTGCCGCAAAACGAGGGCAAGGGCGTGATTGCCCTTGGCGGCACCATGGTCGAGCGGCTGCACCTCGATCAGGCAAACAGATTGCTGGCCCGGGCCGGCCATTGAACGGAGCTGAAGCATGAAACTCTACCGATTCCTGACCGGGCCGGATGACGCCTCCTTTTGCCACAAGGTGACAGCGGCGCTGAACAAGGGCTGGCAGCTCCATGGCTCGCCCACCTATGCCTACAACGACTCGGCCGGCACCATGCAATGCGGCCAGGCGGTGGTGAAGGACGTTCCTGAAAAGGACTATTCGCCTGACATGAAGCTCGGCGAACAATGAGCGGCTCCCTCTCCCCGCAGACAATCCAATGGGCGACCGGTCTGCGCCATACGCTGCACCGCAGGCCGGAGATTTCCGGCGAGGAGCATGGCACCGCTGAAGCCGTCGCCGCGGCGCTGAATGGGTTGCCGGGTGTTCGCCTCATGACCGGCCTTGGCGGAACCGGCATCGCCGCCGTCATCGACAGTGGCCTACCCGGCCCCCGCCTGATGATCCGCGCCGAACTGGACGGACTGCCCATTCTCGAGACCGGATCGGTGCCGTGGAAATCCGAAGTGGAAGGCCGGGGCCATCTGTGTGGCCATGACGGACACAGCGCCATTCTGGCTGCGATGGCGCGCGAACTTTCCGCCCGGCCACCCCGGCGCGGATGCGTGATCCTGCTGTTCCAGCCGGCAGAGGAAACCGGTGCGGGGTCGGCGGCAGTCTTGGCCGATCCAGCCTTCGCGACACTGAAGCCGGACATGGTGCTGTCTCTGCACAATTTACCCGGTCTCGCACTCGGCTCGGCGGCCATCCGCACCGGGCCGTTCAATTTCGCATCGGCCGGGCTTGCGATCCGGTTAACCGGGCGAACCGCCCATGCCTCCATGCCTGAGCAAGGCACCAGCCCGGCCATCGCCATGGCAGAGCTGATGGCAGCACTTCCCGCCTTGCCGGCAAGCCTTGGGCTGGAAGTTCCGGGTGAGGCACTGGTGACCTTCGTTCACGCAAGGCTGGGCGAAGAGGCCTTTGGCATAGCGCCCGGCGAAGCGCTGGTGATGGCAACCATCCGCGCCATTGATGACAACCGCCAGCTCTCTTTGATGGAGAAGGCGAAGGATCTGGCAACAGCAGTGGCTAAAACCCACGGACTGGGCCTGCAACTCTCGGTTCACGACGCCTTTGCAGCCTGCACCAACCATGAAAGGCCGGTTGAGGCTCTAACAGAGGCAATCAGTGAAACCGGATTGTCCTTGGTCGGGCTCGACAAGCCATTCCGCTGGTCGGAGGATTTCGGCCGGTTTTCCGCCGCTTGTCCCGCCGCCATGTTCGTGCTGGGTGCCGGCGTTGATTGCCCGCCGCTTCATGCGCCGGACTATGATTTCCCGGACGCGCTCATTGAAACCGGCGCTAGCGTGTTCCTTGCGGCCATTCGCGCGCAGTGCGGCTGAGATCCAAGTCCCGGCCTTTCAGTCACGCCATCACCCTTGATCGGAATCAAGGCCGAACCTCTCCACCGGTCAACACTCAGCCTGACCGGAGGCGGGTACGGATACGTTTCGCTCCCGGGCATCCAGTCCGGTGGATCGAGGAATGAACACACTTCGCATGGCTTTCGCGGCAACCTGTGCCGCCATGGTGATATCCGCCTTGCCCACCGGTGGGAACGCTGGCGCGCGTTGGGCGGAGATGCTTGCATTTCCGCCTTTCCTTTTGAGGGAGAATCCTGTGGGCGGTCCGGTTCAGCCAGCCTTGGCGCGCGGCATTTCCTCGTCGCGCATGAAGTTTGAAATCACCCGGAGATAATCGGCAGGTTTGGCCATCAATGGCGGATTGAGAAGCCCGGTCTGCTCGATCTCTGCCATGCTGCTCCCCGAGACGATCGCATAGGGCAGGCCTGCCTCGCGAAGCGCATGGGCAACCGGTGTCACGACACCGTCCGGCAGCAGGAAATCAAGGAGCGCCGCATCGATATCCTCAAGTGCCAGCACACGCTGCGCATCGGCCACGCTTGCCGTGATGATGGTCTGGTATCCGGCGCGCTCTGCCTGGGCTGCGGCATCCAGCGCAAGAAGGGGATCGTCTTCGACGATCAGCAGGGTTGGTTTCGCCATGGCTTTCTCCCGGTCTCTGCATGCCCGGTCTCTCCAGGTGTGAGTCCCGATGCAGGATGCCTCATGCAATGTTGGTGTCATTGCTGACCGAAGGGTCCGCCTTTAGCGTTAACAGGCGGTTAATCCGCCGCCTCTTCAATGGCTGCCATGTCCTCGTCTGACAGGCCGAAATGATGTCCGATTTCGTGGACGAGCACATGGGTGACGATGTCGCCCAGCGTTTCCTCGTTTTCTGCCCAGTAGTCGAGGATTGCGCGCCGGAAAAGCGTCACCCGATTGGGTCCTTCGCCGGTTTGCGGATTCCAGCGTTCGGCAATACCGCGTCCCTCAAACAGTCCAAGGAGATCAAAGGGTGTCTCCAGCGCCAGCGCATCCATGATCTCATCTGTCGGAAACTCCGCCAGCTGGATCAGGATTTCACCCGTGAGGTCACGAAATTCCTGCGGCAGATGCGCATAGGCTTCAACCGTCAGCAGTTCCAGCTCTGCCAACCCCGGCGCCAATTCGCCCTGCCAATTCCGGCTCTGATAGATCCGCGCCATGTCTTGTCCCTTTGGAGTGGCGCATATAGGGGCTTTTTGGCCGCATGGGAAGGCAAGGCGCGTCCTTTCACGTCCGTCCCGGCAGATGCAGGATCTGCTCCATGCGCCTGAAACTCTCCGAAAGAATTGCCGCATCGCCCAGGGCATGGGCAAGCGCTATACCGCCCTGCCATTCGGAAATCGCAGCGCGGGCAATTGCAAGCCCTTGCGAAGGCCGGACACCGGTGCGCCCCAGTTCGCGCGCCAGGCTGGCTATCAAAATGGTGAAGCTCTCTGCGGCCCGGTCACTGGCCGGCCGGTGTTCGCGCCGGAAATCCCGGATGCACAGCGAAAGCGGACAACCGTTTTCCACGCGCGACCGCATGGACCGTTGCAATTTCTCCACCAGCGCCCGCATGCGGTGGCGCGGATCGTCATGATCTGCGGCTATCTGGTCGACCATCTGCTGGGTTTCGGCAACAAAGATGTCAGCGACAGCTTCGGCAAGCGCAGTCTTGGAGCGGAAATAATAATAGATGTTGCCCAGTGGCACGCCGGACTGGGCAGAAATGTCGGCAAGGCTGGTCGCAGCATAGCCTTTCGTCCAGAACAGGCTGGCTGCAGCCGTTGTCAACGCATCCCTTTTGTCATTGCCTGCCATTGAACCGGTCCGCCCTGACATTGCTTGTCAGTTGAATGACTAAACCCGGCAAGTGGCTGTGTCCACCCGCTTGTTTCCGGTCAGTCCTCGAGCGTGCGTGCTTCCGACGGCAGAAGGATCGGGATGCCGCCACGCACCGGATAGGCGAGGCGGGCTGACTTGGAGAGCAATTCGTTGCGCTCCCGGTCATAGGAAAGGTTGGATTTGGTCAGGGGGCAGACGAGAAGTTCCAGCATTCGCGGATCGACATCCATCTGCCGCTTCAGATGATCCCTGGGTTGGTCCTGGGCGTCTGCCATCGCAGGTATCCTTTCAGCACTTTACTGGAGGCCGGAAACCGGCCCCTCTGTCTCACGCGCCACGGCCATTTCCGTCAGGGCGATCAGCGTCTCGGCCCGCGTCCTGAGATCCGGCGCTTCCAGCAAGGCCTGCTTCTCGGCTTCTCCATAGGGTGCCATCATCGATAGCGCGTTGACCAGTTGCACATTGCCAGCCTTTGACACGCTTTCCCAGTCCGCTTCCATCTCATTGGCCTCAAGATAGGCCTTGAAAGCGGCGAGCAGATCCTGCCGGTTGATCGTCTTTTCCTGGGATTCCTGTTCGAGATCAGTGACAAAATGGGCGACACGAACCTGCCTGTAGGGTGTGCGAACTGACAGTTCCTCGGTGATCCGGAATCGCGTGACGCCTTCCAGCGTGATGATGATGCGGCCATCGCCTGTTTCGGCATGAGAGGTGAGACGCCCCATGCATCCGACATGGCACAGTTCCGGTTCTCCATCAGCACGACGCGCCCCGTTGAGCGCCGGTTGGACCATGCCGATGTGACGTCCGCGCGCAAGCGCATCATCAGACATCTGAAGGTATCTCGGTTCGAAAATATTGAGCGGCATCCGCCCACCGGGCAGCAGCAGCGCACCTGGCAGGGGAAACACCGGAATCACGTCCGGCAAGTCATGCGCGCCGCGGTAGACTGCATTGCCGACCTTCATGCCAGTTCTCCTCTATGACCTCACGCTATGTGGAGCGTCAGGCCGGGAACTCAAGTGGGTCAGGTCACGAGAACAGCAGGGAAGAAAGTTTCCTGCGCCCGGCAAGCGTTGCCGGATCGGTCATTCCCCAGGCCTGGAAAAATTCGATCAGCTGCTTCTTGGCTGCTTCATCGTTCCAGCCGCGATCAGCCTTGATCACGGCAAGCAGGTGATCGGCTGCTGCATCACGCTCGCCCTTGGCATTCTCGATTTTTGCGAGATCAATCCGCGCCTGATGGTCAGCCGGGTTGTCAGCCAACCGGCGAGCCAATGCCAGCGGATCGCCGAGCGCTGCCACTTCGCGGGCAAGGCGGATGCGCGCATTCAAGCCTTCCACCGCCGGCAGCGCTGCCTTGTCTGCCGGGAGCCCGGCGAGGAGGGCTTCTGCATCTTCCAGCTGTCCGGCTTCGACGAGAACACCACATGCCCCGATGATGGCCTCGGCATTGGCGGGATCTTGCTGCAAGATCATGGAGTAGATCTGCATGGCAGACTGCGGATCGCCAGCTGCCAGCGATTCCTCCGCCGCAGCCAACGCATCGGCAAGCGGATCGGGTTGCCCGGCCGAGAGTTTGGCAATGAACTGGCGGATCTGTGATTCAGGGACAGCG
This sequence comes from Zhengella sp., assembly GCA_041738295.1. Lineage (GTDB taxonomy): Bacteria > Pseudomonadota > Alphaproteobacteria > Rhizobiales > Rhizobiaceae > Zhengella. The sequence goes on along the minus strand of JBGSQC010000157.1, from coordinate 28,760 downwards.
CCCATGAAACCATCCACCGGCTGTCCATTGACGAAGGCGATGACGGCCGGGATTGACTGGACCCCAAGCTGGCCGGCGATCTGCGGATGCTCGTCAATGTTCATCTTGACGAGCTTCACCGCGCCGCGGGCTTCCGTCACGACCTTTTCAAGCAAGGGTGCGAGCTGCTTGCACGGACCGCACCAGGGCGCCCAGAAATCCACCAGCACAGGCCGATCCCGGGAAGCATCCATGACATCGGCCTTGAAAGAGGCTGTTGTCGTGTCGCTGACCAGCGGACCGGATGCAGCCGGTGCCTGCTGGCCACCGAAGCTGATGTTTGTGGAATATCCCCCCGAGGAAGCCTGGTAGGGGTTGGACTTGTCTTGCATGATATTCTCCAGCCTGGCGGCACCAGCCGCCCATCCTACAAATTGCCGTTTGTCAGTCCAGTTTCAAGACCGAAGACTTGTGGCCGGTTGCTTCTGCAAAAAGCAAAAGGTCGGTTGGACTGATACTGGCGGTCGCCGTGTTGACCAGCGGATGACAATTGACAATCTCGGAGCCAAGCAGGGACTTGTCGATAAAAAAAGAGACTGATTTCTCCGTGTCGTTGATCAGTCCGAACGCCGTGACTGCACCGGGCTCCACACCCAGAAGCTCCACGAGCTTTTCCGGCTTGCCGAACGACACCTTGCTCGCAGCCCCGATCTGATGGTGGATGGTCTTCAGGTCGACAACGGCCTGTTCTTCCACCGTCAGCAGGAAAAACTGGTCCTTCTTGTCCTTCACGAACAGGTTCTTGGTGTGGGCACCGGCTATCTGGCCGCGCAATTCCTGCGATTGGGCCACCGTATAAAGCGGAGGATGCTCGACCGTGCTGTGGGAGATTCCGAGCTCGTCAAGAAACGCAAACAAGTCGCCACTCAAGCGGGCCATGATCTCTCTCCGTTGATCCCTACGATCGCCCTTTTCGGGCAAGATGCCTGCAAAAACAAGAGCGCGTCGCGCAGCTGGTGGTCCGGGAACGCTCGTGAAGGAACCAAGCGGCCTGGTGACGACGAAGTTATCATTTCATGTTTTTCCCTGTTGCAATCCGCTTTCGCTTAAGTCATATAGGCCCGGCTTGCGGCACTGGTTGCCGCCGGTGAAAAGCGGGCGTAGCTCAGGGGTAGAGCACAACCTTGCCAAGGTTGGGGTCGGGCGTTCGAATCGCCTCGCCCGCTCCAGTTCTCTTAAGGAACTGGCCAAAACAGGCCCGGATCAATCCGGGCCTTTTTCTTTTCGCAGCGTCCGGAACTGGCGCTTTGCCGCCCTTCGCCTTCCATGCTAACCCGGTTTTCATGGCGCAGAAGAAATCTCATGAAGTGGACAGCTGGATCGCTCGCCCTGACAAGGGTGTGCGGATCATCCTCGTCTATGGTCCGGATCGCGGCATGGTGTCCGAGCGCGCCCGCACCATCGCAAGCGGCACCGGACTTTCCCTGGACGATCCGTTTTCTGTCATTCGCATGGATGCAGCCGAACTCGATGGCGATCCGGGTCGGCTGGTTGACGAAGCACGCATGGTGCCGATGTTCTCACCCAACCGCCTGCTATGGATCGGCGATGCCGGGACGCATAAGGCCCTGACGGACGGAGTGAAATTTCTTTGCGCCGAGCCTCCGGTTGATACGCTCATCTTGATCGAAGGCGGAGACCTCAAGAAAGGCGCGACCAGCCTTCGCGGAATTGTCGAGAATGCCGCCGCAGCCATGGCGCTGCCTTGCTACGGCGATGATGCCCGCAAGATTGATGACCTGATCAACAGCGAACTCGCCACACACAATCAGACCATATCGCTGGAGGCTCGCGAGCTGCTGAACGCAGGCCTCGGAGGCGACCGGTTGGCCACGCGCGGCGAAATTGGAAAACTGGCACTCTACGCCATGGGCAAGAGCCAGATCAGCGTCGAAGATGTGGCAGCTAGTCTCGGCGACGTGGCATCCACCTCGGCTGACGACGCGGTTGATGCGATTTTGACAGGTGACTTGTCAAAACTTGATATGGCCTTCACCCGCCTCACTTCGGCAGGGACACACAGCTTTGTCGTGCTGTCTGCCACCATGCGCCAGTTTGCATCCCTTCAAATCATGCGCTGGGAGATGGACAGGGGCGGCAAGTCGGCTTCCTCAGTGGTCGCATCGGCAAGACCACCGGTGTTCTTTGCCCGCAAGGGCGTCGTCGAGCGGGGTTTGCAGGCCTGGAGCGCACCAGCCATTGCCCGCGCACTAGATCGCCTGCAGGAAACCGTGCTGCTGACACGACAGAAGGCCGGCCTGGAAGAGGCGCTGACCCGTCAGACGCTGCTGGCTTTGACCGTCGAAACGCTTCGCACGTCACGGCGCGGCTGACAGCCTGCTTAGGCTTGCGGGTAATGGAAGATCCTCCCCGAAAAACCCGGCCTTATCCCTGCAAGAGGCGGCAAAGCTCATCAAGCTGTTCAAGCGACTGGTAGGCTATCTTCACTTCCCCACCCTTGTCGCTGTGGTTTACCGACACGCGAAGGCCAAGCGCATCACTCAGCAGTTTTTCAAGCGCCACGGTGTCGGAATCCCGGACGGCAGGTTCCTTGCGCTGACCACCTTCCTTGCGGCCTTTTGGCTCCTGTTGCAGCGCCTCGGCCTGGCGGACAGAAAGACCATCGCGGACAATGCGTTGCGCCAGCGAAAGCGGATCATCTGCGGTGACGAGTGTGCGTGCATGACCGGCAGAAAGCGATCCGTCGATTAGAAGGGAGGTGACTTCTGCCGGGAGCTTCAGCAGGCGCAGCGTATTGGCAACATGGCTACGGCTCTTGCCGATGACCTGCGCCAGATCGGCCTGTGTGTAGCTGTGCTCATCGATAAGCTGTTGATATCCCGTGGCTTCTTCAACAGCATTGAGGTCAGCGCGCTGGACGTTCTCGACAATTGCGATTTCCAGCGCAACCCTGTCATCGACTTCGCGGATGATCACCGGCACTTCCGACAGGCCGGCAATCTGGGCAGCACGCCACCGGCGCTCGCCTGCGATGATCTCGAAATGGCCGGACTTTGCCGCGCTCGGGCGAACGACAACCGGCTGCACAACACCATGTTCGCGTATCGACTGGGCCAGATCAGCAAGATCGGCCTCGGCAAACTGGCGACGCGGATTACGCGGGTTGCGCATCACATGTTCGATCGGCACTTTGCCATCCGCCGGCGCGACCGGACCGGCCTGTTCCTGCGGCAGGTCGATTTCGCCAATCAGGGCAGCCAGTCCGCGGCCGAGCCGCCTTTTCGATACATCATCGGTCATTTCAGCAGTCTCGCTTCAAGGGATGGTTCACGCAGCACGAAGGCGGCGTTCGCGCCGGATCACTTCCGAGGCCAATTGGAGATAGGCTTGGCTTCCCGCGCATTTCAAATCGTAGAGGATTGCCGGCTTTCCATAGGACGGCGCTTCGGAAATACGCACATTGCGCGGTATGATGGTTTGGTAGACCTTGTCTCCCATATGCGCCCTCACATCCTCAACCACCTGATTGGCGAGATTGTTGCGGCCATCATACATGGTCAGCACAATGCCTTGAATATCGATGGACGGGTTGATGGTGGCTCGCACCTGGTCAACCGTCTGAAGCAACTGGCTGAGACCTTCGAGGGCAAAAAATTCGCACTGCAGCGGAACCAGAACAGAATCGGCTGCCGCCATTGAGTTCATCGTCAGCAGATTGAGCGACGGCGGACAATCGATCAGGATATAGCTGAAGCCGTGGTGCGACTGGTCCAATGCCTTGGAAAGGCGGCGCACACGATCCGGCGCACCGGCAATTTCCATTTCAATTCCAAGGAGATCGAGTGTCGAGACAACGATCGACAAATTGGGGACTGCTGTGGGCACCGCTGCTTCGGAAATCGTCGCCGTGCCCATCAACACATCATAGGCAGAAATCTCACGCTCCTGGCGATCAATTCCCAGCCCGGTGCTGGCATTGCCTTGTGGATCAAGGTCAATGATCAACACGCGCTCGCCAATGGCGGCGAGGGCAGTACCCAGATTGATAGCCGTGGTTGTCTTTCCCACTCCACCCTTCTGGTTTGCGACTGTGATGATGCGCGTTTCGGGGTTCATGCCGCTTCCATATTTTCCCGCAGGATCCTTGGTGGTCATTCCTCAAGTCCGTCCAACGAGATTGCTGATTTCCAGGACCACAGAGTGAGGGTCGACAATGCTTGGATGTTCTACCAGATCGAACGTCCAGTTTCTCCGGCTTTCTGCAATTTCTTCCCGGTATCCACGGCCTTTGTGCAGAAGCGCCCGGCTTCCGGCCTTGAGATCCAGATAGGGTCTGACCAGCATAAGCAGAGCTGGCAGCGGAGCCAGTGCCCGAGCGGTAACAATATCGGGATGTTTCACGTGAATCACGGCATCTTCAATGCGCTTGGCATGAACTGTCCCCTTGCCTTTGCAGACCGAAACAGCATTCAACAGAAACCCGGCTTTCTTTCGATTGCTCTCAACAAGATCGACCGATCCTCCCTGAATATCTCGGCAAAGAATCGACAGGACCACGCCCGGTAGACCTCCACCGGAACCGAGATCGACCCAGATCAAGCTGTTTTTGCGAAGGTTGAAGAGCTGAGCGCTGTCGAGGATATGCCGCTCCCAGAATGCGTCCAACGTAGAAGCGGAAGCCAAGTTGATATGGGCGTTCCACTTCCGAAAGTGAGATTCGTAGAGTTGCAAAGCCTCGAATGTTTCACGTGAAACCGGACCGGCGGCGGCCTGAAGCGTTTCAAACGCTTTATTCATTGACGCAAATCCGCGGTCCCAGCCACGCGGCCCTTGCGAACCCTGGAGATAATCAGGGCCAGTGCAGCGGGTGTCATGCCATCAATGCGGTTTGCAGCCGCAATGTTTGCCGGCCGCCGCGCCGAAAGCTTGCCCTTGAGCTCATTTGAGAGGCCAGTAATTGGCTCATAACTCATATCTGGCGGAATTGTCAGATTTTCCTCCTTCTGCAGCAGCGCGATATCTTCCTGCTGTTTGTCAAGATAGACAGAATAGGAAGCTTCGGCGACAACGAGATTCTCGATGGACGGATCGATGGACGCAAGATCCGGCCAGACAGACCTTACGGTTTCAAATCCAAGCTCCGGATAGGAAAGCAGGTCAAATGCCGTCCGGCGGACACCATCACGCCTGAGCGATATGCCATATCGACCCGCCTCATTGGGAGTGACTGACCGCTCCTTGAGCCGACTGATCGCCGTTGATACGGAACTCTCAAATGCAGCGAAACGTTTCTGTCGGGCAGGAGAAACGATTCCCATTTCAATACCCTTCGGCGTGAGCCGCAGATCGGCATTGTCTGCCCGCAATGACAAGCGATACTCCGCGCGCGAGGTGAACATACGGTAGGGTTCAGATATGCCTCGAGTGACCAGGTCATCAATCATCACGCCAATGTAACTGGTGCAACGGCTGAAGATGACGCCTTCCTTGCCAAGGGCGGAGCGCGCAGCGTTCAATCCGGCAGCAAGCCCCTGAGCTGCAGCTTCCTCGTAACCAGTCGTTCCGTTGATCTGGCCTGCAAAATACAGCCCCTCGAAGGTCCTGTGCCGCAACTCTGTCGTCAGATCGCGTGGATCCACATGATCATACTCAATGGCATAGCCGGGCTTAAGGATCGTGACCGTCTCTAGTCCCTTGATGCTCCTCAGGAACGACGCCTGGACGTCTTCAGGCAAGGATGTTGAGATACCATTTGGATAGACAACAGGATCATCCAGCCCTTCCGGTTCCAGGAAGATTTGATGGCCATCGCGATCTCCAAAGCGCACGATCTTGTCCTCTATAGAGGGACAATAACGCGGACCGACGCCAGTGATGTTGCCGGAATACATGGCAGAGCGTTCAAGGTTTTCCCGGATAATGTCGTGCGTCTTCTGGTTGGTATGGGTGACACCGCAGGCAATCTGCCTGTTCGTGATCTTCTCGGTCATCAGCGAGAAGGGCACGGGCGCCTCATCTGCTTCCTGCTTTCCTATGGCTTCCCAATTGATTGTGCGACCATCGAGGCGCGCCGGTGTGCCGGTCTTGAGACGACCCATCCGGAACCCGTTGGAGCGAAGAAAAGCAGACAGTTCGTTGGACGGATTTTCATCCCATCTCCCTGCTGATCTTTTCTCGGACCCGATATGGATAACGCCACCAAGGAATGTTCCAGTGGTCAAGACAACACTGCGCGCGTGAAGCTGGGAACCATCCGTCAGAACGATGCCGTCTATCCGTGATCCGTTCTCAATCAGGCCGCTAACCTCACCCTCCAGTACATCGAGTCCAGGAGTTGTCTGAATAATTTGCGAAACAGCAAGCCTGTAAAGTTTACGGTCCGCCTGGGTACGCGGTCCCTGTACTGCTGATCCTTTTCGACGGTTGAGCATACGGAACTGGATGCCGCCGCGATCCGCTGCAAGACCCATGACACCATCAAGGGCATCAATCTCGCGCACAAGATGGCCCTTTCCCAATCCGCCAATCGCCGGATTGCAGGACATGATACCCAGATTATCGCTTCTGAGAGTGACGAGCGCAGTGCGGGCGCCCGCGCGAGCGCTGGCAGAGGCAGCCTCACAGCCGGCATGCCCACCACCAACGACAATGACATCATAGACCCGGCTCATGATCGAGGTCACCTTGTTTCACGTGAAACCTGAGTGTCACTAATGGGCCAAACCATAGGCGTCAACTGCTCGCACGCGAGTGTTTCACGTGAATCATTTTCCCACGCAGAAACGGGAGAAAATGACTCCAAGAAGATCTTCGACATCTACCCGACCGGTAATCCGCCCCAGTTCGTGGGACGCCTGCCGCAAATGCTCCGCTGCGATTTCCGGGTGGCCCTTCCAGCTCGCAATCGCTGTCCTTAAAGAAGATTCTGTAGCCCTCAACAACGACACATGCCTTTCCTGAAGTCCCACAGTTGACTGCCCACTGACCGTCGATTCCGTGACATGGCCCTTGATCATATCAATCACTCCCTGAATTCCCTGCCCGGAATGGACAGATATAGACCCATCGGGTGCTTCGACACCTAGCAGGTCGGCTTTCGTGTGAACATGAAAAGCATTGTCCAGCAAATTAGGCTCAATCTCCGGGAGGGCGCCGTCCGGCGGAACCAGGACCAGCACCAGGTCTGCCTGGCCAATTGCTTGGCGCGTCCGTTCAATCCCGATCTTCTCGACCAAGCCTTCCGCTTCACGAATCCCGGCGGTGTCCGAAACAATCACCTTGTAACCTTCAAGATCGAGAGAAACCTCGATGACATCGCGTGTCGTGCCCGCCTCTTCCGTGACAATTGCCACTTCGCGATTAGCCAGTGCATTGAGCAGGCTGGATTTGCCGGAATTCGGAACACCAACCAGAACGACACGGAAACCATCGCGAATGATCTCCATCGCCTTGGTAGAGGCAAGATGGTCGCCGATTGCTTCTGCAAGCTGTCTCAGCTCCGGGACCATTGTCTCAAAAACGGATCCCAGGATATCCCCCTCATCGGAGAAGTCAAACTCTGCTTCAAGCATGGCCCGTGCATGCAGCAGTGTATCGCGCCATCCATCGTAAAGTGCTTTTTGGCCACCATGGGTACCGGACAGTGCCAAGCGGCGCTGCATTTCTGTTTCGACCGCAACCAGGTCGGCCAGACCTTCGGCTTCTGTCAGATCCACTTGACCGTTGACAAAAGCCCGCCGGGTAAACTCGCCTGCGACAGCAGGCCTCAATGAGGAGAAGCCGCTCAATTCGTCCAGAAATCGGGCTACGACCGCCTTGCCGCCATGAATATGAAACTCGGCGACATCCTCACCGGTAAAACTTTTGGGCGACGGAAAGAAGAGAACCAGGCCGGTATCCAGAACCTCGCGCTCTGAAGAACGCAATGTTTTAAGCAAGGCTTTGCGCGGCTCTGGTAGCGTACCGCAAAGTGCTTCCACAACAGCACGGACCCTCGACCCTGAGACGCGGACTACCGCAACACCGGCAGGAAGCCCACCACTGGATAGCGCATAGATCGTATCAGCTTCGTCAGACACCGAAAATCACCATTATCTCAGTGATTCCAATAGGATCGACCAAAAGGCTGCGCCACTGGTGTTGTTTCGTATCCGATTCGGTCAGGTGTTCATCGAATCGAAGAAATCTGCATTGCTCTTGGTCTGCTTCAACTTGTCGATCAGGAACTCGACTGCATCAGTCGTTCCCATCGGCGCGAGAATTCGCCGTAGAACAAAGATTTTCTGCAGGTCCTGCCGAGCGACCAGGAGATCCTCTTTCCGGGTACCGGATTTCAAGATGTCCATCGCCGGGAAGATGCGCTTGTCGGCAACCTTGCGGTCAAGCACGATTTCCGAGTTTCCGGTACCCTTGAATTCTTCAAAAATCACTTCATCCATGCGGCTGCCAGTATCGATCAGCGCTGTTGCGATGATGGTCAGCGAGCCACCTTCTTCGATATTTCGGGCCGCTCCGAAGAACCGCTTGGGACGCTGCAGCGCATTGGCATCAACGCCGCCGGTCAGAACCTTGCCCGATGACGGAACCACCGTGTTGTAAGCACGGCCGAGGCGGGTAATCGAATCAAGCAGGATCACCACATCGCGCCCATGTTCGACCAGACGCTTGGCCTTTTCGATCACCATCTCGGCGACCTGAACGTGACGGACTGCCGGTTCGTCGAAGGTCGAGGAAACAACCTCCCCCTTTACGGAGCGCTGCATGTCGGTCACTTCCTCAGGCCGCTCATCAATCAGCAGCACGATCAGGTAGCATTCCGGATGATTGGCGGTGATTGAATGCGCAATATTTTGCAGGAGAACGGTCTTGCCGGTGCGCGGCGGGGCGACGATGAGGCCGCGCTGGCCCTTGCCAAGCGGTGAAACGAGATCGATCACTCGGGAAGAGAGATCCTTCGTTGTCGGATTTTCGATCTCCATCTTCAACCGCTCATCGGGATAAAGCGGCGTCAGATTGTCGAAATGGATCTTGTGGCGGATCTTCTCCGGGTTCTCGAAATTGATCGTGTTGACCTTGAGAAGTGCAAAGTAACGTTCGCCTTCCTTGGGACCACGGATCGGACCCTCGACAGTATCACCAGTCTTCAGTGAGAAGCGACGAATCTGCGAAGGCGAAATATAGATGTCATCGGGACCCGGCAAATAGTTTGCGCTGGCAGAACGAAGAAAACCAAAACCATCCTGCAGGATTTCAACAACGCCATCGCCGATAATCTCGACATCTTGTTCCGCAAGTTTTTTTAAAATGGCAAACATCAGCTCTTGCTTGCGCAGAACACTGGCATTTTCCACTTCCAGAGATTCCGCGAAAGTGATCAGGTCTGTCGGCTTTTTGCTTTTGAGCTCTTGGAGCTTCATTTCCTGCATGGGTTTGCTCGATCTGGCAATGAGGAATGGGAATTTCCGGTCAAGGGGCCACGGGCAATGTCGGGGAGACAGGCGGCGCGCCGGAAGAAGAATGAGCGTTGTTTAATCTTCCCGTCTTCAAAACGCAAGCATGTTTGAAACGGCCAGTTCAGAAAGGCTTAACGATCACCATCACGACAATCAGGATCATCAGGACAGTCGGGATTTCATTGACCAGCCGCCAATGAGTCTGGCTTTTCACATTGCGATCTTCGGCAAACAGCCGAACGCCCTTGGCGAGATATCCGTGGCAGGCCGACAGCAGCACCACGCCAAGAAGCTTCACATGAAACCAGGCTTCCGTAAAGTAGCCCGCATCCCACGCCAGCCATAGCCCGAAAACCCAGGAAATCGTCATGGCCGGGTTCATGATGGCACGAAGCAGGCGACGCTCCATGATCTTGAACGTCTCAGACTGGGCTGAGCCGGGTTCAGCCTCGCAATGATAGATGAACAGGCGGGGCAGATAGAACATCGCCGCCATCCAGGCAATGATCGCCATCACATGAACGGACTTCGCCCAGAGATAGAAGCCAGACGGATCAAACCAGAACAGCAGCCCGGTCAGAGCCAGAAAGACAAGGATCGCGACAGCAGCGCGTTTGCCCGCCTTTTTGCCACTTGACTGCATTGCGCCCAGATTTTCACCACCAGCGCCCGACACGGTCACAAACCTGCATTGCGAACACGGGCAACCATCTGCTCGACATGGGCCACAGGTGTTTCCGGTGTAATCCCGTGACCGAGGTTGAAGATTAACGGGCCGTCGCAAAGATGCTCGAGGATACGGTCAATCCCGTCGTCAAGCGCTTTGCCGCCCGCTACGAGGCGCATCGGATCAAGGTTGCCCTGGACAGCGCCATCTTTTTGCAGGCGCTTGGCCTGTGAAAAGGGCACTGACCAGTCAAGACCCAGCGCATCCACACCGGTCTTGGCGCGATAGCTGTCATAGAGTGACCCGGATCCCTTCGGGAACCCGATGATGGGAACGTTCGGGTGCTTCGCCTTGATCATGGATACTATCTTGGCGACGGGTTTGATGCAAAGATCCTCGAATACCGCCTCATCCAGAACGCCGGACCAGGAATCAAAGATCTGAACCGAATCAGCCCCTGCTTCGATCTGCCGGATCAGATATTCGCCGGACTGGACAGCAAGCCTATCGAGCAGCTTGCGCATCGCTTCGGGATGGCGGAATGCGAACAGCCGCCCGGGCGCCTGATCGGGCGTGCCATGACCGGCGATCATGTATGTCGCAACAGTCCAGGGAGCGCCACAGAAGCCCAGAAGGGTCGTGTCTGAAGGAAGCTCAGCTCGCAAGCGGCGAACGGTTTCATAGACCGGCTCAAGATGCTCATGGAAACCGGCCCCATCCAACCGGCCGATCTCGGCTGGCTCAATCGGCGTCATCAGCGGGCCGCGACCTTCCTCGAACCGCAAATCCCTACCCAGCGCATGCGGAACCACAAGGATGTCGGAAAACAGGATCGAAGCATCAAAGCCAAATCGGCGGATCGGCTGCAGCGTCACTTCAACGGCGAGATCCGGATTGTAGCAAAGGTCGAGGAAACTCCCTGCCTGTTTCCGGGTCTCCCGGTACTCTGGCAGGTAGCGCCCTGCTTGGCGCATCATCCAGATGGGTGGAGGAACGCGGCTTGCACCCTTCAACACGTCTACGACTGTTCTTGTCATCTTTTCCGAGCCCTGCCTTTGCTGGCAAGGCTCCCTCTAAATAAAAAAGAAGATTCTGAATCTTGGTCTTTTGATTCTTAGACTCTGTCAGAATCGGGGATTGCGGTTCATCCACCGATTACCCCTCCCAATCGGGCCGGCAACCGGAAAAGCATTCGACTGTCCCCATGTGTAAAACAAAGTGGACAAGTCGGATTTTCTCTTACCCTTCAAAACCTTTCCTGTCCAACAGGCAAAGTGCCCTGTGTGGAGAAGTGGTGGCCAATGGACTTTGCCCCCGCATTCATCCACACCTGTCGTCAGCATTCGGTCGCCAACCCTAATGTGGACAAGTTCGATGCCTATCCCCAGCCTCCCGGTCACCCCGCCCCGCAACCACCCTTTATCCACACAACCCGGCAGGAACGGCCGAAACCTGTGAACAAAACCCAAAGCTTCTTTCATCTTCACCTGATCTCGGATGCCACCGGCGAAACGCTGCTGGCCGCTGGCCGCGCAGCCGCCGCGCAATACAAGAATGCCCGCGCCATCGAGCATATCTACCCGCTCATCCGCACCCAGAAGCAGGTGGAACGTGTCCTCCAGGAAATTGACGAGGAACCGGGCATCGTTCTCTACACCGTGGTCGACAAGGATCTCGCGCACACCATTGATGAGGGATGCCAGGCGCTGGGCCTTCCCTGTGTTTCGGTTCTCGAGCCGGTCCTGACCGTGTTCCAGTCCTATCTCGGCACCCCGGCCGGGCGGCGTGTCGGAGCACAGCACGTGCTTGATGCGGAGTACTTCCGCCGGATCGATGCGCTGAACTTCACCATGGAGCATGATGACGGTCAGCTGAGCCATGACCTTGACGATGCCGACATCGTGATTCTTGGGATTTCACGGACATCCAAGACGCCAACCAGCATTTATCTGGCCAATCGCGGATACAAGACCGCCAACATTCCAATCGTGCAGAATGTGCCCTTGCCCGACGGTGTTCTCCTTGCCTCAAAGCCGCTGATTGTCGGACTAGTCGCATCGGCCGAACGCATCAGCCAGGTCCGCGAGAACCGTATTCTCGGCTCGTCCATTGCCTATGACGCGCGCGACTATGCTGACCGGTCTGCCATTACGGCGGAATTGACCCATGCCCGCCAGCTCCTCTCGCGCCATGGCTGGCCGATGATCGACGTGACGCGGCGATCAATCGAGGAGACCGCCGCAGCCATCCTTGCCCTCTTCCACAAGGCACGCTAGCAACGGGCGCTTTCGCGGAGACCGTTCCCCTATGCACAACACACTGATCCTTGCTTCCGCTAGTCCGTTTCGACGTCAACTGATGCAGAATGCCGGCCTGTCGTTTCGCGCTGTGCCGGCCCGCGTTGACGAGCGCGCGGTCGAAGCTCCGCTGGCAGAGACCGGAATGATGCCCGAAGACATCGCGCTGGTCTTGGCAGAGGCAAAGGCAGCAGAAGTTTCGGAACGCTACCCCGATGCTCTTGTTGTCGGCTCAGACCAGACCCTGTCACTTGGAGAGGAAGTGCTCCACAAAGTGACCGACATGGAAGGCGCGCGCCGCCGCCTGCTGCAGCTGTCCGGCAAGACCCATCATCTCAATTCGGCAGTCGTGTTGGTCCGCAATGGGGAAACGCTCTGGCGCCATGTTGAGGTAGCGAGCTTGACCATGCGAACGCTTGATCCGGGTTATGTCGGGCGTCATCTCGCGCAAGCAGGCGATACGATACTTTCCAGTGTCGGCGCCTACCAGATCGAGGGTCTGGGCATCCGCCTGTTCGACAAGATCGAGGGAGACACCTTCACCATCATGGGCTTGCCACTGCTGCCGTTGCTGGAAAAGCTGCGCACTCTGGGAGAAATTGATGGCTGACCGAACAATCCGCGCTGGCGTCATTGGCGACCCGGTCAAGCATTCCCGCTCGCCGGTTATCCACGGCCACTGGCTGAAACTGCATGGAATCGCCGGACGCTATGATGCGATCCATGTTCCGGCCGGCACCGCACCGGGTTTCTTTTCCGGTCTTGTTGCCTCCGGTCTGGCCGGCTGCAACGTCACCGTGCCACACAAAGAGGATGCCTTCCGCGCGATGGAAGTGCTCTCGCCGACAGCAAAGCGGATTGGGGCAGTCAACACCGTCTGGATCGAGAATGGCCGCCTTCATGGCGACAATTCCGATGTTTACGGGTTCCTTGCCAATCTCGATGATCGCGCTCCCGGCTGGGACAAAGGTGCCAAGGCAGCCGTGATCGGGGCAGGGGGTGCAGCGCGTGCCGTTGTGCATTCACTTCTGGAACGGGGCTTTGACCGGGTTGAAATCGTCAACCGGACCCCGGCTCGCGCCAAGGAACTCGCCGCTCATTTCGGTGCAAAGGTAGATGGCGCAGGTTTCGAGGCGCTCGAAGATGTCCTGTCCGGTGCGGCAATAATCGTCAATACGACCACGCTCGGGATGGACGGGGAGGGTGGCGACGCCATCGACCTGTCGGCCGCACCCCGGTCGGCCCTCGTTACCGACATTGTCTATACACCTTTGGTTACGCCATTCCTGGCAGCCGCACGATTGCGTGGAATGAAGACTGCGGACGGACTCGGCATGTTGCTGCATCAGGCAGTGCCGGGTTTTGAGCGTTGGTTTGGCGTTCGCCCGGTCGTCACGGCGGAACTGCGTGCGCTTGTGCTGGCCGACATGGGCCTGGAGGACAGCCCATGATGCGCGTTGGCCTCACCGGTTCCATCGGCATGGGAAAGTCCACGACAGCTGCCATGTTTGCAGAAGCAGGCATCCCGGTTCATGACGCAGATGCAGCCGTGCACCGGCTCTATTCCGGCAAGGCAGCGCCGCTCGTCGAAGCCGCCTTTCCCGGAACGGTCACCGAGGGCGTGGTCAACCGGGAAGCGCTCGGCAAGGCAGTGCTGGGCAATCCGCAAGCCCTGAAACAACTCGAAGCGATCATTCATCCGCTGGTCCGCGAAGAGGAGCTTGACTTCATCTCGCGGGCCGAAGCAGCAGGCGCTCCCTTTGTCATTCTCGATATCCCGCTCCTGTTTGAAACAGGCGGAGATACCCGCGTTGACAAGATCATTGTCGTTACCGCGCCAGCCGACGTTCAGCGCGAGCGGGTGTTATCGCGGCCGGGCATGACGGAAGAAAAGTTCCTGTCCATCCTGGCCCGGCAGATGCCGGACGCTGAGAAGCGCGCACGCGCAGATTTCATCATCGACACCAGCCTGGGGCTTGCACCTGCCCGCGCCGAAGTGGCGCGCATCATTGCGCTGTTGTCAGCTTCAGGACCTGCCTTGAAAGACTGACCGGACCGACGCACACTTGGCAGGCAGCGGCTTGTTTGCCTGCAAAAGGATCATTCCCATGCGCGAGATCATCTTCGACACCGAAACCACCGGCCTCGACAATCGCGCCGACCGCGTGATCGAGATCGGTGGGGTCGAGCTTGAGGACAAGTTCCCGACCGGCCGCACTTTTCACGTTTACATCAACCCTGAAGGCCGCGAAGTGCATCCCGAAGCGCTCGCCATCCATGGCATTTCGAACGCCGATCTGGCCGACAAGCCGACCTTCCGGCAGATAGCCGATGATTTTCTGGCCTTTGTCGCCGGTGCCAAATTGGTCGCCCACAACGCAACCTTCGACATGGGCTTCATCAATGCCGAGCTGGCCCGTCTTGGCCAGCCGCCGATCGGCCCTGAATGGGTAATTGACACGCTGGCGATAGCGCGGCGCAAACATCCCATGGGCCCCAACTCGCTGGATGCGCTGTGTCGGCGTTACGGCGTTGACAATTCCCACCGCGAGAAACACGGCGCATTGCTCGATTCGGAATTGCTGGCAGAGGTCTATATCGAGCTGGCAGGCGGCAAGCAGGCCGCACTCCGGCTGGTCAGCGATGACGAGACCGGTGCATCTGCCGATGCAGGATCAGAGCTGGTCCACCACGAAGTCCGCCAGCGTCCGGCTTCGCTCACGCCCCGCCTCACTGAAGCGGAGATCGCCGCCCATGAGAGCATGGTCATAGGTCTCGGCGACAAGGCAATCTGGGCCAAGCTTGGTTTCGGTTCAACCGAGGCCATCGGAGAATCCGGCTAACAAGGCTTATTGAACTGGTTGAATCCGACTAACAAAAAGCCCGGACGCGAGGTCCGGGCTTTGTGATTCACGTGAAACGTTGCTGCCGATCAGCTGACCTGAACCTGCGAGCGGGCCTGTTCTTCGGCCATGCGCTGCTGGAACATCGCCGCAAAGTCGATCGGCTCCAGCATCAGCGGAGGATAGCCGCCATTGCGGGTAGCGTCCGAAATGATCTGGCGGGCAAACGGGAACAGCAGGCGCGGGCACTCGATGAAGAGGATCGGCAGCACATGCTCCTGCGGAAAACCGGCGATGCGGAACACGCCGCCATAAACCAGCTCAACATTGAACAGAACTTTCTTCTCCACCTCGGCGCGGCAGTTGACGGTGAGAACGACATCGAACTCGGTATCGCCCAGCGGATTGGCGTTGACGTTCACATTGATGTTGATGGCCGGGCTTTTGCCCTGGCCCTGGAGCGAAAGCGGCGCGTTCGGGTTCTCGAAGGAGAAGTCCTTGGTGTACTGTGCCAGAACATTCAGGGTCGGCTCCTGTGCACCGGCTCCATTGTTGGCGGCTTCGGACTGATCGGTCATCAGGCATTTCCTTGTGACTGGGCGCGTTGCCGCGCGATGATTTTCCGGGGGCTGGCTATCATGGCGACCCGCTCAAGACAAGACAGGCCTAAGACTGGCTTGGTCAGGGATCATGATCGGTCGCGCTTCCAGGGCGAGGAGGGCGGAACGTCGGCATGGAACTCCTCGGCCTCGAGATCAATGGTGCGGCCATCATGGGGCGGTGAGCGATCCCGCGCCGAACCGGGCATGCCAACTGTGGTCACGGTCACCCGGTCTTTGAGGAAGCGCCAGGCCATATCGCGGATGGCGGGCACGAACAGCAGGAATCCCAAAGTATCAGTGATGAAGCCCGGCGTCAGAAGAAGCACGCCCGCAACCAGGATCATCACGCCGTGAACCAGTTCCCGGCCCGGGACGCGGCCTTTTCCAGTCTCGGCCTGGATGCGTGCCAACAGGCCGAACCCCTGCATGCGCAAGAGAATTGATCCGATGATTGCCGTAACAACGATCATCGCCAGCGTCGCGGCAATGCCGATCTGCTGACCAACGAGGATAAAGGCCGCAATCTCCAGGATGGGGATGATCAGCAGGACAAAAGGTATCAGCCCGAACGGCATGGAAAAGCCTTTTCAAAAGAGACTGCGACTGGCCCCAGCCGCCTGTCGCAACTGGCGGTACCGCCAAAGACACCAATTATATAGGTTCGGCACCTATGGATTTGAATGCTGGGCATCTGCGTTCTATATGAAGCGTGATCAGGTGTTCAATTCAATGGCGGGAAACCGCTGCGGTCCGATTGGCAGGCACAATGCAATATCTCGATTTCGGCACGATCTTCTTCATGGTGGTGGCTGTGGTCATCATTTTCCAGCTTCGCTCCGTCCTCGGGAAGCGGACTGGCACTGAGCGGCCACCGTTTGATCCCTATACCGACCGCAAGGCAGGCGCGGAGACGGCAAAGGACGACAATGTCGTCTCGCTCCCCCGGCGCAAGCGCGGCTCGGAAGAACCTGCCGATGATTTCTACGCGCCGCTGGATAAGGTGGCTGCGTCTGGCACGGAACTGAACACTGCGCTGCGTGCCCTGAAGGATGAGGATCCGAACTTCGATCCGGAGGAATTCGTCACCGGTGCCAAGACGGCATACGAGATGATCGTGATGTCCTTTGCTGAAGGCGATCGCAAGACCCTGCGCAACCTGTTGTCGCGTGAGGTCTTTGAAGGCTTTGATTCGGCCATCACCGCTCGCGAAAAGTCCGGCGAAACCATGAAGTCGTCCTTCGTAGGCATCTCCAGTGCCAAGATCATCGGCGCGGAGCTGAAGGATCATGTCTCCAGCGTCACCTTGCGGATTGTCTCCGAGATGATCTCGGCCACCATGGACAAGGACGGCAAGGTCATCGACGGCGATCCTGACCTGGTGTCGGAAGGCCGTGATGTCTGGACCTTCTCGCGCGACATGCGCAGCCGCGATCCGAACTGGAAGCTGGTCGCCACGGAAGAAGAATGACCCATGCACGGCGCCGGGCTTTCCACCTTGTTCCGGCGTGTGGGCTTTGAAGATCTGCCCGGCTGGGTCGCCGATGATCATGCGGCGGCCTTTTCTGCTTTCAGGCTGTCGGCGGTTCGCTATCTCGAGAAACCATGGAAAACAGGTTCGCTCGGTGTCCGGCTTGAGGCCTTCGAGCCGGCCTTCGCGGCAGCCCGTAATTTTCACCCGCAAAGCAGGGAAGAGGCCCGCCGCTTCTTCGAGGACCATTTCGTTCCCCATCGGATCACGCCCGCAGATGGCAGCCAAGGTTTTGTGACCGGTTATTACGAGCCCGTGGTGCAAGCATCGTCCAGTCGTACCGATCGCTTCACTGTTCCGCTCTATGCCCGGCCTGCCGACCTCGCCGATGTTGACGAGACCAACCGGCCTTCGGGAATGGATCCCTATCTGGCCTTTGCGCGCGCGACACCCGATGGTTTGGCCGAATATCCAGACCGGGCGGCCATCGAACAGGGCGAGCTGGCGGGGCAGGAGCTGGAAATGGCCTGGCTTGAAAGCGCGGTGGATGCCTTCTTTATCCACGTCCAGGGCGCTGCTCGCCTCATGATGACGGATGGCTCAACCCGCCGGATCACCTACGCTGCCAAGTCCGGGCAGCGCTTCACCGGTCCGGGCGGCATTCTCGTTGCCATGGGTGAAATCCCGCGGGACATCATCTCGATGCAGGCAATCCGCGACTGGTTTGCCTCTAACCCTGACCGGATCAACGAAATCCTCTGGCAGAACCGCTCCTTCATCTTCTTTCGTGATGCGCCAGTGGATGATCCGCATCTGGGGCCGATAGCAGCCGCAAAGGTTCCGTTAACGCCGGGCCGGTCGGTGGCCGTTGACCGACTGCTTCACACCTTCGCAACACCCTTCTACATCAATGCGCCTGATATGAAGCGCTTCGGCGACGCACCCTTTCGCCGCCTGATGATCGCGCAGGATACTGGCTCAGCCATCACCGGCCCGGCACGCGGTGACCTTTTCGCCGGATCAGGCGATGCGGCAGGGCATATCGCCGGTGCCATTCGCCACGAGGCCGATTTCTTTGCGCTCCTGCCCAAGGGCTTGATCTGAAAAGGCGGGGCTGCAAAGACAGGCAATGGCGGCAAAATCGACAAAGACACTGACGGCTGAAGACCGCATCCTGTGGGGCAAGGTGGCGCGAACCGCCGAGCCCTTGCATGGCCGCGATGTGATGGACCGCATTGTCGAGGAAATGATGCGGGCGCAGGCCGAGCAGGAAGCAAAGAAGGACAGTCCCCCACTTCTGAAGCAGGCTGCCCCTGCGCTCAGGCCCCATGTCCCCTCCGATCCGCCCGGATTTGACCGTCCCACCAAGCGGAAGCTGGAAAAAGGGAGGTTGCCGATCGAGGCCCGGATCGACCTACACGGACTGTTCCAGGCCGAAGCCCATGCCTTTCTGCATGATTTCCTTGCCCGCGCCCATGCCCGCGGGATGCGCCATGTACTGGTGATCACCGGAAAGGGCAAATCGCTCGGTAGCGAAGGCGTTCTTCAACGCGCCGTGCCGTCCTGGTTCTCCACGCCGGTCTTCCGTTCCATTGTCAGCGGTTATGAAACCTCGGCGCGTCGCCATGGCGGCGAGGGGGCTATCTATGTACGCCTGCGCCGCACGCCGGAGCGCGTGCCATGACACCTTTCGGTGCCAGACTTCGGGAAATGCGCGCCGCGCGCGGTGTAAGCCAGAAGGAGATGGCAGCGGCCATCGGCGTCTCGCCGGCCTATCTCTCTGCCCTCGAGCACGGCCATCGCGGGATACCGAGCTGGTCCATGCTCCAGCGGATCCTCGGTTATTTCAACGTGATCTGGGACGAGGCGGATGAACTGGCCGAATTGGCGAACCGCTCGCATCCGCGTGCCGTAATCGACACCACGGGCCTCTCACCCAAGGCGACAGCCTTTGCCAACCGTCTGGCCACCGACATTTCCGGTCTGGATGACACCGCGCTGGATGCACTTGATACTCTGCTGGATGCTTTTCTTAAAAGCGGACAGGCTCGCAAGGCTTAACGGCGCGGCGGTTCAGAAGAGAGACCTCAGGTCGGCGAGCTTCGTGTTGACGAACCAGCCGTAGTAATTTTCCTCCGGCAGGCGCGGTGGTTGGCCGCTGGCAACCCGGCTGGCATTCTCGGCCCTCAACGCCTGGGCGCGTTCTTCCGGGCTTCCGATGTTGTAGAGCGTCGCGGTCAGGCCCGGGTTCTGGGAAATGTCAAAGCCTGCAATCGACTTGTAGGCGTCGATCGATTTGCGGATCGTCGCTGCCACATAGGGCAGCGATTTGTCCGGATCCATGATCGTGTTGTAGACCGCCTGCGGATTGCGATGATCAAGCCTCGGCAGGCCGGATGTGCGAGCGACCAGATCGCTCATTTGCAATGCCGTCAGCGGATTGAGCTGGCCAAGCCCGAAGGTCTGGCCCGCATAGAAGGGCTGGAAGAACACCGCCGAGAAGTGGTTGTTGGGCCAGGACTTTCCTCCTGCCGACTTTCCGCGGAACTTTGCGTTCCACACGCGCTCGCGGCAGCCCCACTGGTCATAGCTGCCCTTGGCCGATGCGCAGACAGAAAACTCCGGCCGCTGGATGAAGTTATCGACATTCTCGCCATCATGGGCAAACGAGAAGGACTGGTTCACATAGGACAGCGCCTTGACGTAGTAGCTTTGAAGCCGGTCATAGGCATCCACATTGTAAGTGTGTTCCCCGGCAATGGCACCGGCGATGTGCACCGGGCTGATCCCGTAGGCCGAGGCATTGGCCTTGATCTTGGACCGCAGGTCGCCATCGCTGCGCATCAGCGCCAGCACCTTCTGGTACTTGGCCTCGAAGGAAGTCTTCATCGCCGCCGTGCGCTTGGATGAGCCACCGGGGATTTCCGGTTGGTCTACAAAGCGGTTGCCCGGCGGCACCACTTCCACAGCCAAAGCCGTGGCCGGCGTCAGCAGCGCCAAGGCAAGGGCAAGCAAGGTGGACGTGAGACTGATCATTCAGGGTGGCCTGGTTCCTGTTCGGCTTTCCCTAAGGATGGCAGCCGGGGAAGTCGAGAGCAAACGAAACCATGAAACCGTTTCACCTTGCCCTGTGTGATCATGGTTACAGGATGAAGCGCGACAGGTCGGTGTTTTGTGCAAGGTCGCCGACATGCTTGCGCACATACTCGGCGTCGATGACAACATCGCCCGATCCCATGTCGGAGGCCTTGAAGGAGATGTCGTCCAGCACGCGCTCCATCACCGTGTGAAGCCGCCGCGCGCCGATGTTCTCGACCGCAGCATTGAGATCAACGGCGATGCCCGCCAGCGCGTCAATCGCATCATCGGTAAAGGACAGCGCCACGCCCTCGGTTTCCATCAGCGCCACATACTGCTTGATGAGGCTGGCTTCCGTCTCGGTGAGGATGCGGCGGAAATCATCCTTTTCCAGCGCGCGCAACTCCACCCGGATCGGCAGGCGGCCCTGCAATTCCGGCAGCAGGTCGGACGGCTTGGCCACATGGAAAGCGCCCGATGCGATGAACAGGATGTGGTCGGTCTTCACCGGCCCGTATTTGGTGGCGACTGTCGTGCCCTCGATCAGCGGCAGCAGGTCGCGCTGCACGCCTTCGCGGCTGACACCGGCACCGCCGCGGCTGTCATTGCTGGCGATCTTGTCGATCTCGTCGAGGAAAACGATGCCGTCATTTTCGGCTGCCAGCAGGGCCTCCTGGGTAATCTGGTCCATGTCGAGCAGTTTGTCGGATTCGTCATTGACGAGGAACTGGTAGGATTCCTTCACCGTCGTGCGGCGCGTCTTGGTGCGCCCCCCCATTGCCTTGGACAGCATGTCGTTGATGTTGAGCACCCCGATATTGGCGCCCGGCATGCCGGGAATCTCGAAGCCGCCGGGCATGCCGGTATCGGCCACCTCGATCTCGATGTCCTTGTCATCCATCTGCCCGTCTCGCAGCTTCTTGCGGAAACTGTCGCGCGTCGCGGGGCTCGCCGTCTTGCCGACAAGCGCATCCAGCACCCGCTCCTCGGCATTGACATGCGCCTTGGCGTTCACCTGTTCGCGCTTGGCGTCGCGCACCAGCACGATGGCTGCTTCCACCAGATCGCGCACGATCTGCTCGACATCGCGCCCGACATAGCCAACTTCGGTGAATTTGGTTGCCTCCACCTTGACGAAGGGCGCATTGGCAAGCTTGGCCAGACGGCGCGATATCTCGGTCTTGCCAACGCCCGTCGGTCCGATCATCAGGATGTTTTTCGGCGTCACTTCCTCGCGCATCGGGCTTTCCAGCTGCTGGCGCCGCCAGCGGTTGCGAAGTGCAATGGCCACCGCGCGCTTGGCTTCCTTCTGGCCGATGATGTAGCGGTCGAGCTCGGAGACGATCTCGCGCGGCGAAAAATTGCTCATGGGTCAGCCTTCCATTTCTACATTGTCGCGTGCCATCAGGGCCACGCGGCCAAAGGGGGTGTCTCGCTCGCCGATCGGCTCGAAGCCTGCCTTGGCATAGGCGCGGATGGCGCGGGCATTGGAGGGATGCGGATCGATCACCAGGCGCGTCGCACCCTCGTCAAACAGGATCTCCGCCAGCGCATCCAGGATGGCCGGGCCAAGGCCCTTGCCGGTCTCGGCCTCATCGCCAATCGAGATGTCGATGCCAAGCGTCCCGAAGGGCTGGTCCTGATAGGGATGGTCGTCCTCAAGATGCGGGTCGTAGGACTGAACGAAGGCAACCGGTTGGCCGTCTCGCTCCACGATCATCGGCTCGACCGTATCGCTGTCGATGGATGCTGCCAGCTCCTCGATCTCGCGATCAGGCTTGCCCCACCATGTCTGCCAGTGCGGCTGGGCGATCCAGCGGCGCATCAGCGGCAGGTCGGTTTCCTCGAGCGCACGGAAACCATAGGTCTCGGATTTACTGGGCATCCATGCTTTCCACGATGATGTTGTGATTGGTGTAGACGCAGATGTCTGCGGCAATGCCCATGGCGCGCCGCGCGATCTCCTCGGCATCATCAACCACGTCGTAAAGCGCGCGCGCCGCCGCCAGCGCATAATTGCCGCCCGAACCGATGGCCATCACGCCGAGTTCGGGTTCCAGCACGTCCCCATTGCCGGTGACGGCAAGGCTGACCGACTTGTCGCAAACCAGCATCATGGCTTCCAGCTGGCGCAGATATTTGTCGGTGCGCCAGTCCTTGGCGAGTTCCACGCAGGCCCGCGTCAGCTGGCCGGGATACTGGTCGAGCTTCACTTCGAGCCGCTCCAGCAGGGTGAAGGCGTCGGCTGTCGCTCCGGCAAATCCGGCAATCACCGCGCCATCCTTGCCGATGCGCCGCACCTTGCGCGCATTGCCCTTCATCACCGTCTGGCCGAGCGACACTTGGCCGTCTCCGGCAATCACCACCTTGTTGCCCTTGCGCACCGTGATGATGGTGGTCGCGTGCATGGATTTTTCGTTCATCGGTCACTCCTGCCAGCCACGATCCGGCCGCCTGTCTTGCCTGCTTATGTATGAAAGCGGAAGCCGATTGCAAACAGCAGCGAGAGGCGCAACCAACTTTCAATTCCTTGAGCCTACTGTTAGAAGGCTAACCGACAAACAGCCAGCTTCAGGACAAGACCCATGGGCGCGCGCTCCGCAGATGTATCCCGCAAGACGAACGAGACGGAGATTTCCGTCTCGGTTTCCATTGACGGGTCCGGCAAGCACTCGATTTCCACCGGCGTCGGCTTCTTCGATCACATGCTGGAACAGCTGTCTCGCCACTCGCTGATCGACATGACGGTCAAGGCAGTGGGCGACCTTCACATTGATGATCACCACACAGTGGAAGACACCGGCATTGCTCTGGGTCAGGCGCTGGCCAAGGCGCTGGGCGAGCGGCGCGGCATCACGCGCTATGCCTCGCTCAACCTTGTCATGGACGAGACCATGACGACGGCCGGCATCGACGTTTCGGGCCGGCCCTTCCTTGTCTGGAACGTGGATTTTTCCGCACCCAAGATCGGCACCTTCGACACCGAACTGGTGCGCGAATTCTTCCAGGCCTTTTCGCAGCATGCCGGCATCACGCTGCATGTCCGCAACGACTATGGTGCCAACAACCACCACATCGCCGAGACCTGCTTCAAGGCGGTGGCCCGCGTGCTGCGCACGGCGCTGGAGATCGATCCGCGTCAGGCCAATGCCATTCCCTCCACCAAGGGTTCGCTGAAAGGCTGAGATCATGGCCACCTATGTTGTCATGGAGGCCCCGGCAGACCGCGATGGGGAGCGCACGCTTTTCATTGGCCAGGGCTTCTCCGTCCTCGCCTTTGTCCTGCCTCTCGTCTGGCTGGTTTGGCGCAGGCTATGGGTTGAAGCCGCCATGGTGCTGGCGCTGACGCTTTTCCTGTCGCTGGCCGCCCGCCAGGGCTGGCTCTCGGAAGCAGGCGTTGCCGTCACCTCTCTGCTGGTTTCGCTCTATGTCGCCCTTGAAGCCACCACGATGCGGATCACAGGCCTTGCCCGTCGCGGCTGGCAGGAGACGGGTCTGGTGCAAGCTGACAATGCGGCGGAAGCCGAGATCCGCTGGTTCACTGATTCTGCCGGAATGTCTGGCGACGAAGTGGCTCCACCCGCGCCCGTGTCCCCGCTCAAGCCAGCCATGTCCGGCCGGCCGCCAGAGCCCTTCATGGGCCTGTTTGATTATTCCGGAGAACACTGATGCGCGTCGCCATCATCGACTACGGCTCGGGCAATCTGCGCTCGGCCACCAAGGCCTTCGAGCGCGCCGCGCGCGAAGCAGGCATCGCCGCCGAAATCGACCTGACGGCTGACGCCGACCGGGTGCGCACAGCCGACCGCATCGTGCTGCCGGGCGTCGGTGCCTATGCCGATTGCAAGGCTGGCCTCGATGCCGTGCCGGGAATGCATGACGCCATTGATGAAGCCGTGCTCAAGGCGGGCCGGCCCTTCCTAGGCATCTGCGTCGGCATGCAGCTCATGAGCTCGCGCGGGCTGGAAAAAACCGTTACCCAGGGCTTCGGCTGGATCAAGGGCGACGTGAAGCTGATGACGCCGTCAGACCCGGCCCTCAAGATACCGCAAATCGGCTGGAACACGATTCACGTGAAACATTCCCATCCGCTGTTTGGCGGCATCCGCACCGGCGACGATGGCCTCCACGCCTATTTCGTCCACTCCTACCATCTGGATGCCGAAATCCCAGGCGACGTTCTGGCGACGACCGATTATGGCGGCGCCATGACGGCTGCCGTGGCGCATGAAAACAAGGCTGGCACTCAGTTCCACCCGGAAAAGAGCCAGGCGCTCGGCCTGGCCCTGATCGCCAATTTCTTGCGGTGGAAGCCGTGAACTTCCTTCCACCTCCCCCTTGAGGGGAGGTCGGACCGGCTAGCCGGTCCGGGTGGCGGTAAATGACCGTGTTGCGCCGTGCACCCCCACCCTGTATCCCTCCCCTCAAGGGGAGGGACATCGCAACCGAAGTGCCCTCTTGCCAGCCGGAACCGCAGATATGACCCGCAAAATCCTCTTCCCCGCCATCGACCTGAAGGATGGTTCCCCGCGCCGCCCGCAGCGGCAACGCCGCGAGGACGCGCAAATCAAGAAAGTCACTGGCCGTGGTTAAAATCCTCTTCCCCGCCATCGACCTCAAGGATGGCCAGTGCGTGCGCCTGAAGCTGGGCGAAATGCACACCGCCACCGTCTACAATGACGATCCCGGCGCTCAGGCAAAGGCCTTCGAGGACCAGGGTTTCGAGTGGCTGCATGTGGTCGACCTGAACGGCGCCTTTGAGGGCCAGTCGGTCAATGGCGCGGCGGTCGAGCGCATCCTCGCTTCCACGAAAAACCCGGTGCAGCTCGGTGGCGGGATCCGCACGCTTGCCCATATCGAAAGCTGGCTGGAAAAGGGCCTCGCCCGCGTCATTCTCGGCACAGTGGCCGTGCGCGACCCGGAGCTGGTAAAGGAGGCTTGCCGCCTCTTCCCCGGCAAGATTGCTGTCGGCATTGATGCCAAGGGCGGTTACGTCGCCGTCGAGGGCTGGGCAGAAGCCTCCACACTTGGCGTCGTGGAACTGGCGCAGAAGTTTGAAGGCGCGGGCGTCTCCGCCATCATCTACACCGACATTGACCGCGACGGCGTGCTGACCGGCATCAACTGGGAATCAACCATCGCGCTTGCCGATGCCGTGTCCATCCCCGTCATAGCCTCGGGCGGCCTTGCCTCCATCGCCGACATTGTCCGAATGACCATGCCGGACGCCGCCAAGCTTGAAGGCGCGATTTCCGGCCGCGCGCTCTATGATGGCCGCATTGACCCAGCCGAAGCGCTCGGCGTCCTGAAGGGCACGATCAGTGTGGAAGGCGCGGCATTTGAGGAACAGGAGCGTTAGGAAGTGCTGGACTTCAGCGAACTTCCCGGACCAAGGCGCGACTTGTTGGTCTCCGTTGTCCGAAGCGCGCTGTTCGTAGCACTTCATCACTATGATCCGGCGACATTGTCACAGGCAAACCAGCGACTCATTCCTGCATGGAGGCGGCTTTACGGAAAAATCGAGGTAAACGCCCTCACAAGCTTGGACAAAGATGATTCGGCGGCATGTCTCGAAGCAGTGCACCTGACACAATATGGACTTGGCCCCTTTGAGCTGCACACCATCACAGGACACGGCATCCGTGAATTTGCATCAACTGGTTTTTTGCTCTTTGATCAGCAGATGGAAGTCTATAAGGGTGTGCTTTGGACGGAAGATGAAAATACGCTCTAGTTTCCAAAGGCCTGAATTTCATGACCCTCAAAGCCCGTGTCATTCCCTTTCGTGATGTGAAGGACTGGCCGCGCGCCCGCAGCGGCGAAGCCGCGAGGACGTGCAGAACCGAAAAGGCGGCCGTCCCATGCTGAAAGCCCGTGTCATCCCCTGCCTCGACGTCAAGGACGGCCGCGTCGTCAAGGGCGTCAATTTCGTTGACCTGATCGACGCCGGCGATCCGGTGGAAGCGGCCAAGGCCTATGATGCCGCCGGCGCCGACGAGCTGACCTTCCTCGACATCACAGCGTCTTCCGACAACCGCGAGACCATTTTCGACGTGGTGGCCCGCACCGCCGAACAGTGCTTCATGCCGCTGACAGTCGGCGGCGGCGTGCGCCAGGTCGCAGACATCCGCAAGCTGCTTCTGGCTGGTGCAGACAAGGTGTCAATCAACACGGCTGCCGTGAAGAATCCCCAGTTTGTCGCCGAGGCCGCCGACAAATTCGGCAATCAGTGCATTGTCGTTGCCATTGATGCCAAGAAAGTGTCTGGCCCGGGCGAGACTGACCGCTTGGAAATCTTCACCCATGGCGGGCGCGCCGCCACCGGCATCGATGCGGTGGAATTTGCGCGGCAAGTCGTTGATCTTGGGGCTGGCGAAATCCTGCTCACCTCCATGGACCGCGACGGCACCAAGGCCGGCTATGACATACCGCTGACCCGCGCCATAGCCGATGCCGTGCATGTGCCAGTGATCGCGTCCGGCGGCGTCGGGAACCTTGATCACATGGTGGAGGGCATCCGCGACGGTCACGCCGCTGCCGTGCTCGCTGCCTCGATCTTCCACTTCGGCACCTATTCGATCAGCCAAGCCAAGGACTACATGGCGAAAGCCGGTCTGCCCATGCGGCTGGACCCGCATGCCTGAGAATTACGGCTGGACCCGCATGCATGAAAGACGCGGTTGGCCCCGCATGCCTGATAAAAGGACGAGACCATGAGCAGTTTCACCCTTGCCGATCTCGAACAGATCATTGCCGAGCGCGCGCGCTCCGGTGACGAGAATTCCTGGACGGCAAAGCTCTTTGCAAAGGGAATGGAGAAGGCCGCCCAGAAGCTGGGCGAGGAAGCCGTTGAAACCGTTATTGCTTCTGTCTCCGGCAATCGCGAAGGTATCATTTCCGAAAGCGCAGATCTGCTTTATCATTGGCTTGTCGTACTGGCGCTGTCGGAGGTTCCGCTGGCCGAAGTCATGGCGGAGCTTGAGCGGCGGACCGGCCAGTCCGGGCTTGCCGAAAAGGCCTCGCGCAAGGGGTGAGCAACCCCGGGTTTGGGAGTCGGGATGGACCAGCTGAGCGCCAGCGAAAGTTATTCGCCCTACCGCTTCTTCACCGCGTCACGCTGGGCAGAGTTTCGCGCCGGCACACCGCTGACGCTGTCAGCTGCTGAAGTTGAGCGCCTGCGATCCCTGGATGATCCGATTGATCTGGACGAGGTGAGGCGCATTTATCTGGCGCTGTCGCGCCTGCTGTCCTCGCATGTCGAGGCGAGCCAGCTGCTGTTTGCCCAGCGCAAGCAGTTCCTCAATGTCGATGATGCGATGAAGACACCCTTCATCATCGGCATTGCCGGGTCCGTGGCTGTCGGCAAATCCACCACTGCGCGCATCATCAAGGAATTGATGGCGCGCTGGCCGTCGAGCCCCAAGGTTGACCTCGTCACCACAGACGGCTTCCTGATGCCGAACGAGGAATTGCGCCGCCAGAACCTGATGGACCGCAAGGGCTTTCCGGAGAGCTATGATGTCGGGGCGCTGCTGCGATTCCTGTCAGACATCAAGTCGGGCCGCTCAAACGTGCAGGCTCCGCTCTATTCGCACCTCACCTATGATGTGCTGGAGGGCAGGTACCAGATCGTTGACCGTCCCGACATCCTGATCTTTGAGGGCATCAACGTGCTGCAGACGCGCGACCTGCCGAAAGACGGCAAGGTGGTACCCTTCGTCTCCGACTTCTTCGACTTCTCCATCTACATCGATGCAGAAGAGCCGCTGATCCACCATTGGTATGTCGAGCGCTTCATGCGGCTCCGGAAAACCGCCTTCACAAACCCCGAAAGCTTCTTCCACCGCTATTCGCAACTTCCAACCGATGCCGCCCGCGCCATTGCCGAGGGGCTGTGGGCCAACATCAACCTGAAGAACCTGAAGGAAAACATCCTTCCCACCCGCCCGCGCGCCGATCTCATCCTGCGCAAGGGTGCCGACCATCTGGTCGAGGAAGTGGCCTTGCGCAAACTCTGACGGCGGTCAGCCCGCCTTGAGGCCGGCTGCTTCGATGCCGGCCGTTGCGACGATCTCGTCATTGTCCGACGTATCGCCCGTCACGCCCACCGCACCAATGGCTGTGCCGCTCGCATCAAGGATGCGCAGGCCGCCTGGAACCGGGATGATCTTGCCGCCGGTCACCGCGTTCAGGCCCTGCACGAAATTCGGGCGGGTGACCTGAGACCCTGAAGCTCCTCCAGATTTGTGTAGAGTCCGTCCCAACCAGGAGACGGACAACATGAAGCGATCACGGTTCACTGAGGAACAGATCATCGGGATTCTGCGTGAGCAGGAAGCCGGGATGAAGACGG
>JBGSQC010000095.1:0-2927 GCA_041738295.1 Zhengella sp. | reverse complement strand
CGCACCTTACCCTCGGCATCCGATGTCGCTTCACCCAGCAATTCATTGTTGCGGGCAATCAGCTTCACCGCCACGTTGGCCATCGGCTTGGCCGAATCCAGCGAGCGGGTGAAGACTGTCAGCCCGTCATTTCCGGTCTGGGTGAAGAGGCCGATGTCGGACACCACGAACCACTGCGTCGCACGGTCGGTCCAGTCATCCTCGCCGTCCTCTCCCTTGGCAGCGTCAGCCACCAGCACATAGACGCCGGGCTTGCGCTGCGGCAGGGCTTCATCGACCGGGAAGCTGGTGGTGACTTCGGTGTTCAGCTGGCGTTCGGTTTCCAACTCGCCCTTCCACACCAGTTCGCCTTGGGTGCGGGCCAGTTCATCGGCATCATAGCCGGACAGCTGGGTCAGGAACTGTTCGCCCTCCAGCAGGCGCGATATGGCTCGGTCACCGACGCGGTAGAGCTGGAGGCCCACCGTCTCGGTGTTGACGCTGACGACCGGAATGCCCTGCCGGCCACGTGCCGGCAGCACGAAAGCCTCGCCGGTGAACCGCGCATAGGGCGAGCGGTCGCGCACATAGACCGAGATCTCGACAGGCGCTTCCAGCACTTCGCCGACGTCCGAAGGCAGGCCTTCGCGCAGCGTGATCGTGTAGCGTTCGCCATGCTTCAGGCCATCCACGCAGACTTCCTTGCCACTGGCGACAAAGGAAGGCGGTTCCGCCCCGTTCATGCGGATGAACTGGGCATAGTCCACGCCGCTCTTCACCAGCGCCTCGGACAATTGCAGGCAGGCGCGCGGCACCGCTCCGTCGGCATCAACCGTGTGCTCGATCACGCGGAAGCCCTTGGTGGAGCGCAGTTCCTCGAAAGCGGCCTGCACTTCCTCGTCGGGCTTCAGCGCGAGGCTCGCCTTGTACGCCTCAAGCGCCGGGCGATACTGTTCACCAAATTCCAGCGTTTCGGCCAAGACCGTCAGCGCGGTGGCGCGGTCATTCGTGGTGCGCGCGGTTTGGTAGCCGTTGATCGCCGCCGACAATGAAACCTGCCGCAGGCGATAGACATTGGTGTTGTTGTCCGGCGGGAATTGCTGCAGGGCTTGAGCCAGCTCCGACCACACCTGCGCCACATCGCGGTCCAGCACCAGCGATCCGTAGAGCAGATCGGAGGCCTGCGCGAAGCGGCCTTCCTGATAGGCGAGACGGCCCTCGGCAAGCAGCTGGCCCACACCGCGGGCCTTGTAGCGGTCGACCGACTTGTCCATGCGCTCGCGATAGCTTGCGGCCTCGCGGGTCATGAACTCGGTCAGGAAGGGCAGTGCCGGTGGTGCGCCAAGATCTTTGCCTTCCACCGACACCACGCGCCCGGCGATGGCGCCCGGTGCCTGGTTGATGATGGCGAAATCCGATTTGAGGAAACACCATTTGGCCTTGGTGGAATAGGTGAATGCGCGGCATGCGCTGTCGCCAAGGCAGGCGGCCTTGCACTGGTCCAGCGTCACATTCTTCTCGGTCCTGAGGTCAAAACCGAAATAGTCCGCGTTTTCGGTGGTCTCCACCTTTTTCAAGCTTAACGCTGCATCAGCGGCAGGCGCATGCAGCAGAAGCATCACCCCGGCGAAGGCAGCGGGAATCAGGGTTTTGAATGTAAGGGTACGAAGACCGGACAGCATGACTGCCTCCCGCGCGATGTGGTCGCCCCTAAGGGTCATGTTTCATCTTGGCTTGGAAAAAGTCAACGGTTCACCCGTGTTGCAATTGCGGATTTCGGACTGCCTGGGAATGGACATCAAAGACCTGTTCAGCCTGCGATGAACCCGTTCTCGCGGATCGTCCCGATCACCGCATCCACGCTCTGGTCCACCCCGGTGCCGGACGTGTCTACCATCGCTTCGGCCTTGGCGTAGAGCGCCTCGCGGCTGGTGAGGATGGATTTCAGCTCGTCCATCGCCGCCGGGTTTCCGGCCATCGGGCGCTCGTCGCCCTGGCCACGCACCCGCGCCATGTGTTCCTCGGGCTCGGCCTTCAGCCAGATCGTATGGCAGTGGCGCAGAAGATAGTTGAACGTGTCGGGCTCGGAAACGATGCCGCCCGCCACGGCCAGCATCATCTGCTGGTGGGTGGCCACCAGATTGGCCAGAGCCTGCTTTTCCAGCCGGCGATAGCCTTCCTGGCCGTAAAGCGCGATCACCTCGTCCACCGGCATGCCGGCCACTTCCTCGATCACCACATTGAGTTCGACAAAGGGAACGCCGAGCTTCGCAGCCGCCTTGCGCCCAAGTGTCGATTTGCCGGCCCCCCGCAGGCCGATCAGCGCCACCCGTCCGGCGCGGCGCACGCCCGCCTCATTGGGGTCCAGCACCTCCATCACGCGCGCCTTCTGGTCACGCGTGGCAGAGCGGAACAGCTGCATCATCGTCATCAGGTCGGACGACCAGGGATCATCATGGCCGACCAGCCACTCGATTTCGAGATCAAGCGAGCGGGCGATCTTGCGCAACAGTGCGATCGACACATTGCCATCGCCACCCTCAAGCTGTGCAAGATAGCGCTGCGAGACGCCGGAAAGCTCCGACAGGGCGCGCCTGGAAATGCCCTTGCGGTTGCGCGCCATGCGGACACGCTCGCCCACCATGGCGATAAAGGCTGTGGTATCAGCGTCATTGTCCGCCGTGCCTTGCGCCCTGGACGTTTCCAGCATGGTTCCCCCGGAGTGAATGCATCACCGATTCATGCAGGATAATGCAACTCTTTCGGTGCGGCAACCCGCGCTGGCGGCGGCTTTCAGGCCGCAGGGCCTTCACAGACCAGCGGTTCCAGCAGGGCGCGGATGTCCGGCGGGGCGGAGATGCGCTTGTGCGCCTTGGCGGCCACGAAGACGCAGACAAAGCGGCCCTCGAAGCACAGCGCGCCGTCCTGGAACCCGTTCACCGAAAAGC
>JBGSQC010000155.1:0-4602 GCA_041738295.1 Zhengella sp. | reverse complement strand
GCCGTCTTCATCCCGGCTTCCTGCTCACGCAGAATCCCGATGATCTGTTCCTCAGTGAACCGTGATCGCTTCATGTTGTCCGTCTCCTGGTTGGGACGGACTCTACACAAATCTGGAGGAGCTTCAGGGTCTCAGGTCAGCCTTTTCCGCCACTGCCTTTTCCCTCGCCGCCATGATGCGCTTCAGCCGCCGGGCTTGTTGCGGCAGGGTGTTGAGGGCGTGGTGAAGGGCTGCGATACGGCGGTGGATGGCGCCACTCTCCCCCCTTGCGGGGGAGATGTCGCCGAAGGCGACAGAGGGGGGCGACTTGGCGCTGACCTTACCCCCCTCTGTCTGCTGCGCAGACATCTCCCCCGCAAGGGGGGAGAGTGGAGCTGCACCACCGTCCCAGCCAAGACTCCGCACCTTCGGCACCACCCGCCGACCTTGGCCAAACGCCCGCGGCACCATCACCCAGGGCGTATCAAACAGCCGGAAGGCGGGCGGGCGCGGACCTCGCGTTTTCGCAAAGCTTGAAAAATCCGGCAGCGGCCTGTCTGGTTTACCTTCCGATAGGTTGCGCACCCGTTCCTTCAGCCCCGCCGCGACAATGACGATCAACCGCCGCGCCGCCGATTCCGCCGGGCGCAGAAGGCGCAGGATGGCCAGCGAAAGCAGGCGGGGGAGCGGAGGCAGGGCGCTGCGGCCTATCTCTCCCCTTGCGGGAGAGAAAGCGATTTCAATGGCTTGGTCGAGCGAATGCGAAGGCCAAACATTAGAAATCGCAAGTGAGGGGATCGTCTTTTCGCGCCAATCAATCCCCTCTCTTGCAAAATCTGACACTTGGTCTTCGCATTCGCTCGCCCAAGATGTCGATTTTGCTTTCTCCCCCGCATGGGGGGAGATAACACCACCCGCCATCGCCATCATCCGCGCAACCACGCCCAGCAGCGCGGCCTTCTGCCGGGAAATCACAATGCTCCAGTCCATGGCCGGTCTCCGAAAGGGAAACCGCCATTCTAGCGGGAGGATAAGCCGACGTGGAGAAACAGCGAGGGGACGCGCGCCCTGTGATTTGCCAATAGTTATCTTATATGATAACCATCGTGCATGGTCTGGCAGATCACATTTTACAGCGAGAAGGTGGAGAGGGACACCCTGGCCCTTCCAAAAGGCATTCTCGCCAATTTCCTGCGGATCACGGAGCTGATCGAGGAGTTCGGGCCTGATCTCGGGCGGCCGCACACCGCCCCGCTCGGCAACGGCTTGTTTGAAATCCGGGCCAAGGGCCGGGAGGGCATTGCCAGATCGGTGTTTTGCACCGTCAAGGGCAACGAGATCATCATTCTCATGACGGTGATCAAGAAGTCCAATGCCATCCCGAAACACCAGATGGAAACTGCGCTGAAAGGCATGAAGGAGATTTTCAATGGCTGAGAAACGACCCGCCATGGAAGGCTTCCGCCGCAAGGCCTTGGCGGATGCAGCGGTACGCGCCGAATATGACGCGCTCGCGCCCGCCTTTGCCATCAAGCGGCAGATGATTGCCTTGCGGAAGGCCGCCGGCCTGACGCAGGAGCAGATGGCCGAAAGGCTGGGCACAAAGAAGAGCAACATTTCGAGGCTCGAAAGCCTGAACGCCGACGCCTCCCCGCGCCTTTCCACCCTGGAAGCCTATGCCAAGGCACTGGGCTATACGGTGAGCGTGGGTTTTGAGCGGGCGGAGGGGTGATTTTTTCTCAGCTTACATACTTGCAGCATAACCAAAAGGATTACGCTGAAACCTCTTCAATTCTTCCTTTCGGCGACGATCTTCAGCCAAATTACCATTCGGTCGAATCTGGCAATCCAAATCATCAATGCAAGATTTTGACATATTAAAGCTGACATTCAGGTGATCGTAACCAAGATCATCAACGTAAGTCTTCATCTTAAAACCTGCATGTAATCCAGCTGCTATGAATACGCCGTTCGCGACATACGTAGGTCCCAATTTTTGGCCTTCAGGATATGTACACGCAAAATTCTCAGCGATATGCTTGAGTTTATAACTACCTGTGTTCGGACGAATTGATTTGGTAGGAGTAACGAGTTGAACAAACGCCAAAGAAACTAGAAATGCCTTAACTGAAATATCATCAGTTAACTCTTTGCGTTCATTTTGAAAATTCGCAGACATTTGACTGGAACTTTCCAACCGGCCAGCATGATTTCGGCGAGGGCGGCCTACGCCGATCCCCCATGCAGTCAATTTTGGGAAAAGCTCCGAAACACTCCGAAGGGCGACTTTGGCCGCTGCCTGATACAGCGCTTCGGATCCGACACTAAGTTGTCGTTCAGCGAGGTAGTCGGCAAATGTCTGCCCATCAATTATCGCACTTGTGACTACATCAGAGCTAGCTGCATTTTGTGCTGCGGCATATGTTCGAAATCCAAGCCCTCGTGCCATTGCCTCACACCGATGTGAGGATTTAACTTCAGGGAGTTTGCGGGTCAATTCAGCCTTGAGAAAGGCCAAAGTGCTTTTGGAATAGGGAATTGCGAGAGTAAACATGAAGCATCTCCACTCTGGGCAATGCTGTTCGCCGATTACACAGCAGCCCACAAGTTGGGATGCTCATTCATTTTTGCATGGAATAAGACGTTTGACCCGGCGACAGGTCACAGGTGCCTAACCCGAATCATATTACGGCGCAGGCCTTTGTAGTTGGCAACTCAATTTAGAAGCGAAGCATTTGCAGATGGTTCTATTGTGAACGCCTCCACCCAAATGCAAAACGGCCCCTTGCGGAGCCGTTTTCCTTTTTCCTCAACCCATGAAACCGTTCAGCCTCACACGTCGAATTCCAGACGCTTGGCCTGCTGGAACAGGCCGCTGGCCAGCAGTTCTTCCAGCACCAGGTCGTCCACCGGCTCGTCCACATAGAGCAGCGCGATGGCGTCGCCGCCGGCCCGGTCACGGCCCAGCGAGAAGTTGGCAATGTTGACCTTGGCATCGCCCATGCGCTGGCCGAGCGTGCCGATGATTCCCGGCTCGTCCTTGTTGGTGGTGTAGAGCATGTGGCGGCCAACCTCGGCATCAAGATTGATGCCCTTGATCTGGATGAAGCGCGGCTTGCCATCGGAAAACACGGTGCCGGCCACTTCGCGGGTCTTCACCGAGGTCTTGACGATCATCTTGATGTAGCCGTCAAACACGCCGGACTTGTCGCGCCGCGTCTCGGCCAGCTGGATGCCGCGCTCCTTCACCATGATCGGCGCCGACACCATGTTGACGTCCGACACCTGCGAGCGGATGAGGCCGGCAAGGGCCGCTGACGTCAGCGCCTTGGTGTTCATGGCGGCTGTCGAGCCGTCATAGACAATGTCGACGGCAAGGATCGGCTCGTCAGTCACCTGGCCAACGAAAGCTCCCAGAACTTCCGCCAGCTTGACGAAGGGCTTCAGCTTCGGGGCTTCTTCCGCCGTGATCGAGGGCATGTTGATGGCGTTGGAAACCGCGCCATTGACCAGATAGTCCGACATCTGCTCGGCCACCTGCAGCGCCACGTTTTCCTGCGCTTCCGTGGTGGAGGCGCCCAGATGCGGCGTGCAGACCACGTTTTCCATGCCGAACAGCGGGTTGGACGTGGCAGGCTCTTCCTCGAACACGTCGATGCCGGCACCCGCCACCTTGCCGCTCTTCAGCGCTTCAACGAGATCGGCCTCGACCACCAGCCCGCCGCGCGCGCAATTGATGATGCGCACGCCGTCCTTCATCTTGGCGAAGGCGTCGGCATTGATGATGTTGCGCGTCTTGTCGGTGAGCGGCGTATGCAGGGTGATGAAGTCGGCGCGGGCAAACAGCTCGTCCAGCTCCACCTTGTCGACGCCAAGCTCCATCGCGCGGTCTTCCGACAGGAACGGATCAAAGGCGATGACATGCATCTTCAGGCCGACGCCGCGCGTTGCCACGATCGAGCCGATATTGCCGCAGCCGATGACGCCCAGCACCTTGCCCGTCAATTCCACGCCCATGAAGCGGTTCTTCTCCCACTTGCCGGCATGGGTCGAGGCATTGGCCTCGGGGATCTGGCGGGCAACGGCAAACATCAGCGCCACGGCGTGTTCTGCCGTGGTGATGGAATTGCCGAAGGGCGTGTTCATCACGATGATGCCCTTGCGGGACGCTGCCGGGATGTCGACATTGTCGACACCGATGCCGGCGCGGCCGATCACCTTCAAGCGGGGTGCCGC
The DNA here is from genome assembly GCA_041738295.1 of Zhengella sp. Taxonomy (GTDB): domain Bacteria; phylum Pseudomonadota; class Alphaproteobacteria; order Rhizobiales; family Rhizobiaceae; genus Zhengella. Next base: position 387 of record JBGSQC010000155.1, on the reverse strand, counting down.
TTCGATCAGCTTGGCGGTTGCCTTGGTGGCCGAGCGGATGGCAAGGCCGTCATAATTGCCGATGATTTCGGCGAGCTTCTCTTTGTCCTTGCCAAGCTCCGGCATGAAATCCACATCGACGCCACGGTCGCGGAAGATCTGCACGGCGGTTTCGGAAAGGGCGTCGGAAACGAGAACGCGGGGTTTGGTCATGGGTTTGGTCCTATCATGTCAATGACCCCTCATCCGTCGCCTTTGGCGACACCTTCTCCCACAAGGGGAGAAGGAAAGGCGCCCTCCCTTCTCCCCGTGTGGGAGAAGGTGTCGCCAAAGGCGACGGATGAGGGGTCATTGACATGATAGGACCAAACCCATGACCAAACCCCGCGTTCGCGGTTCCGACGCCCT
>JBGSQC010000153.1:0-6871 GCA_041738295.1 Zhengella sp. | reverse complement strand
TGCCGTCTTCATCCCGGCTTCCTGCTCACGCAGAATCCCGATGATCTGTTCCTCAGTGAACCGTGATCGCTTCATGTTGTCCGTCTCCTGGTTGGGACGGACTCTACACAAATCTGGAGGAGCTTCAGGGTCTCAGGTCAGTCCCCGGCAATATCTGTGTGCCTGGCAAACCGGAGTTCACTTGTGCGCAATGCCGAGAGCATCAGGAAGCGCAGCGCAAGGCAGGTCATTTGGTCTGCCTTGTCACAGAGCTTGTCGTAGAAGGCGGGCGCTTCGGTCCAGGGCATCGAAGGAATGTGCTTGACATCATGGCGCTGCTTCCCCAACAGCGCTCTGGCCTTCATCGTGGATTGTAGGTCAACCTCAAGTCCGAGGGCAGCGGCGTGCTTCATCGTCAGGCTGATGCGGTTCATGGCCTTGCGTGCACTGTCCGGCTTGTCATGCCATACAGGTTCCAGAACACGCTTCAAAACATGTTGGTCGACATCCTGGATGGCGAGCTTGCCGATTGCAGGTAAGACAATGGTCGAGAGTGGAGACATCCATCTGCCAGCCTTGCCGTCGCCTTTCAGTTCCGCCTGCCGCGCTTTAAAGCACAAAGCAATTGCCTCGGCGACCGTCATCCGCTTAGGCTTGTTTTGGGAGGCAAACCGCTCGCTGATCGGATCAATTCCGGTGCGCAGTTTACGCCGGGCCTCCATTGCCTTCTCTCGGGCTTCGGCCACCGTCACATCCGGCCATGAGCCCAATACCATCTCCCGCGGCTTGCCTTCAACGACAATGCGGAGGGTCCACTTCCCTGCTGATTTGGATCGCTTGATGAGCTATAGGCCCTGACCGTCGGTATATTTTCCGGCGCTCAGGTTCTTTGCCTTCATCGGACTAAGGGCATTGTAGATCACAGTTCTTGTCAGCCCACCTTCTGGTCTACCTTTTTCAGTCCACTTTATAGCCCACCTTTTGAGAAGTGAAGCCATGAGAAACGATGTTCCGCCATGGTCAGGCAAAATTTCAATTCACTGATTTAAAACAGGGAATTGGTTCAACAATGCTACAGGATGAGAAACTCAAGTAGTGCCGGACAGGGGACCCAATGATCCCAGAAGCTTGCTTGGTTCGACCCTTGGCTGTGGTTCCTCTGCCTGTCTGTTCACCCGAACAGTGGCCGCAAATGCTCGTTCAGGTAAAAGCCCTGCGGGTCGAGCTTGCGGCGAAGCGCGCGGAAATCATGGGCGCGGGGATAGATGGCGGTCACGTCCTCGCCGGTGAGGAAATGCAGCTTGCCCCAATGCGGGCGCGAGCCATAGGCGCGCAGGATGGCATCGACGGCGCGCAGATAGGCCCAGTAATCCCGGCCAGGCTCGCCTGACACCGAGACCGAGACGCTGTCCTGCCGGTGGAACGGGCTCATCCAGGCCTCGTCGCCGGCGGTGAAACGGTATTCGACCGGGAAGCGCGCATCCGGGAATTGCTCCAGCATCAGCTTGCGTACCGCGCGCATGGCTTCGATGCCATGCTGGCGCGGCACGGCATATTCCAGTTCGTGGAAATTCGGGATGTACTCGATCGGGTAGACATCGGAACTGTAGGCGACCTTGCCGAATTCGCTGGCAGACGGCTCTTCATCGGTGATGTCCATAACCTTCATCTCGCAGACGTCTGCCGTGCGCCCGCTTTTCGACGTGGCCGAAGTATCCGGCAGGCAATAGAGGTGCCGGCTTTCCTCATAGGGGCACCAGAAGAAGCTGAAATGGCGGTGGGTATCAGCCAGTTCGTCATGCATCTCCATGGCGGTCTCGAAATCCTCCCGCCAGAAGCGCTCCTTCAGCCGGTAGCTGGCGGTCGCCTGCAGGGTCAGTTCCGAAATGGCGCCGATTGTGCCGAGCGAGACACGCGCCGCATGCAGCAGGTCCGGCGTGGCTTCGTCGGCCACCAGCACCGAGCCATCCGGCTGGACGAGGCGCATGCCGACAATGCAATCGGCCAAAACGGGAAGGGTGGCCCCGGTGCCGTGGGTGCCGGTGGAGAAGGCGCCAGCAATGGCCTGGCTGTCGATGTCGCCCTGGTTATTGAGCGAAAGCCCCTCGGCCTTCAGCACTTTGACCAATTCGTTGAAGGTGGTTCCGGCAAAGGCGGTGACGCGGCGCTTTTCATGGTCGACGCTTTTCACGCCCTTCATCTGCGACAGGGTGAGGTGCAAGCCGTTGGTCAGCGCGACGGGCGTGAAGCTGTGGCCGGAGCCAACCACGCGGGCATTCATGCCCTTGGCAGTGGCGCCCGCAATCAGCGCGCAAAGCTCGTCCTCGCTTTGCGGGGCAGCACGCGCCGCCCGGACGCAGGACTGGTTTCCCACCCAGTTGCGCCAATGGGCGTGCTCAATGCCGAACTCGTTGACGTGCATGTTGTTGGAGGCTGTCGTCATGGCATGTCCCCTCATTGGCTCCAGCCACAGACTGCCACAAAAGCAGCGCGCGCAAAGGGGGAAATTCAACGACGCAACCGCGTCATTGCGGATGCCTGGCAGAACCCGCAATATCGTGGCCGGTTTGCTGCCCGCAGGCTTAAGGGCAATTGTTCTTCATGGTGCCGTCGAACCATTTGGTGTTGCACAGGATGGCGTCGGTGAAGATCGCGCCGTCAGTGTTGGAAATGTCGATCAGCGACAAGTTTGCGCCCGTCAGGTCGGCACCCGTGAAGTTAGCGCCGGCAATGTTGGCGCGGGTCAGGTTGGCGTCGCGCAAATTGGCGTTGCTCAAATTGGTGCGATAGAGCTCCGCGCCACTGAGGTTGGCACCGGAAAGATCGGCCCCGCTGATGTCCTGGTTCTGCAACTGCATGGCGTTCAACTTCGCGCCGGCAAGATTGCAGCCGGGGCAGCCTTCGCCACCGTTGAGGCGATCCTTGTCAGCCTGGTCGATCGCAAGCGCCGGTCCGGCAATGCCGAGAATGGCAATGAGGACGAGGGGAAGAAGTCTTCTCATGGGTTTGAACCTCTATGGTTGCGCAGATGTCGATGGTTGGTTCGCATTGCTTGGTAAGGGTGGTGGTTCGCCACTTCATCAATGAAGGTCGAACCTTTCCTCCACCGGGATACCGATCTGGCGCGCTGCCTCGAGGATGTTTGCCGTGCAGGCAGCGCCGTTGGCCGCCTCGCCGCTCACATTCGTCTGGCGGGCGAAGCTGGTAAAGCCGCAGCGTTTCGGGCGTGCAGCAATATAGGTCGAACTGCCCTTCGGTCCGCATTGCAGCTTGTAGAACTCATCAATGTAGAGCCCATTGGGATCGCGCTTGTAAACGTCAGCCTCGTATTTTTGATAGATGACGGAAGACACATTGTCCTTGTTGCATTCCTGAAGGATGTCTTCGATTGTAAAACAGGGGCAATCGGCTGCCGCAGCCATTCCGGAGAGCCCGAAAAACAAAGCCACACTGGTGAATGTCACCTTCGTTGCCCGTGAGATTGTGCTTGCAGTTGTCAGAGAGGGGTTCATTTCGTCACCTTTGCTGAAATCTGAAAATTCAAATGAGGTTAGACTGCCAGCCTTTCCGGCCTGGGGGCCTTACTCCCCCAGATAGGTTCCGCGCTTGACATAGGCGTCGGGGATGCAGGCGCTGACCGCGGCCTGGATGGCTTCGGCTTCCTGTTTCGAGGCATAGCCACCGAGGACGGAAACCGAGTATCCGGGTGTGAACCCCTTCCACTTTCCCGACCAGTCGCTGAAGGCTTCCATACGGCACGGGGCCAGCTTGTCGTTCACGCGTGCATTGGCCGGGCCGGTGTCGCCATTGTCCGGGTTGGACTCCGTGCCGACGACGACCCACCAGGTCTCAGCGCTGTCGCTGACCTGCTGGACCCCGGCTTTTTGCAGGAAGTTTACCTCGGCGACGAAGCCGCTCACACCTTCATGGCTGATCTCGCACCATTGCCCGGTGCCAAATGTGTCGCATCCTTGCACGCGGACGCCCCGCGCGTTGCCCGGCAGAACGCCGACCTTGTCGGCCTCTGGCGTAGGAGCCGAGCGGACCGTCAGCACTTCGTTGGAAGAAAGGCCGACAACATCGGCGGTGTAGGCGGTTTGCGCGACAGGGGCGGGTGCTGCTGCCGGCAGGCGGCATGCGGAGAGTTGCGAAAGCTTGACCACCGCATTCTGGCGCAAGGCGAAGCTGAATAGCACCGCATTGCCGGAACGGATGGAATACCAGTGGGATTCGTAGCCCTTAGCACCGTTTTCAACCCGCCATTGCCCGCCCTGTCGAACAGCCTTGCCGCCATCGGCGACATGTTCTGCACCATCAAACCCGATCCAACTGACGGTAATGGTCGCAGCGAGGTCCTGGACCAGTGTGAAGCGGGTCACCGGGCCGTCTCCTCCGGCCGAGCGCTGAAGGCCGGGTTGGGACGGGGCGATCTCGGACCGGCCATTGTCGCAACCGGCATCCGGGCTGGCGTCGCCTGGCTGGAAGCCGCACTCCTGGATCATGTCGAAGAGATCAAGCCCATCGGGTTCGCCGGGAATGTCCTGGATCCGGTTGGCCCATGCGCCGCATGCAAAAGCGCCGTCCTCAAGAGCCTTCTTGATGTCACCTCCTGGAAAGGCATGGCCCGCAACGCCCTGGAGGCAGACGATGAGATCAAGCCGGGCAGGGTCCTTCGACGTCGTCACATAGGCGGCGTCAGCGCGGGTATAGGCAGCGCCATCGCGCCGCGCTGCTTCGGCAGGCGAGGGAGCCAGGCTGGAAAGCGTAAAAAGCATTGGTGAAATGACCATGGCAAGCATGGCCGGCATGGATCTGCGTCCAGTCATCGGCGGTCGATCTCCCCCCACTGTTTTCCTGCCCGCATTCCTGTGCAGGCAGCTCCGGCTGGCAAATGCCAGTCAGCAATCATCCGTCCGGTTGCGGAACCAATCCGCATCCGGTTCAGGCAGGACTTGCCTTGGTCTTCGTCCCGGTCTTGCTGTCGTCGGAGTTTGGTGCAGCTGTATGCGGCTGATCTGCTTTTTTTCAGGTCATTGATGTGGAGACCTTCTCGTGAAGCTCGCACAGAATTCAGGGTCTCGCAAGAGCCTGCTAATAAAAGGCTTTCGGAGGAAATGCTGGTGTGCGGTTCAATGCTGCTTGCGGGGTGGGATACCGGGTGCCGTTTCGTCGGTTGATGACAGTCTTGTTGGGTCGAACCGGCACCAAGCCAAAAAGCCATTGGAAAAAGGAAGCGCTTATGCAAGCGTCGTCTTCCACAAGGGGCTTACTTGTAGGGATATGGATGTGATGTTGATCAGCGATCCGTTCACTGTTGCACTAAAGCGCCTTGCAATCGCAGTCGCTGCGGCCGCAATCTTGGCCACTGGAGCCATTGCTGAGGAAGCGACCTATGGCGATGTTGACCTGACGGGCCTTGCCCGCAACAGCTGGCCGCTCAACCCGCCTGGTGAGAGCAAAGCCATGGTTTGCAACGTCAAAGGGACGCGCGGCGTTCTCACGATCCGTGCCGAACCGAAAGCAGATGCAGCGGCAGCGCGACGGCTTGAGCGCCTCGCCATCGTCGTGCTCGATACACGCGAACGGCAGGGAAACTGGATCAAGGTGCTTTCAGCGAGCCGGACCCACACGACTGATGGAAAGCGGCAGGCCGTAGAATCGCTGCCGGTCACCGGGTGGGCCCACGACGATTATCTATGCGACTTCCTGGATTGAACCGCGAAGCACTGCCGCGATCCCGTGAGATCAGGGCCTTCAGCGACGCTTGATGAAGCCGCGGATGCGGTTGCGCATGCGCCGCGCGAGATTGCGCGTCTCGGCATAGAGGTGCAGCTGCGTTGCGGTCTGGCGGGCCAGCCGGTCGGAGCGCGGGGTGAGGCCGATGACCAGCGTACCCAATGGCTTGCGTTCGCTCCACAGCCGCTCCATCACGGCGTGACCGGGTACGGCACAGGAATCGGTTACTTCGATGTTGGGGTCGTCGAGATGGTTGCGTGTCGCCTCGATCATCAGCAGCGTGCCGGGTGAAAAGGCCGACAGCGTCTCGTCATAGGCGGTCTTCCAGGTGTAGGCGATGCCCTTCTCGATCATCACCAGCAGCGCAGCGATCACTTCGCCGTCGAGCGTCAGCGTGTGCACGCGTACCATGTCCTGTTCGGCAAGGCGGTGGATGGCTTCGCGGGCGAAGGCTGCCTGGAAGCGGTCGGAGGCCATGGCGGTACGCTCGCGGCCTTTCCACCCCATCAGCTCCAGCGTCAGGAAGGTTTCGCAGCCCTGGCGGATATCATCTGGATGGCGCGACACGTGATAGGCCAGTTCACCCTTTTCCGACAGGCGGCGCCAGAGGCGGCGGAATTCACGGAAATGATGCGCGCTCATCGACTGGCGAAGGTAGTCATCGCCCTCAAGCGTGCTTTTCAGCATGGCCCGGCTGGTTTCATGCGCGGTGATCACCGGCAGGTTGCGGCCCATGGCGGCGGTGCGGATGATCGAGGCAGCATCGCCTTCCAGCGGCATGTCGGGCAGCACGAGGACCGGTGGCAGGCTGAGCGACGGGCGCGTCAGCAGGCCGAGGAAAACCGGCGGGCTTCAGAGCGGCGGTTGGTGGACATGATCAACTTTTTGCCGGATGCGACTTTTGTCATTGATCGGCATGGCAAGGTCATTGCCTGGAACCGCGCCATTGAAGCCATGACCGGGGTGCCGGCCCAGGACATGCTCGGCCGGGGAGAGTATGCCTACGCCGTCCCGTTTTATGGGCAGGCTCAACCCATTTTGATTGATCTGGTGATGCAGCCGCGCGCGGAGATTGAGAGCCAATATGCGCATCTTGAATACCACGGCGAAATATTGATGGGCGAAACCTACGTCCCGGCCGTGCGCGGGCGCAGTC
>JBGSQC010000110.1:0-6712 GCA_041738295.1 Zhengella sp. | reverse complement strand
GCGATGTTCCGCCGGGCCTCCCCTGCCCCGGACGCGCCCTGATCAAGGGCGACCAGCGCTCCATGTCAATTGCGGCGGCCTCGATCATCGCCAAGGTGATGCGCGACCGGATGATGGCGCGCGCCGGGTCTGCCCATCCCGCCTACGGAATGGACCAGCATGCCGGCTATGGTACCGCCACCCACCGCGAGGCCATCGCCGTCCATGGCGGCGTGCCGCGCCTCCACCGGTTCACCTTCGCGCCGCTGAAGAGCCGCTGACAGTCAGGCCAGACCCAAAGAAAAACGCCACGGATGGTGCCATCCGCGGCGTTTCATACTTGGGGCGAACCGGACCGGAAGGTCAGTTCATGCGGGCTTTGACTTCACCCAGCGACGACTTGAACAGATCGCCGGCGGACTTGGCGTCCACCTTGCCGGCGAGCACCGAACGGGCGGCCTCGACAGCGATCTCGACTGCCGTGGAACGGACTTCGTTGACGGCATCGCGTTCGGCCTGGGCGATTTTCTGCTCGGCCATGGCGGTGCGGCGCGTTACATAATCCTCGGCCTTCTGCTTGGCTTCGGCCTTGAGATGGTCAGCCTCGCGCTTGGCGGAGGCAACGATCTCGGAGGCTTCGGCTTCGGCTTCCTTGCGCTTGCGCTGGAATTCGGCGAGCACCTGCTGGGCTTCTTCGCGCAGCTTGCGGGCTTCTTCCAGCTCGTTGCGGATCTTGTCGGCGCGCGCATCGAGCGCCTTGGCGATCGTGCCGGGAACCTTCAGGTAGACGGCCAGTCCAAGGAAGATGAACAGGGCAACCGTTGCCCAGACCGAGGCGAGAGAAGTGGCGTCCATCGGCTTATCCCTTCACTGCCTTGACCGCTGCGGCGATGTCAGCCTTGGCGGCCTTGCCGACAAGCTGTTCCACGAGCAGGGTGGCGGTTTCCTCGGCAATGGCGCCGACATCCTTCATGGCTGCATCCTTGATGCTCGTGATGCGAGCTTCGGCTGCGGCCAGTTTCTTTTCCAGCGCGGCTTCGGATTCCTTGCGGTCTGCGTCGGCCTCGGCTTTGGCGGTGTCGCGGGCTTCCAGGCCGATCTGGCCGGCCTTTTTGCGGGCGCTGGCCAGTTCCTGTTCGTAGGCGGCAATGGCAGCGTCAGCCTCACCCTTCATGCGGGCGGCCTGGTCAAGGTCCTGGGCAATCCGGTCATGACGGACCTCGAGGGTGCCGGCAATGCGCGGAATGACCACCTTCTTCAGGATTGCGTAGAACACGCCAAAGGCAATGGCGAGCCACAGCAACTGGGAAGGAAAGCTGGAGGGATCGAAAGGCGGAAACACGCCGGCATGATCGCCATCGTGCGGCACACCGGTTTCGGTGTGCACCTGGCCGGCTTCCGGCGCACCAGTGGTGGTGGTCGCCTCGCCTGCCGCAAATGCATTGGTTACGAACATGGTCAATCCCCGAAAGTCAGGCCGGCCGCCGAGGTTTCAGCGGCCGGTAGATGGCTTTGGTCCGGCGATCAGCCGAACAGGGCCAGCAGGGCGATGAGCAGCGAGAAGATGCCCAGGGCTTCGGTAACGGCGAAGCCGAAAATCAGGCGGCCGAACTGGCCGTCAGCAGCCGACGGATTGCGCAGGGCGCCCGCCAGGTAGCTGCCGAAAATGTTGCCCAGGCCAATGCCTGCGCCACCCATGCCGAGGCATGCGATACCGGCGCCGATGTACTTTGCTGCTTCTGCTTCCATGATAAAACTCCTTTGTGGATTCGATGAGATGCGGTTCGTGGGACTGGCGGCAAGCCGCCGGTGAGAGGTTCCTAGTGTCCCGGATGGATTGCGTCGTTGAGGTACATGCACGTCAGCACCGCAAAGACGTAAGCCTGCAGGAAGGCCACCAGAAATTCGAGGCCCGTCAGCGCCACGGCCATGGCAAGCGGCAGGACCGCGCCGGCAATGCCGACGCCGCCCATGGCGCTCAGCGACACCACGAAGCCCGCGAAGACTTTCAGCGTGATGTGACCGGCCAGCATGTTGGCGAAGAGACGGACAGAGAGGCTGATCGGACGCGAGAGGAAGGAAATGACCTCGATGGCGACAACCAGCGGAATGAGAAGGGCGGGAATGCCCGAGGGCACGAAGAGTTTCAGGAAGCCAAGACCATGCTTCATGAAGCCGTAGACCACCACGGTGAGGATCACCAGCATGGCCAAAGCGAAGGTGACGATGATGTGGGACGTGATGGTGAAGAAATAGGGGAACATGCCGAGCAGGTTTGCCACCAGCACGAACATGAAGAGCGAAAAGACCAGCGGGAAGAACTTCATGCCGTGCGAACCGGCGGCATCAAGCAGCATGGACGCCACGAATTCATAGGCCATTTCGGAGACAGACTGGAGACGCGACGGGATCAGGCCGCGCGACGAGGTCGTCAGCGCCAGGAAGCCTGCTGCCACGATCACCGTCGCCACCATGAACAGCGAGGAATTGGTGAAGGACAGGTCATAGCCGCCGATCTCGATCGGGATCAGCTTGTTGATATGGAACTGGTGGATCGGATCGACCTTGTCAGCAGCCACGTGTCATAACCCCTATGCACCGCCGGAGCGGCATTGTGTGAACCCAATAGCGACATCGGTGCGATGCCGCAAACCCATCAGGGACCTTTTTTTCCGCCCTGCCCGAACTCGGCCACCTGGCCGGTTGCGCGCATGACGTTCAGGACACCGGCAGCAAAGCCGAGAAGAAGAAGGACGATCAGGCCCCAGGGCGCTGTTCCCGCCCACTGGTCCAGCGCCCACCCGAGCGCTGCACCCACGATAACCGCCGCGATAAACTCGCTCGACAGCTTCATCGCATGGCCCCAGCCAGGTCCGGACTTGCCGGATTTGGCCGCTTCCTTTTCCTCTTCCGCCTTCTGGTGCACGGAAAGCTTGCTTTCCAACTGCTTCAGGCGGGTGTCAAGGTCCCCGTTGCCGCCAGCCTTTTCCTGCTTGCCCGTCCCGTCATCCCGTCCATTGTCGCCCTGCCGGTTTGCCATGGCTTCAATGCACTCCTGCCGGGTCTGGGCCACAAGGGCTGACCGCTTCAAAGTCGCGCGCACCATAGTGACGGCACCCTTGCCAGTCAAGACGGGTTGCGCATTGCACAATGGCTAAATACCTACAATAATTTCAATGACTTGGGTGGTTGCGGCAAATCGTCTTGCACGGAAGTTGTAGGGGCAATGCCCATTTCGGGCGATGCCTGCCGCAAAGGCCGGGAAAAGAGGAGCGAATCCTGCCTGCAAACGGAGAAGGCCGGACATGGCCCGGCCTCTTTTGCTTCGATTTCAGCAAGGCCAGGGGCTTGGCCCGCCCGAATGTCAGCTCCAGCCGCCATTCCAGGTGCGGTAGAAGATGTGGCGGCCGATCTTCTGCATGCGCTTCATGGTCGGCGCCCAGCGCGGGCTCACATAATTGGCATGGTAGTGAGTCGAAGAGCCGACTTCAGACAGCCAGATCTTGCCGGCAGTCACGGCCAGCGCGACATCCTTGGCGGTCTGCCAGTGTTTGGGCTCGGTCACGCGGTCCTTGATGCCGTCGCAGGCAAAGGAAAACTGGCAGCGGTTGCGCCAGTCGTCGTTCTGGTAAACCACGCCGCAGATCGTGTTGGGATAGGACGGAGCACGGACGCGGTTGAGAATCACCTGCGCGACGGCTGCCTGTCCACTCACCGGCTCCCCGCGGGCCTCGAAATAGATGCCGGTTGCCAGGCACTGCTGCTCGGCCTCGGAGAAGGCGGCAGCCGGAAGCGGCCGCGCGGCCCAGGCATGGTCCTTGCGGTCGATCGGCGGAACAAAGCGCCCGGCCTCGGGCTTGTCATTCTTCAAAAGCGAGGCAAAGGGCGAAACGCGGGCATAGTCCGGCTTGGCTGGCGCATAGGCGGTGGCCAGCACATCGGGCGTGTCATTGGTCACGAGCTTGGCCAGCATGGCCGGATCAGCCTTCTTTTCCCGGCGCGGGAAGAAGGTGGAGGCCAGCTGCAGTTCCTCGCCACGCGCCTTGGGTCGGGCAAAGGCCATCTTGGCATCGGTGTCAAAGCCCGGACGCAGCAACGACGACATGCGCTGGTTGACTGAACCCGCATTGAAGGATTTCGGCGGCGCGACCGGAGCGACCTTCACCACGCGGCCCTGCTTCTGCGAGCGGTTGATGCGGTCCTCGTCGGGTGTTGCCTCCAGCACGGCGTTCTTGCCCTTGAAGGCAACATCGCCAATACCGTCGGCGCGAAGGCCCGCGCCGGAAATGGAACCGGTCGTCAGGTCGCCATCGGCGAAGGGAAGCTGGGCAGCATGGGTGGACCCGGCCACCGATCTCTGCAGCACGGCGCTCCAGCGGTCAGTCCCGGCATCGCTGCCGGTGACGGCCGAGACAACGTCCTGCTGGGCGCCGGTGGAAGGAAAGCCGATCCAGATCGCCAGGCCGAACACGAGCGGCGACAGCATGGACTGGCGATGACGGGCTGACGGGCCCGAAAAACGCGTCGGAAACAAACGGCGCAAGGGTCACACTCCAGGAACGCTTTACTCAACTCAACTGGGCTGACAATGGAGCATTAACCTTGATGGCCGGTTAACGGCGATCAGAAGATCACAAAGTTTGATTGCCCGCCCGAAGTGCTTTGGGCAAACTCAAGGCGACACAGGGAGACCATGCGCCATGAGCGGGACGATCATCTTGAAGGCAGGCGAAGGCCGCCGCTATGAATTGGGGCGTGTCACGGCGCTGTTCCTTGCCGATGAAGAGGAAACCAAATCAGCCTACAGCGTTTCGCAATGGTGGATGGAGCCGGGCTTTGAGGGCGTTGGCCCGCATCATCACGACGCCAATGACGAGATTTTCCAGGTGCTGGAAGGAAGCCCGGAGATCCTCGTCGGCGAGACCTGGGTGACCGTGGAGCGCGGCACCTTCCTGCGCATCCCGGCCGGGACCACGCATGATTTCCGCAACCGGTCCGGCGCGCGGGCGGGTCTGTTCAATGTCTTCATTCCGGGCGGGTTCGAGCGGAACATGCCGGAGATTGCGGCATGGTTCAAAGACAATCCCGGATGAGACGGATGCTCAGGTCCGCTTGCTGGCCTTTTTGGCAAACGGATTGTCCGGCGCGCGCAGCGCAATTCGGATCGGCACGCCCGGCATGTCGAAACTGTCGCGCAGCGTGTTGGTGAGATAGCGCAGGTAGGACGCCGGAACGGCATCGGGCCTGGAGCACGAGATCATGAAGCCCGGCGGGCGCGTTTTCACCTGGGTGATATACTTCATCTTCAGGCGGCGGCCGGCGACGGCGGGTGGCGCATGACGGGTGAGCGCGCCATCCAGCCAGCGGTTGAGCTTGCCGGTGGAAACGCGGGCGTTCCAGATGCGGTGCGTCAGCAGCACTGCTTCCATCAGCTTGTCGAGGCCCTTGCCTGATTCGGCAGAGATTGTAACGGCGCGCAGGCCGCGCATCTGCGGCAGAAGCCGCTCGGTCTCCTCGCGCAGTTCGGCAAGCTTGGCCTGCTTGTCCTCGATCAGGTCCCATTTGTTGAAGGCGATGACCGGCGCCCTGCCCTCGCGGATGATGAGGTCGGCGATCTGCAGGTCCTGCTTCTCAAAGGGAATCGTCGCGTCGAGCACGATGATGACGACTTCGGCAAAGCGGATCGCGCGCAGGCCGTCGGCCACCGACATCTTTTCGAGCTTTTCCTGCATCTTGGATTTGCGGCGCATGCCGGCGGTGTCGAAGAACTTGATCTTGCGACCATTCCATTCCCAGTCGACGGAAATGGAATCGCGCGTGATGCCCGCCTCAGGGCCGGTCAGCAGACGTTCTTCGCCGAGCAGCGCGTTGATCAGCGTTGACTTGCCGGCATTGGGGCGACCGACGACGGCAATGCGCATCGGCTTGGTGTCGTCATAGTCCGGCTCGGCGTCGGGGTCCTCAACATCATCGCCGATGAGGTCATCAAAGGATGCGCTTGCGGCGGCGGCAGCGGCAACAGCGGCCACGCGCTCTTCTTCCTCGCGCTCATGGGCGAAGGCCACGTCCTCGCCGATCACCGCGATAATCGCCTCGCGCAGATCCGGCATGCCCTGGCCATGTTCGGCTGATATCGGGCAAGGCTCGCCGAGGCCCAGTTCCCAGGCCTCCAGCATTCCGCCCAGCGCATCCTTGGCTTCGGCCTTGTTGGCAACCAGCACGGTGGGCTTGCCGGAGCGGCGCACCAGATCGGCAAAGGTGCGGTCGGCCGGCATGACGCCGGATTTGGAATCCACGACGAACAGCACGAGATCAGCCTCGTCGATGGCTGTTTCGGTCTGCGCGCGCATGCGGCCAAGCAAGGTTGCCGCGCCGGCCTCTTCCAGACCGGCGGTGTCGATCACCTGAAAGCGCAAATCATAAAGGCGGCCATCATGCATGCGCCGGTCGCGTGTGACGCCCGGCATGTCGTCCACCAGCGCCAGCTTCTGGCCGCACAGGCGGTTGAACAGCGTTGATTTGCCGACATTCGGGCGGCCGATAATGGCAATGGTCAAGCCCATGGGCCGGTCCTTCACGAGCCGTTGCCGGCTCCGTTGATCAGTTCCGACATGACAGTGGCACGCTGGCGCAGGTTTGCGGGAGCATCCTTGTCATCGGTAATCTGCTTGAAAAGCGCCAGGGCATCGGCGGTGCGACCGGCCTTCCAGGCGGCAAGGCCAAGGGCCTCGCG
>JBGSQC010000104.1:0-4702 GCA_041738295.1 Zhengella sp. | reverse complement strand
TGCCGGAGGCCACCACCGGTGCACTGACTGCGATGGCGGGGGCGGCTGCGACGGGTGCAGGTGATGGGGCCGGGGCAGCCTGAACAGATGGCGCAGCGCCACGGCGGCGAAGCTCCAGTTTCAAATCGCCCATTTCCAGCTTCAGCTCGTCGAAATCCGACCCGTCAATCAGGCGCAGGACATCCTCGATGTCCTTGCGGGTAAACCCGGCCATGCTTCCTCCTCGGCGCCCTCGTTGCGGGGCTGCTCGTCATTGCCGGACGCCGGAAATTCCTTTGGAAATGCCTTGTCCGTCTGGTCCGGAACGCTAGGCACATGCCGGGGGAGCATCAATGAAGGGTAGGGGCAAATTTCACCAAGTGAAACGCTGTTGCGGGTTTGCACCGGTGGATCTCAGGGAGTCATTGCCTCAATCGCGCGAAGCAGCAGGGCAATGTCCTGCGGGCGCGACAGCCGGTGGTCGCCATCCTTGATCAGGCTGAGCGTGACGCCATCGGCGGGCAGATGCTCCATCAGCTTCAGCGCGTGGGAGAAAGGCACTTCCCGATCGGCCATGCCATGAAGAATGTGGACCGGGCAATGGGTATGGATCGGGCCGGTCATCACCCGGTTTGCCGCGCCATCCTCAAGGAAGGCACTGGTATAGACATCCGGGTTTGCGTCATAGGCCGAGGCGCGTTCCACACGGCCCGTCTGCACAAGCTTGGCCCGATCGGCATCGGTAAAGCCGGGCAGCAAAAGCTCGTGGGTAAAGTCCGGCGCAGGCGCCACCAGCACCAGCCCGGCGATGCGGCCAACATCGCCGCGCGTACGCAGCATCTCGATCACCCGCAGGGCGATCCACGCCCCCATGGACGATCCCACCAGCACCTGGCGGCCTTCGGTGAAAGTATCGAACACGGCGAGGCTCTCGCTGACCCAGCGCGAGATCGACCCTTCCGTGAAATCACCGCCTGAATCGCCGTGGCCCGAATAATCATGGGCGGTGAAGGCGCGGCCCTTGGATTTCGCCCATTGCTTGAGGGCTTGCGCCTTGGTGCCGCTCATCGCCGAGCGCCAGCCGCCAAGCCAGACGATGCCGGGCGAGGTTCCCCCGGTATGGCAGACAGCGATGGAGCGTCCGTCCACGGTGATGATCGATCGGCTTTCGTTCATTTTCCGGTCCGTTCGCGTTACAATTCCAGCTTTTGCAAGGGTGCAGGTGATTTCCGCACAATCATATGCTATTGACTTCCACGCACGGCTGATTGATTTGCCGTGAAGCACCGGAAACCAGCCTTTCCGGCACGTCATATATCGGATCAACGGTACAGGAGACCACGACCATTCGCAGGCCATTTAAAGCGCAGCAGCCAACCAAGGACGGCCCCCGCGCCAATCAGGATATTCGCAGCCCCCGCGTCCAGCTCATCGGAGAGGACGGAGCGAACCTCGGGGACATTCCCACGCATGAAGCATTGGCGATGGCAGAAGCTGCCGGTTTGGATCTGGTGGAGATTTCTCCCAATGCCGAACCGCCGGTGTGCAAGATCCTCGATCTCGGCAAGCTGAAATACGAAAAACAGAAAAAGGCCGCCGAGGCCCGCAAGAAGCAGAAGATCATCGAGATCAAGGAGATCAAGATGCGTCCGAACATCGACACCCATGATTATGAGGTGAAGATGAAGGCGGTGCGCCGCTTCTTCGAGGAAGGCGACAAGGTCAAGATCACGCTGCGCTTCCGTGGCCGCGAAATGGCCCACCAGGAACTCGGCATGAAATTGCTGGACCAGGTACGCGACGATGTCGAGGCGATTGCCAAGGTCGAGGCGACGCCCCGGCTTGAAGGCCGCCAGATGATGATGGTCCTGGCACCGAAATAAGGGGCTCTACCCCTTGCACGAATTTTGCGGCGCGTTCCTTTCCGGGGCGCGCCGTTTGCTTTTGCGGCAAGGGTTTGTGGCGCTTTTCGTGATCGCCCCCTTGCGGCCTTTCCCCTGGCCCTGTATAGACCCGCCGTTCAAAGCCGCCCGGCAGGGCATGCCGTGGCGGTTTTCATGCTGTTTTTCCACTTTGGTCGGTGGAAAACCACGAAATAAGGGCCGGTTCGCCGGTTCAAAAAAGGAGTAGCAAAATGCCCAAGATGAAGACCAAATCGGCCGCCAAGAAGCGGTTCAAGATCACCGGTACCGGCAAGGTCAAGGTTGCTGCCGCAGGCAAGCGCCATGGCATGATCAAGCGTTCCAACAAGTTCATCCGCGACGCGCGCGGCATGATGGTCCTCCCCGAGGCTGACGCCAAGAAGGTCATCAAGAACTACCTGCCCAACGGCGGCGGCATCTGAGCCGGCCCGCGCGAACGCGTTTAACTATTAAGGAGATCATGACATGGCACGTGTGAAACGCGGTGTTACCGCCCACGCCAAGCACAAGAAGGTGATGAACGCAGCCAAGGGTTTCTATGGCCGCCGGAAAAACACCATCCGCATCGCCAAGCAGGCTGTGGAAAAGTCGCTTCAGTACAATTACCGTGACCGCAAGAACCGCAAGCGCAATTTCCGTGCGCTCTGGGTTCAGCGCATCAATGCCGCCGTCCGCGAACATGGCCTGACCTATGGCCGTTTCATCGACGGCCTTAACAAGTCGGGCATCGAGGTTGACCGCAAGGTTCTCTCCGATCTCGCCATCCACGAGCCGCAGGCATTTGCAGCGCTGGTGGCCAAGGCCAAGGTTGCCCTTGAATATCTCAAGGACGGCAACCCGAACGAGTTTGAGCGCGCGGTTTCCTGACCAGCGCTTTCCCAAACTTGTAGACCATCACATTGGGAAACCCGCGCTGGCAGCCGCCGGCCGCGGGTTTTTCTTTTCATTGACATCCATGGCGGGTATCCCCGCCTCCATCCGGACAAAGCGGGCAGGGCTTCGATGAGCGATCTGGGACAGCTTGAAACTTCCATCATGGGCGAAATCGCCGCTGCCGGCGACGAGGCCGCCATCGAGGCGGTGCGTCTGGCCGCCACCTGCAAGAAGGGTTCGGTCTCCGAACTGCTGAAGACGCTGGGCTCCATGAGCGCCGACGAGCGCAAGGAGATGGGCCCGAAGATCAACGGCCTGCGCGACCGCGTGGCCGAGGCGCTGAATGCCCGCAAGGCCGAACTGAAGGACGCCGCGATCAACGAGCGCCTCGCCCGCGAGACCGTGGACGTGACGCTGCCGGTCCATGGCGCGCCGGCCGAGCGCGGCCGCATCCACCCGATCTCCCAGGTGATCGACGAGATCGCCGCGATTTTCGGCGATCTCGGCTTCGCCATTGCCGAGGGTCCCGATGTCGAGACCGACTATTACAATTTCACCGCGCTGAACTTCCCCGAGGGCCATCCGGCCCGCGAGATGCACGACACCTTCTTCTTCAATCCGGGCGAAGACGGCACCCGCAAGCTGCTGCGCACGCACACCTCGCCGGTGCAGATCCGCACCATGGAAAAGCAGAAGCCGCCGATCCGCATTGTCATTCCGGGCAAGACCTATCGCTGCGATTCCGACGCGACGCACTCGCCGATGTTCCACCAGCTGGAAGGCCTCGTCATCGACAAGACCGCGAACGTTGCCAACATGAAGTGGGTGCTGGAGGAGTTCTGCAAGGCCTTCTTTGAAGTGCCGAGCCTCAACATGCGCTTCCGCCCGTCCTTCTTCCCCTTCACCGAGCCGTCGCTTGAGGTGGACATCCAGTGCGACCGGTCGCGCCCCGGCGAAGTGCTGTTCGGCCAGGGTTCCGACTGGATGGAAATCCTCGGCTGCGGCATGGTGCACCCGAACGTGCTGCGCATGGGCGGACTGGACCCGGACGAGTATCAGGGCTTTGCCTGGGGCATGGGCATCGACCGCATCGCCATGCTGAAATACGGCATGCCGGACCTGCGCGCCTTCTTTGATGCCGATGTGCGCTGGCTTTCCCACTACGGCTTCCGCCCGCTCGACCTGCCGACGCTGTTCGGCGGATTGAGCAGCTGATGCCGACGCTGTTGCGGAAACATGGATGCCGGTTTCATTTTTTTACGGCTGAACCGGACGAACCACCCCATGTTCACATTGATGGAAAAGGCTGTACTGCCAAGGTCTGGCTGCGGACGATGGAACTGCAATACCATCACGGGTTCAAAGCGCAGGAATTGAAGCGTATCATGGAAACCGTCGAAGAATACCGCGAGACGTTCTTGGAGGCTTGGAATGAATTTCGAGGATAATTTCCGGGAAGAATGGGAGCCGGTAGCCGCTTGGTGCGATCCTGACGAACTTCACGTGAGGCTGAAGGACGGCAGGCACATTTCGACGCCAATCTGGTGGTATCCACGCCTGCTGAAAGCCTCACCGGCAGAGCGCAACAATGTCGAACTCATGCTGACTGGTGTCCATTGGCCTGATGTTGATGAAGACCTTTCAATTCGCGGAATGCTGCTGGGATACAAGGCACCAGACGCTGTCGCGCCGATGGACAAGGTGGCGTAAAGGCTCCCTCTGACACTTGTAGATTCAGGTCTGCGTTGCCGACCCCAAGGATTGCATCATGAAATTCACCCTCTCCTGGCTCAAGGATCACCTTGAAACCGATGCCACCCTCGACACCATCGTCGAGAAGCTGACCATGATCGGCCTTGAAGTGGAAAGCGTCGACGACCGCGCTGTCTTCAAGCCCTTCATCATTGCCCGCGTGCTGAGCGCCAGCC
>JBGSQC010000058.1:0-11084 GCA_041738295.1 Zhengella sp. | reverse complement strand
CGCCGGATCGCCGGAGAGAAGGCGGGCCGCCAATGCGCTGGGGATTGGCCTTGTGGCCCTGCTGGTCCTTTTGCCTTTCACCCCGGCCTTTGCGGCCATGGTCGCGGGCGCCGTGACAGCCCTTGCCGTCAGCCTGCTCGCCAAACGCCAGATCGGCGGTTTGACCGGCGACACGCTGGGCGCAACACAGATCCTCGCCGAAACCGCGATGTGGCTCGCTGTGCTTGCAGCCTGATTGCAAGACCCCTTTCACAACGCAATTCCCCTTGCCTTGTCGGGCCGCCCGCATAGACTGGCCGTGGGGCGAATGTCTGATCCGGCAACCGGGAGTGCGGCGATGGATGGTGTTCGGTTTGCTCTAGTGCGGGCTCTCGCTTTCGCGCTTTCCCTCCTTTTCTTCGGCATATCCGCCCTCCATGCCGAGACGCAGAGGCGCATCGCGCTGGTCATCGGCAATGATGATTACGAAGAAATCTCAAAACTCCAGAAAGCGGTCAATGATGCCGACGCGCTGTCACAACAGCTGACGGACATCGGGTTTGAGGTGGTGAAAGCCACCAATATCGGCCGGCGCGCCATGAGCCGCGCGGTGACCGAGTTCGAGAAGTCGATCCAGCCCGGCGATCTGGCGCTGATGTTCTATGCCGGCCACGGTTTTTCGGTGTCCGGGCAGGATTTCCTGCTGCCTGTTGACATGCCGCAGGCAGGCCCCGGCGACGAATCCATCATCAAGGACGAGGCCTTCCTTACCAATGATCTGGCCGACCGGTTTCTGAAGGCCGGTGCCAAGACCGCGATCCTGATCCTGGACGCCTGCCGCAACAATCCGTTTGAGGTGCCGGGCAAGCGCGCCATCGGTTCAGCTGGCGGTCTCGCCAACCAGCCGCTCGGCGAAGGCATTTTCGTGCTTTATTCGGCCGGCCAATACCAATCTGCGCTGGATGGCATGGGCCCGGCGGATGCGGACCCGAACTCGGTCTTCACCCGCACTTTGCTCAAGCAATTGCAGACGCCCGGTTCCACCATTGTCGACATCGCCAAGGGCACGCAGGTGGCAGTGCGGGATCTGGCGGCCAGCGTCGGCCATGTCCAGCTCCCGTCCTACTACGACCAGATCCTCGGCTCGGTGACGCTGAACACTGCCGTGGGCGATGCCACGACCCGCGGTGACACCAAGACCTTCCGCGAAGGCGAGACGGTCGCCGTGCTGCCCCGGCTCGATCCGCCGCCGAAGCTGGAAAAGGGCGCGCCTGTTGCCAGCTTCTCGCGCTCGAACGCCGGCTGGCAGGCAACGTTCTCGCTGCCGGAAGCCGCCACGCAGTTCGGCTATCGCATAGGTGAGGAGGGCGACTTCACCGACACAGGAACCATGCCCACCATTGATCCGCGCACCGGCAAGCCGATGCCCGTCACCTGGTTTGCCCTGCCGCCCGACCAGCCGCCCGGCACGATCTACGTGACCTGGCGCGACAAGCGCGGCGAGGAGGCGGGCGTCTTCCCCATCGCCTTTGATCCCGGCGATTCCCTGCGCTCTGGCCAGCGCGACATTCTGGAGCAGCTC
The DNA here is from genome assembly GCA_041738295.1 of Zhengella sp. Taxonomy (GTDB): domain Bacteria; phylum Pseudomonadota; class Alphaproteobacteria; order Rhizobiales; family Rhizobiaceae; genus Zhengella. Next base: position 9,523 of record JBGSQC010000058.1, on the reverse strand, counting down.
TGGACGGCCTGGGTGGCGTTTCGTGAGTTCAACGGCGAGCTTGTCTATTTCAGCCATCTCGTCAGCTATCGCTGCGGCATCGCCAAGGTGGAATATGCCTTTGACAAGTCTGGGCAATACGAGACCTGGCCGCTGCCGGAATGCGACCCCGACAATCCGCATGCTGTTCCCGATAACGCCAAGCTCTATCGCAACCTGCCGAAGGGCACGACCTCCATGCAGGTCATCATCACCTATTATGATGGCAAGCAATCGCCGGAGCGAAATTTCAACGTGAAATACTGACCGGCCAAAAGAGCCGGGTGAGGGAGAGGGTGAATTGAAAAGGCATTCTTTCGTAACGGGTGCGGTCCCGGTGTTTCTGCTGTTCCTTGCTTTGCTGATGCGCCCGGCGACGGCACAGGACATCCGACTTGTCCCACAGACAGGCCATGGCAATTTCGTGACGGGCATCACCTTCTCCGAGGACGGGCAGACGGCCCTCACCTCAGGGGCGGAAGGCACGGTCAAGGTCTGGCAACTGGAAAAGCGGCGTCTGCTCAAGACGCTCTATCTCCCGGACCACGTTGCTGAATCCGCAACCCTGCCCAATGGCCGCATGGTCGCCGCCACGAGGGATAAACTCTTCTACATCGGCGCTGCCCAAGCCAAGACCCAAGGCAGCGACACCCCGAAGTTCGAGGAATCAATCGGGCAAATAACGCCCGTTCCCGGCACCAAGACTGTCCTCATCCACACAAACTATGACGAGAAGCTCTTTGTTTTTGACGTGACTGCCGGAAAGCGGGTTTCGGAATTCGCCAGCGGCAAGATCGGCTGGGTCTATGACATGGCTGTCTCACCGGATGGAACCATTGCCGCCTTGGCTACGGACAAGGGCACCATTTCCCTTCTCACCATCGCCACGGGCAAGCCGCTGCGCACCATCAAGGCCGGCAAGGCGACCATCCTGAAGATCGGATACGCCGATGGCGGAAGCAAACTCGTCAGCGTCAATGCCGATGGTGCTGTCCGCGTCTGGGACACGGCAACGGGCAAGGAAGCTGGAAAGCTTGCCGAAACGATCAAGTCCCAAACCCTGGATGTCAGTCCCGACGGCAAGATGCTCGCCCTCGGTGACGAAACTGGTGCCATCCATCTGGTCGATCTGGCGACCATGAAGAAACTTGCCGTTGCGCCAAGCGACAAGGGAGCCAAGGGGCAGGAGACAACATCGATTTCTTTCAACCCGTCGGGTGATGCAATCCTGTCCGGTGCAAGCGCCGGAACCGTGAAGTACTGGCGCTGGAAGGACCAGTCGGCTCCTGTCCTGATTGGCAATGGCGTTGATTCCGGATGGGACGCAGTGGTGTCGACGAAAGGCAGTCTGTACGGGCTGGAGGGATCAGCCGGCTTCAGCTTCTGGTCTGCTACATCAGGCGCGCTTGAACCGGTTCGTGCAAACCGGTCCGATGCCCCGCTGATGATAGGGTTCAACGACACCCTTTCCCTGTGCGACTTTCTCGCTAAGGGAGAAGTCTCCTATGACCGCAAGACCATGATGGTCGGCTCCTGCGAGACGGCTGACGGGCTAAAGGCCCTCAAGCATTCGTCGAAGGTCAAGTCTGTAGCCCTGTCTCCTGATGGCAAGACGGTAGCGACCGGCGTGGAGGACGGCACCATCACGCTTTGGGATGCCACGACCGGAAAGGCGCGCGGCAAGCTGAAAAAGCACGCTGACGAAGTCTATTCGCTTGCCTTTTCGCCCGACGGCAAGACCCTTGTTTCCGGTTCCAACAACCATGAAGGCCATGTGCTGGTCTGGGATGTAGGAAAGATGAAGCTGATCGGACGTCGCGCCGAGGTCAACGGCAAGCCGCGCATTACGACAGTGATGGTGGCCCCGGACAATGACTTGTTTGCCAGTGCCAGTGGCCAGGTCGAGGCGGGCGGAGTGCTGATGCGAATGGCCTATCTCTCCAAGGCATCAGACGCTACCTTCAAACAGTCTGTGCTGATTACCGACCCGTCCTCCATCAAGTCGTTCGACTTCAGCCCCAACGGCAAGATGCTGATGGTGCAGAGCCTTTCCAGCGCTATCCAACTGCGGCATGTGCCGAGCGGCAAATCAGCCGGAGACCTGACCAAGGGAAACGTCATCTCGGATTCCCCCGTAGTCTGGAGTTCACGTTTCCTTGATGACAAGCGCATCCTAACTGCTCACACCGATGGCGGAGCGCGCATCTGGGATGCGGCCACCAAGAAGATGTTGGTGACATCCTACGCATTCGATGACGGTTCGTGGATGACCATCACGCCCGACGGGTTCATGGCCGCTGCCGGTTCGATTTCGCCCAAGATCCGCGTCACCGATGGCAAGAACTCCTTTGCAATCGACCAGATTTTCGATGCGCTTTACCGGCCGGACCTTGTGCGCGAGGCACTGGCCGGTGATCCGAAAGGTCTTGTGAAGGAGGCCGCCGCCAAGCTGGACCTGAAGAAACTGTTCGGATCCGGTGCGCCGCCGCAGGTGAGCATTGCTGCGCCGGCAGCACCCGCCGGTGACGCACCGGTGCCTTTCACCGCCAGCCTGACCGATCAGGGCGGCGGCATCAGCAAGCTCGAATGGCGGGTGAATGGAGTGACCCAGGCAGTCACCGAAACCGCGGCAGCCGGTGATGTGACGCAGGCCTTTGCGCTGGAGCCGGGTAGCAACACCATCAGCGTCACGGCATTCAATGGCGCAGGCCTGATTGCTTCAGACGTGGCGCAGGTGACGCTTGATGTGGCCGATACAGCAGGGCGCAAGCCACGTCTCTTCGTGCTGGCGATCGGCGTCAACGACTACCAGGAGGAGAGCCTGCGCCTGAAGTTTTCGGTCAATGATGCCAATGCAGTTGGCAAGGCTCTCGGCATCGCCGCTACCGGCCGCTACGAGGAAGTTGTCCTGCAGACATTGGTCGACAAGCACGTGACGCGGTCGGGGCTGGAAGCAGCCTTCGCCGGCATGGCGGGCAAGATGACGCCACAGGACAGCTTTGTCCTCTATGTAGCCGGGCACGGCAAGACGGAAGGCGGGCGCTACTTCTTCATTCCGAGCGATTTCCGGCTTGCCGGCGATAATGCCGTTACCGAAATGGGGGTCGGTCAGGAGCTGTTGCAGCAGTGGTTGGCCACGGTTCCGGCGCGCCGCGCCATCGTGCTGATCGACACCTGCGAAAGCGGAACTTTGGCTGGCGAGACGGACTTCCTCGTTGGCCAGTCGGCGGTGGAGCGCCTGCAAAGGGCGACCGGGCGCACCGTGCTCACCGCTTCGTCGGCCACCGAACCGGCGCTGGAAGGCTATCGCGGCCATGGCGTTTTCACCTATGCGCTGCTCGATGCGCTCTCGAACGGCGATACCGACGGCAACGGCTCTGTCGAGGTGAAGGAGATCGCCAATTACGTGACCGGCGTCCTGCCTGAATTGAGCCGGACCGCCTTCGGCATCCGCCAGGTGCCACAGGTCAGCTTCGGGGGGCAGTCCTTCCCCATCGGCTCACCGGTCAAGGCCTTACAGTGAGGAAGCGGCAGCCGGGCTTTCCGGCTGTCGGCTTGTCTTGTCACGCGCCGGGCTGAGTGTGACTGGGCCCTCGGTATGGCCATCCAAATCCCCTTCGTGCCAAAGGCTGCCCCTGCACGGACCAATGTTTGCACGAGCCGTGTTGACAAGCGGGAGGATTCACGCAACTATTCAATTGTGAAGCAAGTGTTCAAAATTGAACATATTGAGGAGGTCCCGATGGACGCATTCAAGGACAGGCTTTCGCAACACGCAAAGGACAGCGGAAGGCCGGACCTTGCCAACCAGACGCTAGGCCGCCCGCTAAGGGACGAAGAGAAAGCGCTGGCCGCCACTCTCATGGAAATCTACGGCGCCGGCACCCACGACTTCGATGAAGTTGCCCGCTCGCTTGCCGGGCGCAAGGTGAAGGCGCCGGTTTCCGGACGCACCGATTGGGACCGCGCGCTTCTGGAAAGCGAACTCGTCGCCATCAACAAGGATCTCGACGCCGCCTATTAGGAAAACGGCTATGGCTCTTGAGTTCATCAATGTCTGGAAGGAATTCGGCAATCCGTCGGGTGACAGCCTTCTGGCCATTCGTGACATCAGCTTCCGGGTCAACGAGGGCGAGTTTGTCTCGGTCGTCGGTCCTTCCGGCTGCGGCAAGAGCACGCTGCTCTCGATGACCGCAGGCCTCTACCACCCGACGCGGGGCGAAGTGCTGGTGTCCGGCAAGCCGGTCACCGGACCAAACCCGCATGTCGGCTTCATGCTGCAGAAGGATCTGTTGCTGCCGTGGAGGTCCATCCTTGCCAATGTCGAATTCGGGTTGGAGGCGCGCTCCGCCAGCCGCGAGGAGCGCCGCGCCACGGCGCTTTCCGAATTGAAGCGCTGCCATCTGGAAGGCTTTGCCGACCACTATCCCTACCAGCTGTCCGGCGGCATGCGCCAGCGCGCAGCCCTTGCCCGCACGCTGGCCATCAATCCGGAAATCATCCTGCTCGATGAGCCCTTTTCCGCGCTCGACGCCCAGACCAAGCTGCTGCTCCAGAATTCCTTTGCCGAAACCATTGCCGAGGCTCGCAAGACCACGCTGCTGATCACCCATGATCTCGCTGAAGCCGTGCTGATGTCGGATCGCATCATCGTGATGTCGGAACGTCCCGGCAGCATCGTTGCCGAGATCAAGGTGGATCTGCCGATGCGCAACCAGCCGCTCAAGCGCCGCGTGATGCCGGAAGTCTCGCAATATGCAGCCCAGATTTTCGACCATTTGCATCTGGCCGAAAAAGCCTTGTGACCAACCCAGAGCAACCCCAGGGGAACACGACAAATGAAAAAATTCCTGCTCAAGACCATGATGGCGGCCTCGCTTGCCCTGTCAGCTGCCACGGCCCAGGCCGCCGAGGCGGTGACTTACCTGTTTCCGGCCCCGGATTTCCTTCCGGCCTTCGCGCCTTTCCAGCTTGCCAAGCACAAGGGCTATTTCAAGGATGCCGGTCTTGACGTGACCTTCCAGGTCGGCAAGGGCGGAGCCGATGTCGCGGCCCAGGTTGCCGTCGGCAACGCGCATCTCGGCGGCGGCATCGGCGATACGCCGATCATCGTGCGCGCCAACGGCCTCGCCATTCGCGGCGTTGCCCTTCTCGGTGGCCGCGGCCTCACCCAGATGGCATGGCGCAAGGATGCCGGCATCAACGGTCCGGCCGACCTCAAGGGCAAGAAGATCGGCGTTCTGGCCTTCCAGGACACCACTTACTACAACGCGCTCGGTGTTCTGGCTGCACAGGGCATGACCAAGGCCGATGCCGATATCCAGGCTGTCGGTCCCGGTGGCATCATCCAGCTGATGATTTCGGGTGATCTCAACGCCTGCTCCTGCGTACCGGAATGGATTGCCGCCATTCGCGCCGCTGGTGTCGATCTCGGCGAAATGCCGGTGGACGAAGTGTTCCCGGCCATGGCGCAGGCGATCCTTGCCTCCGACAAGACCATTGCCGAAAAGCCGGAAGTGGTGAAGGGCTTTGTCAATGCCGTCATCAAGGCGATCAATGACATCAAGGCCGACCCGGCAGCCGCCGCCAAGGAATATGTCTCCTTCGTGCCGCAGCATGCCGGCAAGGAAAAGGCCATTGAGGCCGTGATGCGTGACTACGTCGCCAAGGTCTATCCGGAAGGCGCCAACCAGCCGCTCGGCACGTTCGATCCGGCCCGCATGGAGAAGGTGCAGAAGTTCTACATGGACAATGGCATCGTCCAGACCGCCGTTCCGGTGGCCGAACTCTACACCAACGACTTCATCGCAAAATGACCACGGTCACGAACACAGCCGGAGCAAACGCTCCGGCTGCCACCCTTGGCGCGAAGACGGGAAGGGCAGGCTCCATGTCGACGGACAATCGCATCCGCTTGGCCAGTATCGCCGTTTTCGGCCTGTTCATTCTGGCGTGGGAAATCCTGCCGCCAGCGCTCGGCGTGCCGCGCTTCATCATCCCGACTGCCTCGCAGTGCCTTGAGGAACTGGTCCGCATGTGGACATCCGAGGGCCTGGTCGGCCACACGCTCTCGACCACGCTCTACACCATTGTCGGCTTTGCCATCGGCAGCCTGCTCGGCGCGGTGATGGGCTATCTGCTCGGCATGTCGGCCTTCTGGGAGAAGGTGCTGTCGCCCTATATTCTGGCGCTGCAGATCGCGCCGAAGGTTGCCTTCGCGCCGCTCTTCATCATGTGGTTCGGCTACAACGCTATGCCCAAGCTACTGGTCACCGTGCTGATCGTCTTCTTCCCGGTGCTGGTCAACGTGCTGCAGGCCATGAAAACCGTTGACCGCGACCTGGTGAACCTGGCGCGTGCCTACAGCTTCTCGCGGTGGCAGATCTTCAAAAAGGTCGAGATGCCCTCGACACTGCCGAACCTGATGGCCGGCCTGCGCATTGCCTCCACGCTCGCCGTCATCGGCGTCACCGTCGGTGAGCTCGTTGGCGGCAACACCGGCCTCGGCTTCCTGATTTCCTATGGCGGCGGCCAGGCCAATGCGGCCATGGTTTTCAACGCCATCGGCCTGCTGACCGTCATCGGCATCCTTCTCTACACCGCCATCGCCAAGGTGGAGGAGCGTCTGCTCCATTACCTGCCGAAGGCGCATTCCTGATCCTTGAAACGGGAGACACGACATGACCGCTGCACCCCCCATGAAATTCCCGTCCATCGAACCCGATGACGTGGCCATTCCCGATGGCAAGTCGCTGGGCGACTGGATCGAAAGCCGCGTCGCGCGCTATGCCACCCGCACGCTTGACTGGGACGCGCTGAAGTTCCAGGCCGATTACGACCCAATCTACCGCCGGGCGCAGATGCGCTATGTCGGCACCGGCGCCACCGGCATCGACGATGACGAGAACGTGGTTCCGGCCGAGCACTTCACCTTCTCCACCATGGTTCTTCCAGCCGGCTGCGAAGGCCCGCTGCACATCCACCGTGATGCCGAGGAAATCTTCTTCATCCTCAAGGGCCACAAGATCCGCCTGTTCATCGAGCACAAGGGCGAGATGGTCGAGACCGTGCTGACCGAGCGCGACCTGATCTCAGTGCCGCCCGGCGTCTATCGCGGCCTGCGCAATGAAGGCATCGAGGAAGCGCTGATGTGCGTGATGATCGGCAACCCGAAGCCCGTCACGCCCACCTATCCGCCAGATCATCCGGTGTCGAAGATCAAGCGTCCCGGCAAATAAGCACCGTGCGGGATGGCTGAGCCTTGCCATCCCCCCGTTCCCATGGAGGTCACCATGACGGCAGTCGACAAGAAATCCCTTATTGAAGATCGTGTGAACACCGGCTTGCTCGGCCAGTGGTATCCCGTTGCCAAGTCGGTCGAGGTCAAGGCCACGAAACCCTATGGCGCCAAGGTGCTGGGCGAAAAGCTCGTGTTCTGGCGCTCAGGCGACGGAACCATCCAGTGCATCGAGGATTTCTGCCCGCATCGCGGCGCACCGCTTTCCTACGGTGAAATCCATGAGGGCAATATCGGCTGCCGCTATCATGGCGTTGTGGTGGACGGCGAAGGCGTGGTGGTCCGCGTGCCGGCCATGCCGGAATGCGCGCTGGAAGGCCGCAAGGCGCTGAAGTCATACAAGGTGACGGAAGCTGCCGATTGCGTCTTCGTCTACATGCCTTCGGTCGAGCAGCCCGAGCCGCCGGAACTGGTGCTGCCTGATGTGCTGAAATCCGAAGAGTGGACCGGATTCCTCTGCACCTCGGTCTGGGAGAGCAATTACCGCTATGCTTTGGACAATCTGGCCGACCCGATGCACGGCTGCTACCTGCATGCCGAGAGCTTCACGCTCGCGTTCGGCTCCAAGCAGGACCTGATGAAGCTCGACAAGACCGAGGAAGGCTTCCGCATCGAGCGGGTGGCGCAGACCGGCGCCAATTTCGACTGGACCGAGTTCGAGGTCCATCCCGGCAACATGTTCTGCTTCCTGGAAATCCCCTATCCGCCGGCTGCCGGGCCGGGCGGTGTGTTCCGCATCATCGGTTTCGTGCTGCCGGTCGATGCGCGCACTTGCAAGGTCTTCTTCTGGCGCATGCGCAAGATTTCGGGCCTCGCCCGCGAGAGCTGGCGCTTCCTCTACCGGGCGGTTCTGGAAGCCAACCACTGGCATGTGCTGGAGCAGGACCGCGTGATGCTGGAAGGCATGCCGGACGATGCCCGCCGCCGCGAGATGCTCTACCAGCATGATCTCGGTGTCTCGCGCATCCGCCAGATCCTGACGCGCGCCGCCAAGCAGCAGATCGAGGCGGAACTCGCCGCCCATCCGGAAGCAGCCGAGTGATGCTTGAGGGCCGCTCCATCCTGGTCACCGGGGCCGCACGCGGGCTCGGGCGCGAAATCGCCCGGCGTCTGGTCGAGGCCGGTGCACGTCTTTTCCTCGCCGACATCGAAGTCGCCGAGGGTGAAGCCGTGGCAAGGAAGTTGGGGGCGGCCTTCCTGCCGGTCGATCTGGGAAGTCCGGACTCGATCACGCGGCTCGCGGAGGAACTGGCAGCCGCGACGGGAGGAACCTTGCACGGTCTCGTCAACAATGGTGCCATTGCCACCGGCATTGGCGGCATTGGCTTCGAGGATGTCGAGATCGAAACCTTCGACCGGGTGATGCGCGTCAATGTGCGCGGCACCTGGCTGATGGTGAAGGCTCTCGCGCCGCTGCTGCGCGCCTCCGGCTCTGGCCGCATTGTCAACATTGCTTCCGACACCGCTCTTTGGGGAGCGCCGAACCTCATTTCCTATGTTGCCAGCAAGGGCGCGGTGATGGCGATGACACGCTCGCTTGCCCGCGAACTGGGGCCGGACCGCATCGGCGTCACGGCGGTGGCCCCCGGCATCCTGACCACGGCTTCGACCGAATACGTGCCGGAAGCCCGCCACCGTCTCTATGGCGAGGGCCGCGCCGTGCCGGGTCCGCAAAGCCCGGACGAGATCACCGGCACCATTGCCTTCCTCCTGTCCCAGGAAGCCCTCACGCTGACCGGCCAGACCATGCCGGTCAACAACGGCTTCGTGTTCAATTGAGGGGGCCATGGCTGTGACCCACACATCGGCTGGCGGCATTGTTTTCACCGAACGTGACGGCGGCGCGGCCACGCCGCTCGTGTTGCTCCATGGCATCGGATCCAACGCCTCGGCCTGGGAACCGGTGATCGCGCATCTGCCGGACGACCGGCGGATCATCGCCTGGAATGCGCCGGGCTATGGCGGATCGAAGCATCTCGCACCGCAGTGGCCGGTCGCTGCCGACTATGCGAGCGCGCTCAAAACCGTCCTCGGCGAATTGAACATTGAGCGCGCAATCCTTGTTGGTCATTCGCTGGGCGCGCTGATGGCAGCAAGCTTTGCCGCTGACCGTCCGGGCCGCGTTGCCGCGCTGATGCTGGCTTCTCCTGCTTCGGGGCAAGGCGCAACACCGGGCGGCGTCTTGCCTGCCAAGGCTGCCGCCCGCAT
>JBGSQC010000029.1:0-16902 GCA_041738295.1 Zhengella sp. | reverse complement strand
CATCGGCAGCCGTCAGGTCCGTGTCGCCCAGATCCTCGATGCCTGCCTGGAAAAACTCGTTGGCGCCATCGCGGCGCTGGCGGAACACGGCGCCCAGATAAGAATAGCGGTGCGGCGTGGCCGCCCGGCTTTCAATATGCTCAAGGCAGACCGGAATGGTGAATTCAGGCCGCAGGCAAAGGCTGGCACCCGTCTCGCTTTCGGTGAGGAAAATGCGGCGTCGCAAATCCTCGCCGGCCATGTCGAGAAAGGGATCGGCGGGCTGGATCACCGGCACGTCGATCAAGTCGGCGTCGCGCGCGGCAAGCGCGGCGCGGATGGCTGCAGCACTGGAGGGAAGACGCGGGGTCATGAGCAGCCCGAGCCCCCCCATTGTGGTTTCAACGCGTTCATCGACTGTGCCTGCCCGTGTGCCCGAAGTGATGTGCAGCACCCGATAGCCCAATTCGGCGCAATGTGCATCCCGTCAGGCACGGTTTTTTGGCGGTGGCAGGTTCCCTCCTTCGTCATCCCGGACAAGCAGGCGCAAGTAGCACCAACCTCACCTCCCTTCTCCCCTCGTGGGAGAAGGGGTCGCCGGAGGCGACGGATGAGGGGGCGGCGCATTGCATCACCCCTCATCCGTCTGCTCCGGTTCTGCGAACCTTCGCATCCACCACCCGGGGCGAGCCACGGGTCTCGCCCGTCCTTCGGACCCCGCAAGGGGAGAAGGGAGGAGAGACCGCAGCGCCCTCTATCGCGTCATCCGGACAGCGGTCATCGCCGCCACGCCCGGAAATTCCGTCTGGCCATTGATCGCTGAAACTTCTGCCCCTCGGCAAACGAGGGAAGGCGGCGGCCACAAGGGCACCGATAAGACTATGGAACTGTAGGCGACCTTCCGGCCGCCGCCCGGCTGCTGCCCGCATGCTGCGATACACCCTGGTTATGACCTAGCCCCTGCTGTCTCCCGCAGGCCAAAAGGCGGCGGGTTCTTGGGCAAGCGACGGGGACCCGCATTCTGGACCCGGGTGTACGGCCCAACACCAAACTGCGCTCTCCGACACAGCCCACCCGGCACCGCGATCCCCCGTTCGATGTCCGGTGCACAACGAACTTCCCTCACGGGGGACCGAAGCGGCAGGATAAGGCAGGGTTGGATGGGTGTGGATAGAAGGCAGTGCCCGGCGCCCCTATCTCCCCCCTTGCGGGAGAGAAAGCGATTTCAATGGCTTGGCCGAGCGCATGCGAAGGCCAAACGTTAGAAATCGCAAGAGAGGGGATTGTGTGCGGCTTGGAAAAATCCCCTCTCTTGCAATTTCTAGCACTTGGCTGCGCCAAGATGCTGAAATTGCTTTCTCCCCCGAAAAGGGGGGAGATAGACGTCGCGCACCGACAAACCGGACTTTACCCCGCAGCCTGCTCGGCCAGCCGCTTCTTTACCTCGGCCACCAGGTCCGCCTCGGCGATCTCGAACTGGCCGGGACGCGTTTCGCGCCATTCCTCGTTGCTCTCGATGGCGGCAGCCTGCTTGCGCCCCTCGATCATGTCCTTGACCTGAAGCTTTGGCGCGGGGTTTCCATTTTCGTCCACCGCATTTCTTTCGTCGGCACCCTGGATGATGACGATGGGGCAATTGCGGCGGTCGGCATAGCGCATCTGGTTGCCGAATTTCTTCCAGTTGCCCTGGTACATTTCGGCGCGGATGCCTGCGTTTCTCAGGTCCTGCACCATGCGCTGGTAACGGCCGAGCGCTTCCGTATCACCATCCATGACGGTGACAAGGACGGGGGCGACGACATCGGAGGTGTCCAGCTTGCCGAGGTTTTTCAGCGCCGTCATCAGGCGCGAGACGCCGATGGAAAAGCCGGTGGCCGGCACGTCCTGACCGGTGAAGCGCTTGACGAGGCCATCATAACGCCCGCCGCCGCCGACCGAGCCGAACTGGACCTTCTCGCCCTTCTCATTGGTCACGTCGAAAAGGAGTTCGGCCTCATAGACCGGGCCGGTGTAATATTCGAGGCCACGGACGACCGAGGTTGTAATGTCAATTGCCATTCGGTCAGTTCCTACAGCGGCATTAGGGCCACCATCAGCTACTTGCACATAACCACAGGAGGCAAATATACGGTGCAATGTCTCTAGCTCGCGAATGCCTTCTTCCAACTTGGTGTTCGTGCCAAGGAACTGTAGCCCGCGCTCACCCCGGAGATTTTGATAAGCCAGTTCTGTATTCTCAGCGTGGTGACCCAGCCAACGCGCTGCTTCGGGAAAATACGATCGCGAAAGGCGTTCGGAAAAATCTTGAAACCGCTGCAAATTATCAATTTGGAGAGTTGTTAGCCCGGCACCCTTGGTGAAATCGCCACTATCGTCTTTTCGGCCGTCTCCAAGAAGCTTGGCCACTTCTTCCCAGGGAAACTTGTCGAGCTTATCGATGGCGCGAAGTACGGTCAGTTTCTGCTCCGGATTGGTGACACCAATCGCCTCCATCACACCGTCGAGCACCTTGCGGTTGTTCACACGGATCACATAGTCGCCGCGCTTGATGCCCAGCGCCTCCATGGTGTCGGCCATCATCATGCACATTTCCGCGTCCGTCTGCACCGAGGGCGCGCCGACCACATCGGCATCGAACTGCATGAACTGGCGGAAGCGGCCCGGTCCCGGCTTCTCGTTGCGAAACACCCAGCCTGCCCGATAGGTGCGGTAGGGCAGCGCGATCTCGTTGATGTTTTCGGCGACATGCCGGGCGAGCGGCGCGGTCAGATCATAGCGCAGGCTCATCCACTGCTCGTCATCATCCTGCACCGAAAACACGCCCTCGTTCGGGCGGTCGGTATCGGGCAGGAATTTTCCGAGGCAATCAGTGTATTCGAACATCGGCGTTTCCACCGGATCAAAGCCGTAGCGCTCATAGACCTCGCGGATGGCGGCCACCATGCGGTCGGTGGCGCGGATATCATCCGGCATGCGGTCGACGAACCCGCGCGGCTGCCGTGCCTTGAGTTTCTGGGGCTTTTTCTTCTGGTCGGACATGGGGAAACGCCTTTGATTGACTGCCGCTTCCCTAGCCGATGCCCGGGAACGGAGCAAGGGCGGCGGACTTCTCCACGGGCTTTCACAAAGCGGTGCGCGCGCGCATTCGCGCTTGCCCGCCGGAGTGCATGCGCCTAGTGTTGATGCATGAGACAGATGATCAAGGCCCTGATGGTGATGCTGATGCTAGCGGTTGCCGGCGCGCTTACCGGCATGGCCCGGATGATGGAGGCGACCCACGGCTTGCACATGGCCGGAGCCAGCCACCGCCATCATGAAGGCCAGCCTGTTTCCGACCCTTCCAAGGCTCATATGGGCGGCGCACACATGACAGGTGCGCAGTGCACGGCAGCACTTTGCCTTGCGGCTGTTCCGCTCACCGCGTTGTTCCGGCCATTGACCGCGATGGCCCATGACGAATGCCTGCCTGCCATGCTGCATGGCCTGGCGCAGGCGCCGGACGTTCCCCCTCCCCGAAGCCTGATCTCCTGAGCAACCCGCCGCACTTCGCGGCTCATCACTTGTTTCAAGGAGATCACTCATGATCACGAAAACACTCGCGGCCATCGCCGCATCCACCCTGCTTGCACTGGCACAGCCGGCACTCGCGCAGGACCATTCCAAGATGGATCACTCCACCATGGCCATGCCGAAGGGCGACCAGGGACCATCCAGCCAGGCTTTCGCCAAGGCCAATGCCGACATGCATTCCGGCATGGACATCGAGTTCACCGGCGACGCCGACGCGGATTTCGTGCGCGGCATGATCCCGCATCACCAGGGAGCGGTGGATATGGCGAAAATCGTGCTGGAGCACGGCAAGGATCCGGAATTGAAGGCCCTTGCTGAAGGCATCATTGCCGCGCAGGAAAAGGAAATTGCCTTCATGCAGGACTGGCTGAAGCGCAACGCCAAATAGGACCTGCGGACATGAAGAAGCCCGGCGGATCGCTCCGCCGGGCTTTTGATCGACTGGTTCAGACGGCCTTACAAGTAAGGCGAGCGGCACTGGGCGCGGTAGCCGACGCGCGGCACATAAGTGTTGTCCCAGGCGCGGTAGGTCCGGTAGCGGTTTTCACACCAGTTCACATGGGCGCGGTTGTAGCCGCCACGGCGGTTTTCCCGATAGACCGGGCGATTGTACTGCGAGCCGACGATGGCGCCGAGAGCAAAGGCAGCCGGCGGGAACCACCAGCCATTGTGGCTGCGCCAGCCCGGGCGGGCGTAACGATAGCCGCGGTGGCCGTTGTAGTAGTAGTTGCTGCCGCGGCGATGGAAACGGTCAACCCCAGCGCTGCGGTTCGAGGACCTGTACTGCACATTTTCAGCCTGTGAAGGCGCAGCAATCGGTGCCTGCACGGTCATGAAGCTCGCCGGAACCGCGGCGGCGGGTGCCGCCGTTGCCAGACCGAGTAGGGCGAAGAGAGCCGCCCTGAGCGGTGTTTTTACCTGTCGCATGTCACTTTTTCCTTGTCTGGTGAGGATGCAGCATAAACGCGCGCGCACAGCCAAGGTTCCGAAAAGAAAAGGCCGCCGGGACAACCCGGCGGCCTTTTCGGCGTCAAATCAGGCTTTTGGCCGGATCAGCCCCAATAGGGCGAACGGCAGGTGCGGCGGCCGCCATAATTGTGCCGGAACGTGTTGTCCGAGCGACGGTAGCTGTTGTAGGTGTTTTCGCACCAGCGGTAATGGCGGTTCGGCAACTGACGGTAGCCGGGCTGCACGCCCTGGCCGACGATCACACCAAGCGCGAAGGCAGCCGGCGGGAACCACCAGCCATTGTGGGAGCGCCAGCCCGGACGGGCATAGCGGTAGCCGCGATGGCCATTGTAATAGCCATTGTTGCCATCGACCCAATAGCCGCGGCGGTCCACATCGGCGCTGCGGTTGGATGACTGGTACTGGATATTGGTCACATCGCCAGCGGCATCGGCGGCAACTGTCGGAACGGTCAGCGGCAAGGCGCTGGCCGGAGCAACCGCCGAAACGGCAGCAGCAATCGCAACGGCACAAGAAATCAGTTTGGTGCGAAGCATGGTTGTAAATCCTCTCAAAGGCCCCTCAGACCGCAGAATGTACCTGTTTGGACAGGCAGGCAAGCGCGAAATGGTGCCGACATGCAACCGCTGGGGAAAGGGTTAACTGCGCGCGGGACGGGTGAACGAACGGCGCATTTCCTCCACGCCTGCCCGGCAATGGCAGCCCTCGATGTGGTCGTTGACGAGGCCCATGGCCTGGCAAAAGGCATAGATGGTGGTCGGACCGACAAAGGACCATCCGCGCTTTTTCAGATCCTTCGACAGCCGCTTGGACGTTTCAGTTGCCGGATTGGCAATCAGCGCCTGATAGGTGACGGGATCGGGACGCTCAGCTTGTCCCGGCTCAAACGACCAGAAGAAAGCCGCCAGCGAGCCGAACTCGTCGCGCATCTCCTGCGCGCGTTTCGCATTGTTGATGGTGGAGGCGATCTTGCCGCGATGGCGGACAATGCCCGCATCGGCCAGAAGGCGCGCGACGTCGCCCTCGTCGAATGCCGCCACGGTGTCGATGTCGAAACCCGCGAAAGCTGCGCGGAAATTTTCGCGCTTGCGCAAGATGGTCAGCCAGGAAAGACCGGACTGGAAGCCTTCGAGGCAGATCTTCTCGAACAGCCTTGTGTCATCGCTGACCGGCCTGCCCCATTCGCTGTCATGATAGTGGATGTAATCATCCAGGCCCTGCTGCCAGAAGCAGCGAATCTTGCCGTCTGCGCCGGTGTGAAGCCCGGTCTTTTCGCCATCCATGTCCGGTTTCTCCAAGGTTAACGGCTCTTCGTGCCTGATTCATTGTTGATTCACCAGACTTCTGAAGACCGCGGTAACCGTACCAAAAGGTTTCAACCTCGAATCGCAATTTATGAATTCCGATTCACTTTTCTGACTCCGCCAGTCCTTCATGATCCGGTCAATCCGATGGCGCACCCCCCTCATGACACCGCGCTGTCAGGAGCCTGTTGACCCTTTCTGGTAACGAGTAGGTCTGATGAAAAAACTGATGATGCTGGCCGGAGTGGCCTGCCTTGCGCTTGGCGCGCCTTCCGCCCATGCCGACACCCGCTACAGCGCCCGCCCGCCCGTCGTGGTGAGCCCCGATCTTTCAGCTCCCTGGGTGATGCAGCTGCAGCGCAGGCCGGCGGCCGGCCAGCCGGTGCACCGCGCCCTTCCTTCCGGCGTTTCGGTCGGCCTTGCCCCGGCACCACGCTATCGCGTGCAGCAGCGGCAATTGCAGACAGACCCGATGCGAACATCTGCCTATGTGGCGCGGCCCGTTCCGCAGCCCAAGCCCGAGACGCGCACGATGAACCCGATGTTCCTGCCGCAGGTGGTGGACTATGACAGCGCGCATGCGCCGGGCACCATCATCGTCGATTCATCCGCCAAGTTCCTGTATCTGATCGAGGGCGACGGCAAGGCACGGCGCTATGGCGTCGGCACGGCCAAGAGCGGCTTTGAATGGAAGGGCACCCACAAGGTGACCAACAAGCGCGAATGGCCGGAATGGCGCCCGCCGGCGGAAATGATCCAGCGCGTGAAGCGCGAGGAAGGCCGCACCCTGCCTGTCGTGATGGCCGGCGGCCCGGCCAATCCGCTGGGATCGCGCGCCCTTTATCTGGGCTCCACGCTTTATCGCATCCACGGCACCAATGCACCCTGGACCATCGGCCAGAATGTCTCGTCAGGCTGCATCCGCATGCGCAACGAGGACGTGGCCGATCTTTATGACCGGGTGAAAGTGGGCACCAAGGTGATCATGCAATAGCTGACAAGTTTGCCGGAGAGGGGAACGGGACGGTCGTGCCGGAGGGGGCATGGACGTCCCACTTTCGGAAGACGCGGGGCCGGAAACGGCTCCGCGGTTTCCGTTTTGTAACGGCCCTATTCGGCGCTCGCCAGCCAGGCCACCAGCCTTTCGGTGGCCGCATTGATGGCATTGCCGTGAACGAGCCAGTATCCCCGTTCCGGCCGCTCGACCACCGGACCCACTGCCACGAGGCTGCCCTGCTCCAGATGCTGGTCCACGAGACCGGCCCAGCCAAGCGCAATCCCTTGTTCTGCAAGCGCCGCCTGAATGACGAAACTGTAGGTGTTGAAGCCGAAATCGTCGCGCGAGGGCGGACGCGCAATGCCCTGAGTGGCCATCCATGTCGGCCATGACAGCCAGCGCTCTTCGCCCACGGTTTCCAGATGCAGCAGCGGCGCCGCTGCAATATCGCTCGCCGTTACGAACGGTCCGAAGCGGGCGAGATACCCCGGCGTGCAGACCGGAACAACCTTTTCAGGAATGAGAAGCTGGGCATGGCCGGGAAAATCCGTACGCGCACCGAACAGCACGGCGGCGTCAAAATCGCGCCCGGGTTCCAGGTCGAGGCCGTATTGGGACGCGATCACCTGCACCGCCACGCCGGTTTCGACATCGCGCAGCCGGACAACGCGTGGCATCAACCAGAAGCCGGCAAAGCCGAAATCGGTGAGGATGCGCACCACCGGGGTGCGCGCCTGGCGCCTTATGTCCTCGCCTGCCCTGTCGATGCGCTCCACCGCCGATCGCACGGCGGCAAAGAGTGTTTCACCGGCGTCCGTTGGCCGGCTGCCGCCTTGCGACCGGTGGAACAGGCTGACGCCCAGCTGCTCCTCGATGCGGCGGACCTGATAGGTGACGGCGGGTTGCGACATGCCGAGGTCGCGTGCGGCGCGCGTCAGGATGCCGTGCCGCCCCACGGAATCGACAATGCGCAGCCAGCCGAGGTCGAGCGGCTTGTCCTTCATAAGCAATCTTTATGGAGGTGATCGAAAACCAACAGCTTCAAAGCCTCCTCCATTTGAGCCTTAAATGGCATTGGAAGAAAAACCATAACCGCACCATGAGGGATTTCCAATGACCAGCATCCGCCATTTCGGCTTCGCTGCCGCGTTCCTTCTCGCCGCACCGGCCTTTGCCGCTGACGCCGACAGCTGCAAGACCATCCGCATGTCCGATCCGGGCTGGACGGATATCAGCTCGACCAATGCCATCGCGACGGTCCTGCTGGAAGGCCTCGGCTACAAGACCGACATCCAGTCCTTGTCCGT
This sequence comes from Zhengella sp., assembly GCA_041738295.1. Classification (GTDB taxonomy): domain Bacteria; phylum Pseudomonadota; class Alphaproteobacteria; order Rhizobiales; family Rhizobiaceae; genus Zhengella. The sequence continues at coordinate 8,776 of JBGSQC010000029.1, read as the reverse complement.
TCTGGTCGGCAACCAGTCGATCAAGAACAAGGACATTGACGTGTTCCTTGGCAACTGGATGCCGGCGCAGACCAAGTTCATCGACGAGTTGAACGAGGCGAAGGCCGCTGAAGTGCTGGCCAAGAACCTGACCGGCGCGAAGTTCACGCTGGCGGTGCCGGACTATGTGGCCGAGATGGGCGTCAAGGACTTCAAGGATCTTGCCACCCATGCCGTCGCCTTTGACCGCAAGATCTACGGCATCGAGCCCGGTGCACCGGCAAACGAGAACATGCAGCGCATGATCAAGGCCAATGATTTCGGCCTCACCGGCTGGAATGTGGTGGAATCCAGCGAATCCGGCATGCTGTCTCAGGTGGCGCGCGCCGAACGCTCCAAGGAAGCCATCGTCTTCCTCGCCTGGGCGCCGCATCCCATGAACGCCAACTTCAAGCTCACCTATCTTTCCGGCGGTGACGCCTATTTCGGTGCCAATTACGGCGGCGCGGAGATCTTCACCATCGCGCGCACCGGCTGGTCTGCGGAGTGCCCGAATGCGGCAACGTTCTTCCGCAACCTGATCTTCAGTGTTGAAACCGAGAACGAGATGATGTCCAAGATCATGGAACAGGCCAAGGAGCCGAAGGCGGCGGCAACAGAATATCTGAAGGCCAACGGAGCGATGATCGAGCCCTGGCTTGCCAACGTGACGACGATCGATGGCAAGCCCGGCCTTGAAGCCGTCAAGGCATCGCTCGGCCTTTGAGCCCTACCCTTGAGCCGTGGCGCCAGACCGGTGCCATGGCTCTTTCTGACTACGCGTGATGATGGCTGAAAGAGAAAAAGCTGCAATGAAGCGCCCCAACATCCTGATCATCATGGTCGACCAGTTGAACGGAACGCTGTTTCCTGATGGTCCGGCAGACTGGCTGCATGCCCCGCACATGAAGGCGCTCGCGGCGCGGTCAGCGCGGTTTTCGGCCAATTACACCGCCTCGCCGCTTTGTGCGCCGGGCCGGGCTTCCTTCATGTCGGGCCAGTTGCCGAGCCGCACCCGCGTCTATGACAATGCGGCGGAATTTGCCTCCGACATCCCGACCTATGCCCATCATCTGCGCGCCAGCGGCTACCGCACCTGCCTGTCGGGCAAGATGCATTTCGTCGGGCCGGACCAGATGCACGGGTTCGAGGAACGGTTGACGACCGACATCTATCCGGCCGATTTCGGCTGGACGCCGGATTATCGCAAGCCGGGCGAGCGCATTGACTGGTGGTATCACAATCTCGGATCGGTGACCGGGGCGGGCGTGGCTGAAATCACCAACCAGATGGAATATGACGACGAGGTGGCGTTTCTGGCCAACCAGAAGCTCTACCAGTTGTCGCGGGACAATGATGAAAAGGAACGCCAGCCCTGGTGCCTGACGGTCTCGTTCACCCATCCGCATGACCCCTATGTGGCGCGGCGCAAATACTGGGATCTTTACGAGGATTGCGCCCATCTGGACCCGGAGGTGGCGGCCATCCCCTTTGCGGCGCAGGACCCGCATTCGCAGCGCCTCTACCAATCCAACGATTATCTGAACTTCGACATCACGGCGGAGGACATCCGCCGCTCGCGCCGCGCCTATTTCGCCAACATCTCCTATCTCGATGACAAGGTGGGCGAGCTTGTCGACACACTGACCCGCACGCGGATGCTCGACGACACGATCATCCTGTTCTGCTCGGATCATGGCGACATGCTGGGCGAGCGCGGCCTCTGGTTCAAGATGTGCTTCTACGAAGGGTCGGCGCGCGTGCCGCTGATGATCGCCGGACCCGGCATCACGGCGGGCCACCTTGGCGAACCGACCTCGAACCTCGACATCGTGCCAACACTGGCCGACCTCGCCGGCATTTCGCTTGACGGGATCATGGCGTGGACGGACGGGCACTCGCTGCGCCCCCTGATGGAGGGCGGCACGCGCGGGGCGCCGGTGCTGATGGAATATGCGGCGGAAGGATCGCAGGCGCCGCTCGTGGCGGTGCGCGATGCGCGCTACAAATATGTGCGCTGCACGCTGGATCCGGACCAGCTGTTCGACATGGAAAATGATCCGCAGGAACTCACCAACGTGGCCGGTGATCCCGCCCATGGCGAGGCGCTGGCAAGGCTGTCGGAGATTGCTGACAAGCGCTGGTCACTTCCGGGTTTTGACGCCGCCGTGCGCGAAAGCCAGGCGCGGCGCTGGGTGGTCTATCCGGCACTGCGCAACGGGGCCTATTTCCCGTGGGATTTCCAGCCGCTGCAAAAGGCATCCGAGCGCTACATGCGCAACCACATGGATTTGAACGTGCTGGAGGAGAGCAAGCGTTATCCGCGCGGCGAGTGAGGGCTGCCCCTCACGCGACCATGCTCACACGCCCTCTCTCACACTCCCTTGGGCCGCTCGCCGCCATAAGCCCAGTTCAACAGCTTCACCGTATGGACCACCGGCATTCCGGCGGCATCGCCGATCTGGGTGATGCAGCCGATGTTTCCAGCGGCGATCACCTCGGCCTTGGTCGCCTTCAGGTTCTTCACTTTGCGCGCCTTCAACGTGGCGGAAATATCCGGCTGCATGATGTTGTAGGTGCCGGCCGATCCGCAGCAGAGATGCCCCTCCGCCGGGTCCTTCACGGTGAAACCTGCCTTCTTCAGCAGGGTCTTCGGCGCTGCGGTGATCTTCTGGCCATGCTGCATCGAGCAGGCGGAATGATAAGCGACTGCCAGCCCGGTCTTGTTGACCGGCTCCGGCAGGGTGAGCGAGGAAAGATATTCGGTGATGTCCTTGGCAAGCGACGAGACTTTCGCAGCCCGATCCGCCCAGACGGTGTCATGGCGCAGCATGTGGCCATAATCCTTCACCGTGGTGCCGCAGCCAGACGTGGTGATGATGATGGCATCCAGCCCTTCACCGTCCGCTTCCGCCATCCAGGCGGCAATGTTGGCCTTGGCCGAGGCATGGGCCTGGTCTTCGCGGCCCATGTGGTGGACGAGCGCGCCGCAGCAGCCCTCGCCCTTCGGCACCACGACCTCGACGCCCAGACGGTTGAGCAAGTCCATGGTGGCCTGGTTGATCTCCGGGTCCAGCACCGGCTGGGCACAGCCGGACAGGATGGCGACGCGCCCGCGCTTGACGCCCTGCGCCGGACGGGTGCCGGGCACGGCAGACTTTGCCTCTTTCGGTACAGAAGCGGGGGCCAAGCGCAGCATGGCGGCCAGCGGCTTGGTGCGCCCGGCAATGGCAAAGACCGGCGCGAAGGGGCGGCCGACCTTGGCCAGCACCAGCGAGGCGCGGAAACGGCCCGGATACGGCAGCACCATGGCCAGCATGTTGCGGATCAAGCGGTTGAGCAGCGGGCGCTTGAAGGTCTTCTCGATGTGGGCACGCGCATGATCGACCAGATGCATGTAGTCCACGCCCGACGGGCAGGTGGTGGTGCAGGCGAGGCAGGAGAGGCAGCGATCAATATGGGTGACGACCTCATGATCGGCCGGACGGTTGTTCTCCAGCATGTCCTTGATCAGGTAGATGCGCCCGCGCGGACTGTCGAGCTCGTTGCCGAGCGTCACATAGGTGGGACAGGTGGCCGTGCAGAAACCGCAATGCACGCATTTGCGCAGGATGCTTTCTGCCTCGGCGGTGCCGGGGTCGCGCAATTGGTCCAGCGTGAAATTGGTTTGCATTATCCGAACACCGCCACTGCATAAATCCGCGCCTTGTACGTAATCCCCTGAAGGATCTTATCTACATCTAAATTTTCCTTCATGTAATTCATTCCCTTGGAGACGGAAATTTCTTTCTGATATTCGAGATAAGATTCGACTTGATCGAATATTTGAATTCCTTCATAGTCCGAAATAAATGCTCCAAAGCATCCAATCATCCCGACATCCCTGTGTTCCTTTGCGATTTTATTTATTCTCACAAAATCCTTATCCCAATTCTGATAAAGATATTTCCTCTTTAATTCGCAAATCAAACTGCAAACAAAAATGTCATTCGCCTCATCATGATTTAATCCCAAGATGTCAAAGCGCTGCCTTGATTCATTAATTATCGGTTTTCCTCTTTTCCTCTTGATATATCCCCCATCAATCATCTCAGAATGGGTTGCTTCCAATATAACGCTATCGTACTCAAGTCCGTCCTTCAATTTTTGTGCAACATGCGCCGCAGCAAATGACTCCACACCGCGCTCACTGATCCATTCACCGACATATTTGTCGCCTCCCGACAACTCATAATATTTGTTGTTTGCCTCGTTGAGGCCCTGCAGGATGGAATCCAAAATTTTATCAATGTCTGTCACGGCATCCCCCAAGCTTGATCATATCTGCCCAAAGGCTTCGATTAAAATTGGTTTGCATCGGGAGTTCCGTCCTGCGGGGTTTGTTTCTGGTTCGGTTCAGGGAAGCGCCCTGGCGTGGAGCGCCTGGGTGATCCAGGCGATGGCTTCGGCATCTGGCGGGTTGGCGGCAAGGAATGCCCTGCCCTTCTCGGTCGGCACGATGGCATTGCGGCCGCTCATGTTGACCTCGGCGGTTCGGAAGCGGCGGTTCAGTCGCACAAATCCCGAATCCAGAAGATCACGCAGTCCCGGCGTCAGCGGCGGGGTATGCCGCCAGCCGACCATCATGCCCTCGCCAATGAGAGCAAGAAGCGCTGAACGCCTGCGGGCAGCAGGCAAGGAACCTGTCGGCGCTGGAGGCCTGGCAAGCTGGCGTTGCGACTGACGAAATTCGACAGTCGCCTTCCAATCCTCGGCCTTGGCACGTGCTGGCGTTCGCTCCTCACCCATTGACCTCGCCTCAGATGAGCCAGCTTTGCGGATTGGTGATTGGCTCGCCCTTGGCCAGTTTCTGCCAGCCGATCACGACGCGCAGGATGATGAGAACCGCGACGGCGATGAGCAGCGGTATGCCGATCAGCACCACGACCAGCAGGCCGGCGATGACGGAATAGAGCAGGCCGATCCAGAAGGTGCGGATTGCCCAGTCGTAATGCGTGCGCAGCCAGCCGCTGGTCTTGTCGCGGCCCATATAGGCCAGCACCACGCCGATGATGCCGGTGATGCCGACGACAAAGGCGGCGAGATAGAGCACATAGATGACGGTCATGTTGTCGCGGCCGGGTTCCAGCCATTTGTCGGTTTCGCGCGGAGCGGAGGGCGGTGTGTCACTCATGGCAAGTCTCCATGTTTCAAGGGTTCAACGCGGGCATGCTACCACGTCAAACGCCGGCCACCATGCGTCCGGGATTGAGGATGCCTTTGGGATCGAGCTTGCCCTTCACCCGTTTCGACAAGGTCGCCACGGGGGCTGGTTCCGGTTGGAAGACGGGAATGGCAGCGCGTGTCGCCTCGTCGGCGCGCACCAGCGTGGCATGGCCGCCGCCATGGCTCTTCACCGCAGCGCGCACCATTTCGGCCTCAGCGTCGCCTGCCTCCATGCGCAGCCAGGCAAGGCCGCCCTGCCAATCGTAGAAAGCCGAAGCGCCTGCCTGCATGCGCAACGCCATGACCATCGCATGGGCATCGCCCGGCTTCATGGAAATGCGCCAGACCGGCTTATGCGTGCCGTCGGCAAAGGGGCGGACTTCACGAATATCCTGCCAGAGCCGGACCGATTGGGCGGCTTCCAGCTCGTCAATCCGGCCAAGCGGGGCCAGCAGTGCCTTGAGGCGGGCGGAGCGGATGGCAATGGACTCGGCAAAACCCTCCAGGCGCAGCAGCGCGGCAGGCTCGGAGCCGAGCGCGCCATCGAGCACGGACTTCGCCACGAGTTCGGGCAGATGGGCGGCGCCCGACACCTCGAAGCTGGTCGCCATGGCATGGGCCATGGCTTGTGCAGCCGCATCATCCAGAAGGCCGCGGAGCGCCAGTGTCACTTCCGTTTGCGGGACCGGCTGCACCTTGAAGGTAATTTCGGTGAGGAAGCCCAGCGTGCCGAAGGACCCGGCCATCAGCTTGACGAGATCCAGCCCGGTGACATTCTTCATCACCTTGCCGCCATTGCGGATGACCTCGCCCTGACCGTTGACGAAGCGCACGCCCAGAAGAGAATCCCGCGCTGCGCCGGCCACGAAGCGGCGCGGGCCGGAAATGTTGGCAGCCGCCACCGCGCCGATGGTCGGCTCACCGGTGGAGCCCAGCAGCGCGCGGTGGTCCATCGGTTCGAAGACGAGGCGCTGGCGGGCGGCAGCCAAGGCTGCTTCCACTTCGGCCAAGGGCGTGCCGGCCTTTGCCGTCATCACCATCTCGCCCGGATTGTATTCCGTGATGCCGGAAATCGCCGAGGATGACAGGGTGCGTGCGGCCTGCACCGGGCGGCCAAGGCCGGAGCGCGTGTTACCGCCGCAAATGGCAAGCGGCTCGCCGGCATCAAAGGCGGCGCGGATGATATCGGCGGCTTCAGCCTCGGTTGAGGGGGTCAGGCGGTCATGCATGGTCAGGCTGCCTTGCCGGGCTTGGAATTCACCGTCATGTCGAGCGGGAAAACCTTTGACGGATTGAGGATGCGGTCGGGATCGAAGGCCTCGCGCACGGCCAGCTGCTGGATGAGATCGGCCTCGCCATATTGGTGGCGCATCAGGTCGCGCTTCTCGATGCCGACGCCATGCTCGCCGGTCAGGCAGCCACCGGCATCAACACACAGCTTCAGGATGTCCATGCCCGCGGCTTCGGCCTTTTCGGCCTCTGCCGGGTCGTTGACATTGTAAAGGATGAGCGGGTGCATGTTGCCATCACCGGCGTGGAACACGTTTGCCACGCGCAGGCCGTAACGCTTCACGATCTTGTCTGTCTCGCGCAGGACATGGGACAATTGCGACAGCGGCACGGTGCCGTCCATGCAAATATAGTCTGCTATGCGCCCCGTTGCGCCAAAGGCTGACTTGCGGCCTTTCCAGATGAGCGCGGCCTCGTTGGCCGACTGGCTTTCCTTGACCGTCTGCACCTTGTGGCGATGCGCAATCTCGACAATGCGGGCAAGCTGGGCGTCCATTTCGGCGTCCGAGCCTTCCACCTCGACGATCAGCAGTGCCTCGGCATCCATCGGATAGCCGGCATGGGCGAAGGCTTCGCAGATTTCGATGGCCTGCTTGTCCATGAATTCGATCGCCACGGGGATGATGCCCTCGGCAATGATTTCGGCCACGCAATCGCCAGCGGTCTCGGAGGCACCAAATCCGAAAAGCACCGGGCGCGCGCCTTCCGGCTTGGCGATCAGGCGCACCGTTGCCTCGGTGACAATGCCAAGCTGGCCTTCAGAGCCGCAGACCAGGCCGAGCAGATCATAGCCCGGCGCATCAAGCGCGCCGCCGCCCAGTTCGATCACTTCGCCATCAAAGGTGACTAGGGTGACGCCCAGCAGATTGTTGGTGGTGACGCCATATTTCAGGCAGTGGGCGCCGCCGGAATTCATGCCGATGTTGCCGCCAATGGTGCAGGCGAGCTGCGAGGAAGGATCGGGCGCATAGAAGAAGCCATCGGCCGCGACGGAATCGGAAATGTTGAGGTTGGTGACGCCCGCCTGAACGCGGGCCAGCCGGTTCGGATAATCCACTTCGAGGATGCGGTTCATGCGCGACAGGCCGACGACCACGGCATCTTCCTGCGGAATGGCGCCGCCCGACAGCGAGGTGCCCGCCCCGCGCGGCACCACAGGCACCTTCTCGCGGGCGAGATATTTCATGATCTTTGCGACTTCAGCCGTTGTTTCAGGCAGCACGACCGCCATCGGCACGCGGCGATAGGCAGTGAAGGCATCCGTCTCGAAGGGAACCAGCTCGCGCTCGGAGGTGACCAGGCCTTCCGGCTTCACGAACTCGGCCAGCTGCGCCACGATTTCAGCGCGGCGCGCAAGGATCGACGGGTCCGGCGCATGAAAGGCAATCTGTGTCATGGTGCGATCCTCCTTCGCGCCCGAAGGTGCGGCAGAACGGGCCGCACCCAACAGGTCAACTTTATTTACCACCTGCCCTCAATTGAGGCAATGGGCGGCTTCGATCATCTGACCACTTTGGCAGCGGGCAAGGAAGAGTAAATGCGCAGCTGTCGGATCGGCTGCGGCCTATTGCTCGTCGGACGAATGGGAATTGCGGATACGCCGCACTGTCCACCACACTGACAGCACGACCAGCGGCACCGACGCCGCCATGATGTATTCAGCCTTCGTGGCGATACCGACCACGCCCAGACCCTTGGCGAGATAGCCGATCAGGCCAACCATGTAATAGGAAACGGCGGCGACCGAGAGGCCTTCCACGGTTTGCTGGAGGCGGAGCTGGAGCTTGGCGCGCCGGTCCATCGAAGCCAGGAGATGCGAGTTCTGCTGCTGCAATTCGACCTCCACCCAGCTTCTGAGCAAGGTGGCGGCGCGGGCGAGCTTGCGCGACAGGTTGGCTTGGCGCTCTTCCACTGACCGGCAGGTGCGCATGGCCGGCGCCATGCGCCGTTTGAGGAAGGCGGCCCAGCTGTCATGGCCGGTGATCGCCTTTTCGCCCAAGGCTTCAAGCCGCTCCTCGACAATGCCGTCATAGGCGCGGCTGGCCCCGAACCGGTAAAGGCTGGCGGCGGCATCGGCCTCCAGTTCGGCGGCAAGTTCGGTGATTTCCGACAGCAGCAACTGGCTGTCCTGACCGGCCAGCTTGCGCATGCGGGCGGTGACGTCGGCCAACTGGTCCTCTATGCGGCGGATGCGCGGCGACAGGCTGTGCGCCAGCGGCAGGCCCAGCATCGCCAGCGTCCGGTAGGTTTCGATTTCGATCAA
>JBGSQC010000019.1:0-5929 GCA_041738295.1 Zhengella sp. | reverse complement strand
AGGCATCGGTTGCGGCCGGACCGCCCAAGGCGTCTGCTCCCCAGGCGAAAGCCGCTGATCCAAAACCCGTTGCGGCAAAGCCGGCACCCGCCAAGGCTGTCAAGCCGGCTGCGGCCAAGCCTGCTAAGGCCGTAGCCGCTCCTGCTGCTTCGCTGGCTGCTGTTGCACCGGCAAAGCCTGCTGCGCCTGCCAAGGCAAAGACCGTCACGGCTGACGGTTCAGCCAAGGCAGCAAAACCTGCACCCGCCAAGGCTGCCAAGCCTGCTGCTGCCAAGCTTGCTGCGGTGGCAGCCGTCAAGGATGACCTGAAGCGCATCCGTGGGATCGGGCGTCAGAACGAGGCGCGCCTGAATGCAGAGGGCGTGTCAGCCTTTGCCCAGATCGCCGGATGGTCCACGAAGGATCAGGCGGAATGGGGCGACAGGCTGGCTTTCCCGGGCCGCATCGAGCGCGAGGAATGGGTGTCGCAAGCCAAACTGCTGGCCGACGGCAAGGAGACCGAGTTCTCCAAGCGCGTGGCCAAGGGCGAGGTGGCAAGCTCCACCGGCAAGGCCACGGTCGGCAATCTCGGAAAGAAACCGAAGGTTATGGCTGCTGCACGCGGCGGCAAGCCTGACAATCTCACCCTGATCGATGGTGTCGGCAACGCCATTGAGAAGAAGCTGTTCGATCTCGGCATCTTCCATTTTGAGCAGATCGCCAAATGGACGGCAGACGAGTCGGCATGGGTGTCCAATGCGGTTGGCTTCCCCGGTCGTGCGGCGCGTGAAAACTGGGTGGCCGATGCCGCAAAGCTGGCAAAGGGCGAAATGACCGACCATGCCAAGCGCGTGGAATCGGGCGATATCACCACGTCGCATACAACTGCGGCCAAGAAGCCCAAGGGCAAGGCATAAGCCTTGATCGCCTAGGTGAAAAATGAAAGGCCCGCCGAAACGGCGGGCCTTTTTCTTTGTCGATCTGATGTGGCGGCGAATGTCTCAATGCGCCGTGTCAGCCTTGGCAAGGAAAGCAGCGATCCTCTCCGGCAGGTTGCCGGTTTCCAGCAGCGGTGCATGGCCCTGATCCGGCACTTCCACCGCTTCGAGGTGCGGGCAGTATTCCTTCATCTTCTCCACTGTCTTTGCTGACAGCAGCCGCGAGTTCGCGCCACGGATCACCATCAGCGGCATGGCTGTCAACCCGACGAATTGCGGCCAGAACTCGGGCATGGGGGCGGACAGGTCAACGCTCATCAGCGTCTTGAGCAGGGCGGGATCAAAGTCGGCCACCGGCACGCCGTTCTCGTCGCGGAAAATGGCCTGCGTCATGCGCTCGATATCGGCTTCGCCAAGCTTGGGGAAGGGATCGGCCAGGATTGCCCTTTGCAGGGCTCGCGCCTCGTCCCAGCTCTTTGGCTTGGGCGCGCGTTCCAGATAGGCCCTGATCAGCGCCAGCCCCGCACCCTCGATCACCGGACCGACATCATTGAGGATGCCTGATTTCATGACGCCGGGGCGCATTGCCGCCAGCACATGCATGACGAGACCGCCGCGTGACGTGCCGATGAAATGACCATGGGCAAAGCCGAGTGCCGCCAGACCTGCCAGAACGTCATTGGCCTCGGTCAGCACGTTGTAGTTCTCCCATGTCGGATCATGGGTCGAGCGCCCTCGGCCACGGAAATCAAAGGTGATCACCTGGCGTGGGGTCTGGCTGTCGCGCGACAGGTGCAAAGCCAATTCATGGAAATCGCGGGAATTGCGCGTCAGGCCCGGCAGGCAGATGGCGGGCAGGGTGGTGAACTTCTCGTCTCCGTAAATACGGGCATAGAGCCGCAGCCCGTCTTGAGCGCTGAAATAGTGCTCGGTGTAATCTTGGTGTCCGCCCATGGATCCTGCTTTCATGGTGTCTGTTTATTCCATTCCAAGGCGAAGCTAGCGAGCCGCGGCCAGTCCGGCAAGAAGCCGGCAAAGAGCCGGGAATGCATCCCGCATCGGGCAGGATTTGCCAATAGCCTTGGGATTTGAAGGCCCTTGCCGCCACGCACCGGCCCGACTATGGTGCGCCGCCTGTCACCCGGTGCCCTGCGCGCCGGATATCCCATTGTTTCACCGGAGTCTGCCAAAATGTTCAAGGGTTCGCTTCCCGCACTCGTCACGCCGTTCACGAACGACGGAGCCGTGGACGAGAAAGCGTTTGAGGCCCTGGTCGACTGGCAGATCACGCAGGGTTCCGATGGCCTTGTGCCGGTCGGCACGACCGGCGAGAGCCCGACGCTCAGCCATGACGAACACCGCCGCGTGGTGGAGATCTGCGTCAAGGTGGCAGCCGGCCGCGTGCCGGTCATCGCCGGCGCCGGATCCAACAACACCGCCGAAGCCGTTGAACTGGCGAAGTTTGCCGAGAAGATCGGTGCCGATGGCGCGCTCGTCGTCACGCCCTATTACAACAAGCCGACGCAGCGCGGGCTTTACGCCCATTTTGCCGCGGTCGCGCAGGCAACGTCGCTGCCCATCATCATCTACAACATCCCGCCGCGCTCGGTCATCGACATGACGCCCGAGACGATGGGCCGCCTTGCCAAGGATTTTGCCAACATCGTCGGCGTCAAGGATGCCACCGGCAAGATCGAGCGGGTCACCGAGCAGCGCCTGGCTTGCGGCAAGGAGTTCATCCAGCTGTCGGGCGAGGATGCCACGGCGCTCGGCTTCAATGTGCATGGCGGAGTGGGCTGCATCTCGGTCACTGCCAATGTTGCGCCGCGCCAGTGCGCCGATTTCCAGGCCCTCATGGCCAAGGGTGACTGGACCGGCGCACTCGCCATGCAGGACCGCATGATGGCGCTTCACAAGGCGATCTTCACCGAGCCGGGCGTTGCCGGTGCGAAATATTGCCTGTCGCGCCTCGGCATGATCCAGAACGTGGTGCGCTCGCCGCTGACCACGCTTGAACCCGCGACCGAAAAGCTGCTGGACGAAGCCATGCGGCTTGCCGGCGTGCTGAACTGAGCGGGCGGGTCAACCGTCTGTAGGTGAAATGAGCAAGGAAAAACCAAAAACCGGCAAGCTGATTGCCGAGAACCGCAAGGCGCGGTACAATTTTGCTGTCGAGGATACGCTCGAGGCAGGCCTTGTGCTGACCGGCACCGAGGTGAAGGCTCTTCGCCTCGGCATCGCCAACATCCAGGAAAGCTATGCCAGTTTTGAACGCGGCGAGTTCTGGCTGATCAACTCCTATATCCCTGAATACACACAGGGAAACCGCTTCAACCATGAGCCGCGCCGCCTGCGCAAGCTGCTCATGTCGAAGAAGGAAATGGCCAGGATCTCCAGGGAGATCGACCGCGAGGGCATGACGCTGGTGCCGCTCAAGCTCTATTTCAACGAGCGTGGCATGGCCAAGCTCTTGATGGGCGTTGCCAAGGGCAAGAAGCTTCATGACAAGCGTGAAACCGAAAAGCAGCGTGACTGGAACCGCGAAAAATCACGGCTGATGAAAAACCACGGCTGACCGGCAGGCGCCGCCAAAGCCCGCCCTGCCAAAGTTCAAGCTGCGGGCCATGGAATTTTCTTGAAATATCTACACATGTTCATATATAAGGCTGCAAGTCTTTGCCGTTGACACGCATTTCCCAGGAGTTGACCCATGCTTTCCGGCCTCTTTAGCCGCAGCCCCTTTTCCGCGCCTGCGGGCGCCATTGATCATGATGACATGGTCAAGGCCGTCAACAGCGGCTCTCATACCATCATTGATGTCCGCGAAATCGGCGAATACCGTTCCGGCCACATCAAGGGTGCGCTGAACGTGCCGCTGTCGGCTTTCGATCCGGCGCGTGTTCCCGAGGGCAAGCCTGTCATCCTCTATTGTGCGTCGGGCGCACGCTCGGGCATGGCCATGCAGGTTCTGCGTGCTGCAGGCCGCGAGGATGTGGTGAATTACCGTCCGGGTGCCGGCGGCTGGCGCATGCAAGGCTGCCCGCTGGTCTGACGACCACGACCGTTACGAGACCGGAAAACCGGCGACATTCGAGAGGGATTGCCGCAGCCCAAGCACAAGGCTGCGCAGGGTTCGTCGTGCGAAATTGGAAGAGGAGAAGCCGATGGCGCATGTCGTCGTACTCGGGGCCGGTTTGGGCGGCACCATCATGGCCTATGAAATGAAGGATCAGCTCGGTCCGGATGATACGCTGACGGTCGTCAACAAGGGATCGACCTATTCCTTTGTACCGTCAAATCCATGGGTGGCTGTTGGCTGGCGCAAGCCTGCCGAGATCGAGGTTGATCTCTTCAAGTCGTTTGGCAAGCGCTCCATCACGCTGGAGCCCGGCGGCGCCAAGCGTATCCATCCGGCAGAAAACCGCGTCGAGCTGATGGACGGCCGTTCGCTCTCCTACGACTACCTGATCATCGCCACCGGCCCGGAACTGGCTTTCGACGAGATCGAGGGCTTCGGCCCGGAGAATTTCACCCAGTCGGTCTGTCATGTTGATCATGCGTCCCAGGCGGCCGAGGCTGTCGAGCGGCTCAAGAAGAAGCCGGGACCGGTGGTCATCGGTGCCGTTCAGGGCGCGTCCTGCTTCGGTCCGGCCTACGGGTTCCTGTTCATCCTCGAAACGGCACTCCGCCGCGCCAAGATCCGCGACAAGGTGCCGATGACCTTCGTCACGTCGGAGCCCTATATCGGCCATCTCGGCCTTGATGGGGTCGGCGACACCAAGGGCCTGCTGGAATCCGCGATGCGCGACAAGCACATCAAGTGGATCACCAATGCCAAGGTGAAAAAGGTGGAGGAGGCAGCGCTCCACATCGAGGAAATCGCCGATGATGGTTCGGTGAAGAAGGAAACCGCGCTGCCCATGGCCTTCACCATGATGCTCCCGGCTTTCCGTGGGGTCGATGCGGTCAAGGGCATTGACGGCCTCACCAATCCGCGCGGCTTCATCCTCGTCGACGAGCACCAGCAGAACCAGACCTTCAAGAACGTCTTTTCGGTCGGCGTCTGCGTTGCCATTCCGCCGATGGGTCCGACCCCGGTGCCCGTTGGTGTGCCGAAGACCGGGTTCATGATTGAATCCATGGTCACCGCCACCGCCCACAACATCGCCAACCTGATTGCCGGCAAGAAGCCCGACGCTCGCGGCACTTGGAACGCCGTCTGCCTGGCCGATTTCGGTGATGGCGGCATCGCCTTCGTCGCCCAGCCGCAAATCCCGCCGCGCAATGTCAACTGGTCGTCGCAGGGCAAGTGGGTGCACGCGGCCAAGATCGGCTTCGAGAAGTACTTCCTGCACAAGATCCGGTCGGGAACCTCGGAGCCCTTCTACGAGAAGCTGGCGCTCAAGGCTCTTGGCATCGACAAGCTGAAGGAAGTGCGCATGGACGACTGAGCGCCATGCGGCTCAACGCAATCGTGACAATGGCCGGACCTTCGGGTTCGGCCATTGTCATTTTGCGCCATGGGCTGCAGCGGCAGCAATCACGTCGCGGAACATCGCTTCGGTAAGGCGCCCGGTGTTGGTGTTGTAGCGCGAGCAGTGATAGCTCGAAAAAACGGCCAATCCGCCCAGTTGCGTGCGCCGGTTATGCCCGAACGGATGGGCGGCAACCCGCCCGCCGAGTGCCCGCACGGTTGAATCATGGGCAATCTTGCCGAGCGTCACGATGGTGGTGAGGTTCGGAAACCGGGCAATGGTCGGCACCAGGAACTGCCGGCAGGTGGTGATTTCCTCGCCAACCGGCTTGTTCTCCGGCGGCACGCAGCGCACCGCATTGGTGATGGCCGCACCCGTCAATGTCAGCCCGTCATCGGGCCTGGCATCGAAGGTGCCCTTGGCCAGCCCGAACTCCTTCAGCGTCGCATAGAGCAGGTCGCCCGCATAATCGCCGGTGAAAGGCCTGCCTGTGCGATTGGCTCCGCGCAGGCCGGGCGCCAGCCCACCACGAGAAGG
>JBGSQC010000018.1:0-1960 GCA_041738295.1 Zhengella sp. | reverse complement strand
CAATCCAGCCCACCGTCAGCGAGGCAGCCGAGATGGCCACCGCCTGCCACAACTCGAAATCGGCCTTGGTGCGGTCGATCAGATAAAGCTCGCCGCCTGCCCAATAGACGATGGCGAGAAGCGCCGCACCCGACAGCCAGGTCGTGTAGGATTCCCATTTGAACCAGGTCAGGTGCTCCGGCCTCTGCTCGGGCGCCACCAGGTATTTCTGGATGTGGTAGAAGCCGCCGCCATGCACCTGCCACTCCTCGCCATAGGCGCCCTTGGGCAGGTTGGCATGCTTGCGCAGGCCAAGGTCCATCGCAACGAAGTAAAAGGATGATCCGATCCAGGCCATGGCCGTGATCACATGCAGCCAGCGCACCGCAAAGGCCAGCCAGTCCCAGATGATGGCATATTCGTACATGGGCGTTCTCCCCTCATTTGCCCCATGACACAGGATTCCATTCCCCACGAAAAGAAGGAAATTGCCCGATCTGTTTCAATTTTTTTGAGAAGAATGCGAGCGCCGGAAAACAGGGAGCTTAACTCCCGCGCAAATGCGCCCATCGCTTGAAGCGCAGAAGCCATCCTTGTCAGGAAATCTAAAAATATTGGTGGGTGATGTAGGGATCGAACCTACGACCCGCTGATTAAGAGTCAGCTGCTCTACCAACTGAGCTAATCACCCGGACCAATGGCGGGCGATATAGCCCGCACCCGCCACCCTGTCCAGAGCCAAATGGGCATTCGGCAAATCTTTTTCCCCGCGCGACGCTATGGTCGCGCGTTGCAAGGGTGATCAGGCCAAGCCCCGGTCAGGCGTTGAGCGTGCCTTCCGCCAGCTTCACCGCATGGCCGCCAAGGCGCGCGGCCTGAAGCGTGGCATGCTCGGTTTCAATCTCGATGAAGATGCGCGATGGCCGTCCCATCTCCATGCCCTGCTCGATCACCATGCGGTGCAGGCCGATCGTCGGCTCGTCGAAATGCACGATGGCGCCGATCAGCGCAGCGGCAGCGGACCCTGTCGCAGGGTCTTCCGGAATGCCGCGATAGGGCGCGAACATGCGGGCGTGGAAGGCGCTGTCATGCAGCACGGTCTCACGGCAATAGACATAGGGCGGCGGCACGGCGTGCGGATCTTGCGTACCAAACATCGACATCCATGCCACAACATCCAGGCTTGCCCTCGCCGCCGCATCAAGGCCGTGAACCGGCACGCAGACGAAAGGCACCCCGGCATTCCAGGCTGTCACCATGTGGTTTTCAAAGCCGATTTCGGTGGGGGCAAGACCAAGCGCGGCAGCAGCACCCTCCTTGGTCACCGGGTTGTCGTGGCGCACGGGAAGTTTCGGCAGGTCAAACTCGGCAAACAGGCCGTTCCTGTCGCGCTTCACCGCAGCGCGGATGAGACCGACCTTTTCCTCCATCATAAGCAGCGCAGGCCCCGCCCCGGTCGATCCCGCACGTTCGGCAATGGCCACAGCCGCGCCAACTGTCGGGTGTCCGGCAAAAGGCAATTCGCCCGTCGGCATGAAGATGCGCAGGCTTGCATTGTGACGCGGGTTCTCCGGCGGGCAGATGAACACCGTCTCCGACAGGTTGAACTCCTGTGCAATGGCCTGCATCCGCTCTGTGGAAAGGTCTCCCGCCTCGAACACCACCGCCAGCGGATTGCCGGCAAGCACCGTGTCGGTGAACACATCATAGATGGCATAGGGGCGGGCAGGCATGGATTTGACCTCCGGGGAAACCGGACAGCCTGTCCGGCGCACTTCGATTCGACCCTACAATGCCACCGCCTGTTTCATTTGGCACCGCCCTCACGATGATTTTCCGCGCGGCGAAAAGAGGCAGTCAGCGCGCTGGCACCCGGGCAGCAAACCAGTCGAGAAAAGGCGGCATCTGGCGGCCGAGCCGCTGCGGGTGCGGTCCTGCCGGGTCGATCACCACCGGCCCCTCGATTTCGGGCTCGCCCTGC
>JBGSQC010000359.1:0-19608 GCA_041738295.1 Zhengella sp. | reverse complement strand
TGTAGCCCTTATCTGAGGTTGCAGGAAACCATGACGGCAGTCACCAACGAGCTCATGTACGAGCTGCTCAAGAAGATGAACGCCGACATAGGCGCTCTGAAGGCTGGGCAATTGGAGATCCGGCAAGAGCTGATTTCCATTCGCGGTCACATGCATTCGATGCAGAACGACATCAACAACATCTATGGAATTCTCGCCCGCCACGAGGAACGGCTGGACCGCATTGAGCAGCGTCTTGAACTGCGCGAACTGGCCGAGGCACAGGCAAGGTTCGAGCGGGACAACTGACATGATGGCTGTCACCAATGAGCTCATGTTCGAACTCCTCAAGCGCATTCACGGCGACATCGGCGAGTTGAAGTTCGATCTCCACGAATTGAAGAAGCGCATGACGGGAACCGAGGAAGGGCTGGTCGGTGTCAACCGAAGGCTTGACCGCCACGACGAGCGCCTCGACCGGATCGAAAAGCGCCTCGAACTGCGCGAGCTGGCCGAGGCACAGGCAAGGTTCGAGCGCGACGAATGACCGGCAACTGGACGAGGCGCAGCCTCCTGATGACCATGACCGCGCTTGCCGCCCTGCCCGTCCGCGCCGCGACACCCAAAACGGTCGCCATCATCGGCGCTGGGATTGCCGGTCTGGCAGCAGCCCGCGCCCTCACCGATGCCGGGCACGCGGTTACGGTCTTTGAGGCCCGTGACCGCATCGGCGGGCGCATCCATACCGACACAGGGTTCGGTTTCCCCACCGAGATCGGCGCAAACTGGGTCCATGGCGACAAGGATAACCCGCTGATGAAGCTGGCGGGCGAAGCCGGCATTTCCTCCTTCGCCTATGATTTTGACGACTGGCGCATCGTCGCGCCCGATGGCGATGAACTGTCCGGCCCTGATGACGAGGAGTGGGGCGCCCTCTCCGGCACGCTGTCCGATGTGCTCGAAGAGGGTTCGGACGAAGAGGATGGCAGAAGCACGGTTGCCGCCCGCCTTTCAGCAGACAAGGCCTTCTCCCGCCTTTCCAAAAAGAACTCGGATCTGGCCAGCGCCATCCTCCGCCGCGAACTGTCGGGCGACTATGGCGCCGATGCCGGTGAGATCAGCGCCGAGGCCTGGAACTTCGGCAAGGAGTTCAAGGGCGACGACATGCTGGTCACCAACGGCTTTGGCCGGGTGATCGACCATCTGGCAAAGGGGCTGGACATCCGCCTGTCCGAGCCGGTGACCGCCATCCGCCATGGCGCAGATGGTGCGGAAATCGAGACGGCCAGGGGCGTGACACGTTTTGATGCGGTGATCATCACCGTGCCGCTCGGCGTGCTGAAGGCGGGCACCATCCGCTTCGACCCGCCGCTGTCAAAGGACCGCACCACCCGCATCAGCCGCATGGGCTTCAGTGCCTTCGAGAAGGCCTTCGTCACCCTCGACCGACCGTTCGAGATTGGCGCTATCAACGTCTCCGTCACCGGTGCCAACCCGTGGTGCAACCTGATCGACCTGTCTTCGGTGGCAGGCAAACCCGCCGTACTCGCTTATTGCGGCGGCGATGATGCGCGCCGCGCCATCGCCGCAAAGGACGCCCAGAACCGGGACTGGCTGCTGGCCAATGTCCGCACGGCAGCCGGTGATGCCAGCCTGTCGGCAACCGGCTTTCGTATGTCGCGCTGGCTCACCGATCCGTTCAGCCGCGGCAGCTACTCCTTTCCGGCGCTTGACGCCAGACCGGAAGACCACAGGACCCTCGGCAGACCGGAAGGCCCTTCTCTCTTCTTTGCCGGAGAGGCCTGCTCGGATCACCCCAGCACGGTGCATGGCGCGCTGATGTCGGGCCTTGCAGCCGCCAAAGCCGTTCAGGGTGCGTGATCATGCTTGGCTGGTTTGAGCGCAACAGCCAGGCAATTTCAGCCATTGCAGCTGTCGTCACGGCTTTGCTGGCGCTTGCTGCCATCATTGGCGTGAAGGTGCAGATTGACGGGGCAGCCCGTATCCAGCAGGAACAGTCAGCGCGGGACATTTACCGCGAGTTCCTGAGCCTTTCGGTCCAGAAGCCTGAATTCGCGGCACCGGACTATTGCGCGATCAAGCAATCACCCCAGCTTCCTGCCTATCGCGCTTTTTTCGATTACCTTCTCTTTACCGGAGAGCAGGTGTTGTCGGTTGATCCAGAATGGACAGGCACCATCACCACGGCGCTCGAACCGCATGCACCGCTTTTCTGTGATGCCGCCAATGAGGAGACCTATGCCGACGCGGATGTGGAGGCGCTGGTTCAAGACCTGCGGTCCAGCCAATGCGCACGCATCAATCCCTGCCGGTAATGGCAGCCTTGCGTGCCACTATCTGCGGTGCAAAAGGACGCGCAACCTCTATTGCGCCTTGACCCCCGCCACGGTCCTCATTACGGCTCTGGCTCACATGTTGGCAGGGATTCATTCGCCATGAAAGCAGCCGTCATCCTCCTCCCAGGTTTGAATCGCGACCGCGACATGATCGCGGCACTGACGAAGATTTCCGGCCAAAAGCCCGTCACTGTCTGGCAGACCGACACCACCATTCCTGATGTCGATCTTGTGGTCATTCCCGGCGGCTTTTCCTATGGGGACTATTTGCGTTGCGGCGCCATCGCCGCGCGCATGCCGGTGCTCAATGCAGTGCGCGAAAAGGCGGCAAAGGGCGTGAAGGTGATGGGCGTCTGCAACGGCTTCCAGATCCTGCTGGAGGCCGGTCTGCTGCCCGGCGCGCTGATGCGCAACACCTCGCTGCATTTCGTCTGCAAGGAAGTGAAGCTGGAAGTGGCCAATGCCGCCACCGCCTTCACCTCCGGCTATGCCAAGGGCCAGATCATCCGCTGCCCTGTCGCCCATCACGATGGCAACTATTTTGCCGATGCCGAGACATTGAGGCGCATCGAGGGCAATGGCCAGGTGGTGTTCCGCTATGCTGAAGGCACCAATCCCAATGGCTCGATGAACGACATTGCCGCCGTCATCAACGAAAAGGGCAATGTGCTGGGCATGATGCCGCATCCCGAAAACCTGATCGAGGCAGCGCACGGCGGCACCGATGGCCGCGCGCTGTTTGAAAGCGCTCTGGGCCTTGCCGGGGTGGCTGCCTGATGCGCCGGGCCGCTGCGCTTTCCCTACCGCTGGCCCTTGCGCTGGCCTCCTGCCAGAGCCAGGCCGTGGTCACCCGCCCGCGCGTGGCGACCGTCAACAATTCAGCCGCAATCGCCCTGCTGCAGACCGTCAACTCCGAGGCGCAGTCCTGCTGGATGAAGGCAGGTGATGCCGATTTCCGAGCCTACAGGGTGATCCCGGAACTCGACACGCGCATCGGCAAGCCGCGCATCCTGATCGTTTCGGCCAAGGCCGCGCAGGGCCTTCCGCAATATGTGATCGAGGCCACCGGTACGCCGCCGCGCCTTTCCACCTACGGGCCGCTGGCATCCAAGCCGGTTTCTGCCCGTGTCAATTCCGATGTCTCGCGCTGGGCAACCGGCGGCAAGGGCTGCAAGGCCTGATCAACCCTTTGGCTGGACGCACATGACCATCCCCAATGACATTCGCATCACCGACGAGCTGATCGCCGCCCATGGCCTGAAGCCGGACGAGTACCAGCGCATCCTCGATCTCATCGGCCGGGTGCCGTCCTTCACCGAGCTTGGCATCTTTTCGGCCATGTGGAACGAGCACTGCTCCTACAAGTCCTCCAAGAAATGGCTGCGCACCCTGCCGACCACCGGCAAGGTGGTCATCCAGGGGCCGGGCGAAAATGCCGGCGTGGTCGACATTGGCGATGGCGACTGCGTGGTGTTCAAGATGGAGAGCCACAACCACCCCTCCTATATCGAGCCCTATCAGGGCGCGGCGACCGGCGTCGGCGGCATCCTGCGCGATGTCTTCACCATGGGCGCGAGGCCTGTGGCGGCCATGAACGCGCTGCGCTTCGGCGAGCCGGACCACCACAAGACCCGCCATCTCGTCTCCGGCGTGGTTGCCGGTGTCGGCGGCTACGGCAATGCCTTCGGCGTGCCGACCGTTGGCGGCGAAGTGCAGTTCGACCGGCGCTACAATGGCAATTGCCTGGTCAATGCCTTTGCGGCCGGCCTTGCCCGCCATGATGGCATTTTCCTGTCTGAGGCCAAGGGCGTCGGCCTGCCGGTCGTCTATCTGGGAGCCAAGACCGGGCGCGACGGCGTGGGCGGCGCCACCATGGCATCGGCCGAATTTTACGATTCGATCTAGGAAAAGCGCCCGACCGTTCAGGTCGGCGATCCCTTCACCGAGAAGTGCCTGCTGGAAGCCTGCCTTGAGCTGATGCAGACCGGCGCTGTCATCGCCATCCAGGACATGGGAGCGGCTGGCCTCACCTGTTCAGCGGTGGAAATGGGTGCCAAGGGCGATCTCGGCATTCTGCTCGACCTCGACAAGGTGCCGGTGCGCGAAGAGCGCATGAGCGCTTACGAGATGATGCTGTCTGAAAGCCAGGAGCGCATGCTCATGGTGCTGAAGCCCGAAAAGGAAGAACAGGCCAAGGCGATCTTCGTCAAATGGGGTCTCGACTTCGCCATTGTCGGCGAGACCACCGACGACCTGCGCTTCCGCGTGGTCCATCAGGGCGAGGAAGTGGCCAACCTGCCGATCAAGGACTTGGGCGACCAGGCCCCGGAATATGACCGCCCTTGGGTGGAACCGAAGGCCCCCGCCCCGCTCGGCTCCATCCCGTCTATGGATGTTGCCGATGCGCTGCTGAAGCTGGTTGCCACGCCGAACCAGGCCTCGCGCCGCTGGGTCTGGGAACAGTATGACACGCTGATCCAGGGCAATTCGCTGCAGCTTCCCGGCGGCGATGCCGGTGTCATCCGGGTTGACGGCCACGAGACCAAGGCGCTGGCCTTCTCCTCCGACGTCACGCCGCGCTATGTCGAGGCAGATCCCTTCGAGGGCGGCAAGCAGGCGGTGGCCGAATGCTGGCGTAACATGACTGCCACCGGCGCGCTGCCGTTGGCGGCCACCGACAATCTCAATTTCGGCAATCCTGAGCGCCCGGAAACCATGGGCCAGCTGGTCTTTGCCATCAAGGGCATCGGCGAAGCCTGCCGCGCGCTCGATTTCCCGATCGTCTCAGGCAATGTATCGCTCTACAACGAGACCAACGGCCAGGCGATCCTGCCCACCCCCACCATTGGCGGCGTCGGCCTTCTGGCCGACTGGAACCGCATGGCGCGCGTGCGTTTTGCCGCTGACGGCGACTGCATCCTGCTTGCGGGCGCGCCGGACAGCTGGGGCACCCATATGGGCCAGTCGATTTATCTGCGCGACCTCTATGACCGCGTCGAAGGCCCCGCCCCGCATGTCGATCTGGCGCATGAACGCAAGGTCGGCGATTTCGTCCGCGCACTCATCACCGATGGTCTGGCCACCGCCGTGCATGACTGCTCGGATGGCGGGCTCGCGCTGGCGCTGGCCGAAATGGCCATGGCGTCGGGCATCGGCGCGACGGTCAACCAGCTTGTGGATCACGACCCGGTGCCGGTCTTCTTTGGCGAAGACCAGGGCCGCTATGTGCTGACGGTCAAGCGCGACGACCTTGACGCGGTTCACGAAAGGGCCAAGTCTGCAGGAGTGTTCGCACCCTGGATCGGCACGACCGGCGGAACCGCGCTGACGCTTGGTGAAGCCCGTGCCGTCGAGGTGGCGCAATTGAAAGCCGCGCACGAATCGTGGTTCCCTGACTTCATGGCCGGGGAATTCGTGGAAGACGCGGCCTGAGCCTCAAGGAGAAGACCATGCCCATGGATGCCGGCGACATCAGGAGATTGATCCTGGAAGCCATTCCGGACGCCACCGTGACGATCCGCGACCTGGCAGGCGACGGCGACCACTACGCTGCCGAGGTCGTCTCGCCCAGCTTTAAGGGCAAGAGCCGCGTGCAGCAGCACCAGATGGTCTATGAAGCGCTCAAGGGCAATATGGGCGGCGTGCTGCATGCGCTTGCCCTGCAGACCAGCGCACCGGCGGAGTAAAGACGAATGTCATTCCTGAAAGACCTCGTGGCGGACGTCGTGTCCGATGTGCTCAAGGACATCACCAAGAAGCCGCGCCGCACCAACCGCACGCGCCGCAAGGCAAAGACGCCCTCGACCACGCTTCGTGAAATTGAAAAGCTTCTGAAGCCAGCCAGGAAGCAGACCAGCCGCAAGGCCACTGCCACTCGCCGCTCCAAGACCACCCAGCGCAAGGTGGCCTCCAAGACCGCAGCAACCCGGCGCAGCAAGCGCTAGGGCTTTTCTTTCCACCTCCCCTTTGAGGGGAGGTAGGTGAAGCGTAGCGTTCACTTCCCGCTCACTGACAGGATCGGCCCGGCCGCATCCTTGCCGCCGATCACCGGCTTGCCGAGCGCGGCGAAGGCTGAAATTCCGCCATCGAGAAACAGTGCGTCCGGGCAGCTAAGCCCGTCGCGAAAGGCTCGCGCGAAGGCGCCGAGCGAAACGGGAGACCGGCTGATCGCCAGCACCACCGTTCCATCCGGCCTCACGCCCACACCGTTGCGGATGTAGCGCGAGGGTCCGTCGGCCAGGAACTTCGGATGGAGCGATCCGCCGATCACCAGCATCGGGCCGGACTGCGTGGCCAGCCTCGCCTTGATGCCGGAAGCCGCAAAGGCCGCGCTCTCCATCACGCCTGCCTTGCCGTCCTCACCGATGAAAAACACCCCATTGGGCTTCAGGAAGAAATTGCCTTCGGCATCAGCGAGATTGAGTGGTGCCATCTCGCGGCCCTCCTCCACATGCAGGCCGACCGGCGCAAGGTCCTCGTGATACATCCCGGCATTCATCGCGACCAGCGAGGTCTGGCCTGCCTCGGTCTTGAGGAAAGCTTCCAGCGAGCCATAGGGCTTGCCGTCCGCGCCGGAATGATGAAGCCGGATGGTGAAGTCTGCCGGATCAACCGTGCAGGCGAAATAGGCGACGCCCTCATGGCTCGCCTGACGGCAGATTTCCGGCAGCAACAGGGTGTCTTGTGCAACCGGTTTTTCCACCACTGCTTCCTCCCGCTTTATACTCAGGCTGTACCAGGCAGCGCCGACAAAGGCCGCCAGCATGACCACGAAGGTCACTTTGCGCCACGCACCCGCCGGTTTTGCCGCCATGAAACTGCCTTCCGTCGCTGTCCAGTCTTGTGTTGGCAGAGGCGGCGCGCTATCTCAAGCAACATATCAACTTCGGGCCTTGAACCCGGCAGTCATAAGGATTGTCCCCATGAGCGACATCAACCAGATCATCGACGGCGAAGTGAAGTCCAACGACGTGGTGCTTTTCATGAAGGGCACGCCCGGCTTTCCGCAGTGCGGCTTCTCTGGCCAGGTCGTGCAGATCCTTGATTACCTCGGCGTCGAGTACAAGGGCATCAACGTGCTCGCCTCCGACGAGATGCGCCAGGGCATCAAGGACTATTCCAGCTGGCCGACCATTCCGCAGCTCTATGTGAAGGGCGAATTCGTCGGCGGCTGCGACATCATCCGCGAAATGTTCCAGGCTGGCGAATTGCAGGAGATGATGGCCGAAAAGGGCGTCACCACCTCGCCGGCCGCCTGACGCCAGACCGTCACATTCTTTTGCGAAGGACGCGCCGTCCAGGCGCGTCTTTTTGTTTTGCATTGAGGAATTTGCCATGACCCCGGAAAAGACCGGCTGGAACGGCCCGGTTTCCAAGGCCGAATTCGTTGCCGTCATGGCCTTCCTGATGGCGTTGAATGCGCTGGCCATCGACATCATGCTGCCAGGCATGAGCGAGATCGGCGCGTCGCTTGGCGTGACCGACGAGAACGACCGCCAATTCGTCATCACCTCCTATCTGCTCGGCTTTGGTGCCATGCAGATCATCTTCGGCCCGGTCTCAGACCGTTTCGGCCGCAAGGGTCCGCTGCTGATCGGCGTCGGCATCTATGTGCTGGCATCGGCGGCGGCGGCCTTCGCACCCAGTTTCGAAACACTTCTGCTCCTGCGCCTCATCCAGGGGGCTGGAGCCGCCGCCACCCGCGTGCTCACCGTTGCCATGGTGCGCGACGTGGCGGGCGGGCGCGCCATGGCCGAAATCATGTCGCTGGTGATGATGGTGTTCATGGCCATGCCGGTGGTGGCACCCGCCATGGGCCAGGCCATTCTTTACGTCGCCGACTGGCACTGGATCTTTGTCTTCATGGCCGTTGGCGGAGCAATCGCAATCGCCTGGGTCGGCTTTCGCATTCCCGAAACGCTGTCGCTTGAGGGCCGCCGCGCCTTCTCTGTCAGCGTGCTCGCCAGCGGCTTTGCCATCGTCATGACCAACCGCCTGTCACTCTGGTACACTCTGGCGACGGCCTCGATCTTCTCTGCCCTGTTCGGCTTCATCAACACCGCCCAGCAGATTTATGTCGGCATCTACGAGCTCGGCAATTATTTCGCGCTGGCCTTTGCCGGGGTGGCGGGTGCCATGTCGGTGTTCTCGTTCCTGAACGCCCGCATCGTCCATCGCTATGGCATGCGCCGCGTCTCCCATGCAGCGCTTCTTGTCTTCATCGCAGCAAGCCTTATCCTCTGGGGCCTGTCTTTGCGGGGAACGGTGCCCTTCCCGCTCTTCATCATTCTCTTCGCCACCACTCTGTGCGCCTTCGGCATGATGGCGCCGAATTTCGGTGCCATCGCCATGGAGCCGCTTGGCCGGCTCGCCGGCATTGCCTCGTCCGTGCAGGGCTTCATCCAGACGGTAGTGGGCGCGGTTCTCGGCGCCCTGATCGGCCAGGCCTTTGACGGCACGATCACGCCCGTCATGGCCGGTTTTGCCGTGGTGTCACTGGTCAGCCTCTGCTTTGTGCTGATTGCCGAAAAGGGCCGTCTCTTCACCAATCCGAGCAGCAAGACGGCCTGATTCGGGACAAGCAATAACCTGCCTTGCCAAGCAATTTCCTGTCAGTGCCGGGACACGGATTCCTCACGTTCTTGTCATTTCCCATTGAACAGACCGTTCACTCATATGGCGATGCACGGAATGGTCGTGCAACGAAATCAACAGGAGAATACCAATGAACATCATCGCAAAGTCGGGCTCCGCCCTCGCCGCAGCCGCCTTCACCCTCGCCCTCTCCGGTATGGCTCCGATTACCGCGACCCCGGCCCATGCCGAAGACGCCGTGAAGTGCGCAGGCGTCAATAGCTGCAAGGGCCAGAGCAACTGCGCCACCGCCACCAATTCCTGCAAGGGCCAGAACTCCTGCAAGGGCCATGGCTTCCTTTCGCTCACCAAGGCGGAATGCGATGCCAAGGGCGGCACTGTCCTCAAGGGCTGAGACTTTTGACAACGGGCAGGGATTTGCACAAAGTCCCTGCCCGTTTTCATTTTCCGGAGACTTCGATGCTTGCCATGCGAGACCGCCCTTCCGCCCTCGGCTTCGGCCTTGGCCTTCGGCCGCAGCACTATGGTGAAATCCTGGATGGCAATCCCGATGTCGACTGGTTCGAGATCCTGTCGGAAAACTATTTTGCACGCGGTGGACAGCCCATGCGGATGCTGGACGCTATTCGCGAGCGCTATCCGGTGGTGATGCACGGCGTCTCCATGTCTATTGCCTCCACCGCGCCCCTCAATATGGATTATCTGGCTTCGCTCAAGGCGCTTGCCGACCGCGTAAACCCGCATTGGATTTCCGATCACCTCTGCTGGACGGGCGTCCATGGCGTCAACCTGCATGACCTGTTGCCAGTGCCCTACACAGAAGAGGCGCTCAGCCATGTGGCCGACCGCATTTCGCGCGTGCAGGACTATCTTGGCCGTCGCATCGCCATCGAGAACGTCTCCTCCTACATCGAATATGCCGCAAGCGAGATGAGCGAATGGGAGTTCGTGGCCGAGGTCTCAAGGCGCGCCGACTGCTGGCTGCTGCTGGATGTCAACAATGTCTTTGTTTCCGGCACCAACCACGGCTTTGACGGCAATCAGTTTATCGACACCATTCCGGTCGATCGCGTGGTGCAGTTCCACCTTGCCGGCCACTCCGAGGGCAATGGCCACCTGGTCGATACCCATGACCAGCCGGTTTGCGATGAGGTTTTTGAACTTTACGGGGAAGCGCTGAAACGTTTCGGCCCGGTTTCGACCATGATCGAGCGCGATGGCAACATTCCGCCATTGGCTGATCTTGTAGCCGAACTTGGCCGGGCGCGAGCTGTCGCTGACTCGGTATTCGGCTCCGGAACGACGGCAGATGCAGCATGACAACCGGTGGCAATCCGGGTCTGGCCGAATTGCAGGCCCGCATGCAGGCCGCCATCCTTGCTGACAGCCCGGCGGGTGACGCATTGGCGCTGATCGCAGAGCCTGAAGGAAATACGCCGGGAGAGCGGCTGGAAACCTATCGCTCGGCCTACAGGATCCGGCTCGTGTCCATCCTGCGCGAAGAATTCGATGCGCTTCATGCCTTTTTAGGTGACGAGGAATTCGACGCGCTGGCACTCGCCTATGTCGCCGCCTGCCCGTCGTCCACGCCTGATGCGCGCTGGTATGGCAAGCGTTTTGCCGGCTTTGCCCTGTCCACACAGCCCTGGGGCAAACATCCGGTGATCGGCGAACTGGCGGCGCTGCAATGGGCGCTATCAGGCGCGTTTGACGCCGCCGATGCGCCGGTCATGCAAATGGATGATCTCGCCGCCATCCCGGCTGATGCCGTGGCTGGACTGCGCCTGACCTTCCACCCGTCCGCTGGTTTGCTGGAGCGAAAGACCAACGCCTGCGAAATCCTCACCGCACTCCGCAGCGCGGCGGAACCGGTTGCGCCATCAACCATAGACGACGGCTCAGCCGTGATGGTCTGGCGGGGCGACAATCGAGCCCGGTATCGCATCATTGAAGCGGAAGAGGCCATGCTGGCGCGCGAAGCCATGGGTGGGCAGGACTTTTCCCTGCTGTGCGAAATGGCGGCAACGATGGCCGATCTGGACACAGCGGCGATGCGTGTGGCGAGCGTATTGCGCGGCTGGATCGACAGCGGCGTCCTGACAGGCGTTCAACTGCCAGCGTGACCGCCAAGAGAACCCGCCATCAGGCTGGCAAAGTCAAACAGCGTGCGGTCCAGCAAATGGCTCGGACGAACATTGGCGAGCGCCCGGATCATCGTGTCCTTGCGGCCGGGCATGCGCCGTTCAATGTCGTCCAGCATCGCCTTCATCGCATTGCGCTGGAGCCCATCCTGGCTGCCGCAGAGATTGCAGGGGATGATCGGAAACGCCATGTGGCGGGCCAGCTTCTCCATGTCGGCCTCGGCGCAGAAGGCAAGCGGGCGCAGCACTTCCACATCGCCTTCGTCATTGAGCAGTTTCGGCGGCATGGAGGCGAGCCTGCCGCCATGAAAAAGGTTCATGAAAAAAGTTTCGAGGATGTCTTCGCGGTGATGGCCGAGCACGAGGGCCGAACATCCCTCTTCCCGCGCCACGCGGTAAAGATGGCCGCGCCGCAGCCGCGAGCACAGCGAGCAATAGGTCGCCGTTTCCGGCAGCTTGTCGGTGACGATGGAGTACGTGTCTTGGTATTCGATGCGGTGGGCAATGCCGTTGGCCTTCAGCCAATCCGGCAGGATGTGCTTGGGGAAGCCCGGCTGGCCCTGGTCGAGATTGCAGGCGATCAGCTCCACCGGCAGCAGCCCGCGCCATTGCAGATCAAGCAGGATGGCGAGAAGCCCGTAGCTGTCCTTGCCGCCGGAGAGGGCCACCAGCCAGCGCTGGCCCGGCCGCACCATGCCATAGTCATCAAGCGCCTGGCGCACCTGCCTCAGCAAGCGCTTGCGCAACTTGTTGAATTCGCCGGTGGCCTCCACACCTGCAAACAGCGGGTGGCAGCCGGTCTCGTCGCCGCTTTCAATCAGGGGCGAATGCTCGTTCATGCCGGCCCGGCTTCGCGGACCGCGAGGTCGGCGAAATGCTCGGCAACTGCGCGGTGCGTCGGATATTTCCGCGCTTCGACCAGTTCCACGGCACGCCGCCACAGCACGGAGAAAAAGCGCCCGCCAGCCGTCTCGCCTTCAGGCTTCGGCAGGGTACGCGTGTTGTAGGCGTCCATCGCCGCTTTCATCATCGCTGCGTTTTGCGCCGCGCCTTTGGGCATCTCGAACGGCTTGTCTGTCTTGCGGAAGAAGCCGGCGGTCGCATCGGCATATTGCGCCTTGGTCTCCTCCACTTCCTCAAATCCTGCCAGCCGCGCAGCAAGGCGCAAGGTGTAAGGGCTGTGGTTGAAGATGTGGCCATAGTGGAACAGCTTGCCATGAACGCGCGCGGCAGCATCTTGCTTGGTGTTCGGCACGATCAGGAACAGCACGCCGTCATCCGACAACCATTTGCGCAGCGTTTTCAGTGAGCGCACCGGATCGCGCATGTGCTCCAGCACATGGGAGAGGCGGATCAGGTCAAAGGCGCCGTCGGCAAAGCTGGTCTCTTCCAGCGTCTGCGTCATCACATTGAGGCCGAGCTTGTCGCGCGTATAGGCCGAATAGTCCTGGTTCGGTTCGACGCCGAGGCCATCGATGCCCGCCTTGGTGGCGATGAACAGGAACTCGCCGGAACCCGAACCCAGATCCAGCAGCTTCTTGCGGCCCTTGTAGATGTCGTGATTGCGGATGTAGTGGCGCGAGATGCGCTCGAAATTGCGCCACACCTGGCGCATGCGCGGCTCGGCAGCGCCCTTGTATTCCTTGCGGTAGTCCTGGGTGTAGAAAGCCGCCAGCTCTTCATCCGTCGGTATCGGATCATTGGTGATGATGCCGCACCCCATGCAGATCACGGTTTTGAGCGCCTTGCCATGGCGGTCCCGCTCCGAAACGGTCTCGAAATGCGTGCCGCTGCACAGCTGGCAAGATTGGGTCATCAGGAAATCCTTCAAGGGGCAGTCGCCTTGCCCTTCCTTTAGTGCCGCACCCGGCTGCGGGCAACAAAAAAGGCGGCCCTTGCGGACCTCCTTTTTTGTTGGCTGAAGCCGGAAACCCTTAGCGTGAATAGAATTCGACGACCAGGTTCGGTTCCATCTGGACGGCATAGGGCACATCGCTGAGGCCCGGAATGGACTTGAACGTGGCAACCATCTTGTTGTGGTCGACTTCGATATAGTCCGGCACGTCACGCTCGGCCAGCTGAACCGATTCCAGCACGATCACGAGCTGCTTCGACTTCTCGCGCACCTCTATCACGTCGCCCGGACGGCAACGATAGGACTGGATGTTCGTGCGGCGGCCGTTGACGTTCACATGGCCGTGGTTGACGAACTGGCGCGCTGCGAAGATCGTCGGAACGAACTTGGCGCGGTAGACGATGGCGTCGAGACGCGACTCCAGCAGGCCGATCAGGTTTTCCGGGGTGTCGCCCTTGCGGCGGTCAGCCTCGGTGTAGATGGCGCGGAACTGCTTCTCGGAAATGTCGCCGTAATAGCCCTTGAGCTTCTGCTTGGCGCGCAGCTGCACGCCGAAGTCCGAGACCTTGCCCTTGCGGCGCTGGCCGTGCTGGCCGGGACCGTATTCACGCTTGTTCACCGGGGACTTCGGACGGCCCCAGATGTTTTCGCCCATGCGGCGATCGAGTTTGTACTTTGCTGATTCGCGCTTGCTCATCGCATTCCCTTTCAAAAAGTTACACCCGGAACCTCATGGTCCAGGTGAAGGAAACACGCCCTCCTCTGAAAGCCTTTTTCGCTTTCTGACAGGACCTTTCACGCACGCTTTGCGAAAAAGACCACGGGACATGTCAAATAACAACGGCCCCTCGCGAGGCCGGTGCTGGCGGGTCATAAGGCCTTTGGCCCCTTGCTGTCAACCACCATCAGTCCTGCGTGGCATCAACGCTGCTCTGCAAGCGCTGGCGCTTCACGCTCGGCACCGGAAAGCCCGAAACAATCCGCCTTGCTTCGCCAATGACGCCAGAATACGGTCCCGCACCAACCATCCGGGGCCTTTTTCCTTGATTTATGAACTCGCCGCCATCGGCACCGCCCTCACCTGGGCACTGACCAGCATTATTTCGCCCACACCCGCCCAGCATCTCGGCGCCATCGCCTTCGTGCGCGCCCGCATGACCATTGTCTTTGTCATCATGGCGGCCTGGCTCACCGTCACCGGCGGCTGGAAAGGCCTCGATACCCACACGCTCGGTTTCCTCGCCTTGTCCGGCTTCGTCGGCATCTTCCTTGGTGACACCGCGCTTTTTGCCACCATGAACCGGCTTGGCCCCCGGCGAACCAGCATTCTTTTCTCCATGAATGCGCCCATGGCGGTTTTCCTCGGTTGGCTGGTTCTCGGCGAAACCTTGAGGCCACTGGCCTTGATCGGGGCCTTTGTGGTCTTTGCCGGCGTGGTCCTTGCCATTCTCTATGGCAAGCGCCCGTCGCAGCTTCACCAGTGGGAGAATGTCCGGGGTCCGTTGTGGGTGGGCGTCTGCTTGGCCTGATGGCTGCCCTTTTCCAGGCGACGAGCGCGCTGATCGCCCGACCGCTCATGGCTGGCGGGCTGGACCCCATCCTTGCTTCGTCGGTGCGCATCGCGGTCGCCGTGCTGGCGCTCACCATAGTCATGGCCAGCGGTGCACGTTTTGCCCAGCCGCTCAACCCGATGAACCGTCGCATCTTCGGCCTCACCGCGCTGTCCGGCTTCGTCGGCATGGCCGTCGGCATGACGCTGATCCTGTTTGCGTTGTCCGGCGGCAAGGTCGGCATTGTGCTGACAATGTCGGCCACCACGCCAGCGCTCATCCTGCCGTTGCTGTGGTACCGCACCGGCGAACGCCCGGCTGCCGGCGCATGGATCGGTGCCGCGCTCGTGGTTGCCGGAAGCGCCCTGATTTTTGCGGTTTGAAACCAAAAAGGCCGCCGGCATGAACCGGCGGCCGTTTCTTTGGACTGAACAGACAGATGTCAGGCGATCTTGCCGCCACCCTGCTTGGTGATCACCACCACCGAGGGGCGCACCGGCATGGCGTCGCTGAAGTCCGGCCAACGGGTCGCCGGCTTCTCGAAGGTCGCAAGACCTTCATCGCCCGGATGCTGGACCGCCACGAAGAAGCTGTCCGAGGTCGGGTTGAAGCAAGGCCCGCACATTTCTGCGCCTACCGGAACGCGGTAGAACAGGCGAGACGTGCCGCGCATCGCGCCTTCTGTTTCCACCGCCCAGATGCCATCCGTGCGGCCGGTTGCCTTCTTCGAATTGCCGTCGGTCGTCACCCACAAGCGGCCATCGCCATCAATGGCGCAGTTGTCGGGCATGCCGAACCAGCCATTGGCCGTTGTGGCCGACGAGAAGGTCGCGCCGACTTCGGCCACGGCAGGGTCGCCGCACTTCACCAGCACTTCCCAGGTTGACTTGAGAGAAGCGAAGTCCGCATCGGTTTCGGTGATCTCGATGATGTGACCAAACTTGTTGTCCGCACGCGGGTTGGCGGCATTCTCGTCGCCCGCCTTGCGCTTGGTGTTGTTGGTCAGCATCACATAGACCTTGCCGGTCTTCGGGTTCGGCTGCACATCTTCCGGGCGGTCCATCTTGGTGGCACCCAGAAGATCGGCGGCGCGGCGCGTCTCGATCAGCACATCGGCCTGGGTTTCAAAACCGTTGGCAGCCGTCAGCGGGCCTTCGCCCTGGATCAGCGGCATCCAGTCAACCGTGCCGTCCTCGTTGAACTTCGCGACATGCAGTGTGCCTTCGTCGAGCAGGTCCATGTTGGCAGCGCGGTCGGCGGCGTTGAAAGTGCCCTTGGTCACGAATTTGTAGACATAGTCGAAGCGCTCATCGTCGCCCGAGTAGAGCACGACACGGCCGTCCTTGTTGACGATGGTCTCGCAGCCTTCGTGCTTGCAGCGGCCAATGGCGGTGCGCTTCTTCGGGGCGGAGGTCGGATCATTCACGTCAATCTCGACGATCCAGCCAAAGCGGTTGGCTTCATTGGGCTCCTTCGTCACGTCGAAGCGGTCGTGGAACCGGCCCCATTCATACCAGCCAGCCGGAACGCCGACGCGCTTGTAGTTGGCGGCTTCCTTGTGGCCATCCGGAAGGGCGCCATTGAAGTAGCCGTGAAAGTTTTCTTCGGCCGTCAGGAACGTGCCCCAGGGCGTGATCCCACCGGCGCAATTGTTGAGGGTGCCCAGAACCTTGGTTCCGGTCGCGTCAGCGGACGTCTTGACGCGATCATGGCCGGCCACCGGACCCGACAGCATCATTTCGGTCATCGGCGTGATGCGGCGGTTCAGCTTGCCATCAAGCACCGGCATCCATTTGCCGTTCTCGCGGCGGACCTCAATCACCGTGGCACCATGGGCAGCGATCTCGATGTCGACGAGGTCCTTGGTATACTCACCCATCTTCACCTTTTCCTTGCCTTCGGCGTCCTTTTCCACGGTCGCCCAGGCAGGGAACATCAGCTCCCCATTGGTGTATTCATGGTTGACGAGCAGCAGGCCGTGGTCCGGGTTGGCGTCCAGCGGAATGAAGCCGAGAAAGTCATTGTTGTAGCCGAACTGGCGGACCTGGGCCTCCGCCGTCTGCTTCATCGGATCGAACTCCGGCGAGTCGGCAAACACCTTGTCGCCCCAGCGCAGCAGAACGTCGGCATCATAGCCCTTGGCCACGTGATGGGTCTCGTCAACACCGGCCTCGATCTCGTCGAAATTGAAGGAAAAACCGGTTTCGGCGCGCGCCTCATCGGCGATCATGATCGCAAGCGGGCTGACAGTGGAGGCAATGGCGGTCACAGCCAGCGCGCCCTGCAGGAACCCGCGGCGCGAAAAACGCTTGTTGATGATGTCGCCCATCGTCGGGTTGGCGGCATCATTGCGGCCGATATCCTCTGACTCTTCGCGAATGTCAGTCGGTGTCTTGATGTCGTGAATGGTCATGACGGAACCCTTCCTGTCTGGCTTTCTGCGGGGTGCTGGGCCGGAAGCGACGTGCGGTTTCCGGATCATGGCAAAGCTAGCCATGCTGCGTGACAGGGAAATGAAGTGCGCATTGATTTCTACCAGGCGTCGTAGGCCGGACACTGGCTGACAGGCAGCGGGTCAAGCCGGAACGCCTTGTCATCCTTGCCGGGCTTGAACTCGACACCCTCCTCCTCGCCGCAACTGTCGCTCATGCGGATGCCCCACATGTCATCGAAGGAGACCATCAGCGAGCCGTCCTCGCGCCTGGTCACGAAGACGCCGCCGCCATCGCATTCCACGCCGCAGAAGATCTTGCCATCCTGCTCCATGCAGGGGCCGCCGGCGGTCAGCTCCTTCTTAGCTCACCGTTTGCGGACGCCGAGGTGGAACTGGTAGTCGGAAAAGGGTTCGGCCCCCTCCTCTACCTCGAAGACATGCCAGGTGAGGCGGAATTCCATACCGGCAACTGTCTGCGCCGGATGAGCCTTGAGATGTTCGTCGGTGTATTCTCGCACGAAGCAGGCGCGCGCCTCGGGCTCAGCCGGAACGATCGCGCCGATCAAGGCAGAAGGCTTTGCCTCCTGCGCTGAAGCACATACGGGAGCGAGAAGGAAAAGGGTGAGCAGCGCCTTGCGCATCATGTCGGAACTCCGCAAATCCAGCCCCTCTGGCGTGGACGATAGCACAGGCGCAGAGGCTGACAACAAGGCTGGCTGGATGCTCAGGCAAAATCCGAGAAGCCGAAGCCGCGCATCAGCCGCACGAGGGCTGCTTCCGGCTTGCCGGAAGTGAACACCGCCACATCGGTTACGGGCGCGCCATCCCTTTCCGCATTGGCCGGAACGCCGCGCTCATCCAGCACTGCCATGGCGCGGCGTGCAATAGCCTCCGACGGGTCGATCCAGTCCACCGGCCACGGCGCCATCTTGCGCATGCGATTCACGAGGAACGGGTAGTGCGTGCAGGCCAGCACCACGATGTCGGTGCGTTTGCCACCCTTCTCCACGAAGCACGGCGCGATCTCATTGCGCACGGCCTCCTCATCCACAAATCCATGGCGCATGTAGGTCTCGGCCAGTTGCGCCAGGTTTTCCGACCCGACAAGACGCACATGGCACTTGGAGGCATATTTCTCGATCAGGTCGCGGGTGTATTGCCGCTTCACCGTACCGGGTGTCGCCAGCACCGAAACGAGACCCGAAGCCGTGCGCTCGGCTGCCGGCTTGATGGCAGGCACCGTTCCAACGAAATGCTCTTTCGGATAGACCTGGCGCAGATGCTCGATGGCGAGTGTGGACGCCGTGTTGCAGGCGATGACGACGATCTCCGGCTTCCATTCAGCGAGCAACCGCCCGAACAGCGCCGTCATGCGCGCCTTCAGCTCCGCTTCTTCCCAGGCTCCATAGGGAAAGGCGGCGTCGTCGGCCACATAGACATAGCGGTAATCCGGCAGCAGGATGCGCGCTTCCTTGACGACCGAAAGCCCGCCAATGCCGCTGTCGAAATAGAGGATTGTCCCCGGCATCTGTTCCCTGCCCTCGCCGCTTACTCTTCCGGCGGCCCGTCGCCACGCCGCCGCTGCGGCGTGAACCGGTCCAGAGAGGACACCACGCCGCGCAGCACGTCAATCTCGGCGGCATAAAAGCCCGGGCGGGTCAGCACGGCGCGCAAATTGTCCACCATTTTCGGCTTCTTGGCCTCGGTGCGGAAATAGCCGCGTTTGTCCAGCGCCTCTTCCAGATAGGCCATGAAGCTCGTCAGCTGCCCGCGCCGCGCC
This sequence comes from Zhengella sp., assembly GCA_041738295.1. GTDB lineage: Bacteria > Pseudomonadota > Alphaproteobacteria > Rhizobiales > Rhizobiaceae > Zhengella. The sequence goes on along the minus strand of JBGSQC010000359.1, from coordinate 918 downwards.
GGCCGCATTTCCGGCCCGGCAAAATTCGTGTCGGTGGCGCGCTCAAGCCCGCTCTTCATCCACTCATAGCTCATCAGCAGCACGGCTTGCGCAATGTTGAGAGAGGCAAAGGCCGGATTGACCGGGAAGGTGACGATCTCGTCGGCAATGCTCACCTCCTCGTTTGACAGGCCGAATCGCTCGCGACCGAACAGGATGGCGGTGCGCAGGCCCGCGCCATGGCGTTGGCGCAGCATCGAGCAGGCCTCGACGGGGCTGCGCACCGCCTTGAACCCGTCGCGAATGCGCGCCGTCGTGGCAAACACGAATTCCATGTCGGCGATGGCTTCCTCAAGTGTCGCGAAAACCTGCGTGCCGTCGATCACATGGTCGGCCTTGCTGGCGGCTGCGATCGCCTTTTCGGATGGCCAGCCATCGCGCGGATTGACCAGCCGCAGCTCAGCAAGCCCGAAATTGGCCATGGCGCGCGCCACCATGCCGATGTTCTCGCCAAGCTGCGGCTCGACGAGGATGATCACGGGACCATCGGCGATCAGGGTCTGGTGCTTGTCTGTTCCTGCCATGGGTCCTCCGGGGAGCGGTCGCCTCTCCTGCCACAGCTTGGGCTTCAAGAAAACCGCTTCCTGTCTCTCAAAACAGGACGGCCGCACCTGCTAGTCGCAGATGCGGCCGTCATCGGAAGTCCCTAGCCCCAACCGGGACTTCCTCATTCATGTCCGGAGCGGGGGGTGAGGCCCCGCTGCCAGCTTACTTCACCTGGCCTGTCGGGCGCGGCGTGTCAGCGGTTTCCTGCGGAAGCACCGGATAGGTCACTTCAGGCATCTTGCCGGTAAGCGTGTCGAGGAACGAAACCAGCTTATTGGCCTCATCATCCGACAGGGCTTCGCCGAGCTGCGATTCCGCCATGATCTGCACGGC
>JBGSQC010000325.1:0-16008 GCA_041738295.1 Zhengella sp. | reverse complement strand
ACCGTGCCGGCGCGGCCCGAGCGCACGGCCTCCACTTCGCGCACCGCCTGGTCGATGCCGTTGACGAGGGTCAGCGCATTGCGGGCCAGCACTTCGCCCGCCGGTGTCGGCGACATTCCCTTCGGATGACGGTCAAACAGCTTGAGGCCGACGGTCTCCTCGATGGCCGCCAGCATGCGCGAGGCGGCAGGCTGGGTCATGCCGAGGCGTCCGGCAGCAAGCGCCAGCTGGCCCGTCTCGCAGATCGTGCGGACAAGCCGGAAGTCCTTCACTTGCAGGCGATTGGCAAGACTGCTCATGAAGTGCTTATCAATTCCGGTATGCAGAATGTCAATCTATGCATTTGAACTGCATCAAGGTCCGCCCCTATCGTTCGCCCGGGATCACCAAGGTCCGCATCCGGCGCCGCCGGCCCCGCCTTTTGGGAGAGAGGCGAAGGGATTTTATCATTCGGGAGGATTTGATGAGGAAGCTGATTTCCGCACTTGCTGCGGTCGCGCTGGGCGCAACCCTTGTTGTGCCGGCCTTTGCCGCTGACCTGGTTGGCATTTCGATGCCCACGAAGTCATCGACGCGCTGGATTTCGGACGGCGAGAGCATGGTCAAGGAGTTTCAGGCCCGTGGCTATGAGACAGACCTGCAGTTTGCCGAAGACGACATTCCGAACCAGTTGGCGCAGATCGAGAACATGGTGACCAAGGGCGCCAAGGTGCTCATTGTCGCCGCCATTGACGGCACGACGCTGTCGGACATCCTGGCAAAGGCGAACGAGGCCGGTGCCAAGGTGTTTGCCTATGACCGCCTGATCCGCGGCTCGGCCCATGTCGACTACTATGCCACCTTCGACAATTTCAAGGTCGGCGTGCTGCAGGCTGACTCGCTCGTCAAGGGCCTGAAGGAACGCTTCCCCAATGTGAAGCCGTGGAATGTGGAACTGTTCGGCGGCTCGCCGGACGACAACAACGCCTTCTTCTTCTACGATGGCGCAATGAGCGTCCTCCAGCCGCTGATCGATTCCGGTGCCGTTGTTGTCCCGTCGGGACAGATGGGCATGGAGAAGGTCGGCACGCTGCGCTGGGATGGCGCCGTGGCGCAGGCCCGCATGGATAACCTGCTTTCGGCCAACTACACCGACAAGAAGGTGCACGCCGTGCTGTCGCCCTATGACGGCCTGTCGCGTGGCATCATCTCGTCGCTGAAGGGCGTCGGCTACGAACCGGGCGCGGAAATGCCGATCGTTTCCGGCCAGGATGCCGAAGTGCCGTCCGTCAAGGCGATGATGTCCGGCGAGCAGTACTCGACCGTTTTCAAGGACACGCGTGAACTGGCCAAGGTTACCGCCGACATGGTGGACGCCGTGCTGAAGGGCCAGGAGCCGACGGTCAACGACACCAAGACCTATGACAATGGCGTCAAGGTGGTTCCGTCCAACCTGCTGGTTCCCCACTCTGTCGAGCAGGGCGACATCGAGAAGCTGCTGGTCGGCTCGGGCTACATCAAGGCCGAAGACCTCAAGTAATCCGGACTTGCGGAAGCGGGGATAAGTCCCCGCTTCCTTCACGGCTGTCGCCCCAAAAGGCGCAGCCGTGCCTTTTGGCCATGCGTTTGCGCGCTGGTCCGGCATTGGGCATGATCGCGGGGAAAACGGGAGGCGACGGGCCATGCAACCCATCCTTGAGATGCGGAACATCACCAAGACCTTTCCGGGCGTGAAAGCGCTGGAAAACGTCAATCTCGGCATCATGCCGGCTGAAATCCACGCCGTGGTCGGCGAAAACGGCGCAGGCAAGTCCACGCTCATGAAGGTGCTGTCGGGCGTTTACCCGTCCGGCGAATTTTCAGGCGACATCCTGTTTGAAGGCAAGACGCGGCAGTTCCGCTCGATTGCCGACAGCGAGGATTGCGGCATCATCATCATCCACCAGGAACTGGCGCTGGTGCCGTTGCTGTCGATTGCCGAGAACATTTTCCTCGGTCATGAGACGGCGACGCGCGGCATCATCAACTGGTACGAGGCCTATGCCCGCACCAAGGGCCTGCTTGCCAAGGTGGGGCTGAAGGAAAACCCGGATACGATCATCGACAATCTCGGCACCGGCAAGCAGCAGCTTGTCGAGATCGCCAAGGCGCTCAATAAGAAGGTCAAGCTGCTCATCCTGGATGAGCCGACCTCAAGCCTCAACGAAACCGATTCCGATGCGCTGCTGGCGCTGCTGCAGGAATTCAAGGCGCAGGGCATTGCCTCCATCCTCATCACCCACAAGCTCAACGAGGTGATGAAAGTCGCCGACCGCATCACCGTGTTGCGCGATGGCTCCACCGTCGACACGATGGAATGCGCCTCCGGGGAGGTTGACGAGGATCGCATCATCCACGCCATGGTCGGTCGCGAATTGTCGGATCGCTATACGCCGCGCAACGCGACCATCGGCGCTCCGGTGATGGAGGTGGAGGACTGGAAGGTCTATCACCCGCATCACAATGACCGCCTGACGATCAAGGGCGTGAACCTGACGGTTCGTGCGGGCGAAGTGGTGGGCATTGCCGGCCTGATGGGGGCCGGTCGGACCGAACTTGCCATGTCGCTTTTCGGCCGCTCCTGGGGCCAGCGCATCTCGGGCACTGTGAAGCTTCACGGCAAGACAGCCGATGTCTCCAGCATCCCGAAAGCCATGAAAGCCGGGCTTGCCTATGTGACCGAGGACCGCAAGACTTATGGCCTGGTTCTGATCGACCACATCAAGCACAACACGACGCTGGCCAATCTGGGCGGCGTTTCCAAGCGCGGCGTGATCGACGACTTGAAGGAACTGTCCGTCGCCAGCAACTACCGCCGCGACCTGCGCGTCCGGTCCTCCAGCGTCTACCAGCAGACCGTCAACCTGTCGGGCGGCAACCAGCAAAAAGTGGTGCTGGCGAAATGGCTGTTTTCGGGGCCTGACGTGCTCATTCTCGACGAGCCGACGCGCGGCATCGATGTCGGCGCGAAATACGAAATCTACGGTATCATCAACGCGCTCGCCGAACAGGGCAAGGCGGTGATCGTCATCTCGTCTGAAATGCCCGAACTGCTGGGAATTTCCGACCGCATCTATGTGATGAATGAAGGGGCCTTCGTGGCCGAAATGCCGACAGCGGAAGCCTCGCAGGAGAAGATCATGCGGGCCATCATGAAATCCTGGGAGAACTGACCATGAGCGACATCACTGCCCCCGGACAGAAGTCGGACATCATGCGCTTCGTGAGAGCCAATATCCGCGACTATGCGCTGCTGCTGTCGCTGCTGGCGATAATGATCTTCTTCCAGCTTGCCACCAATGGCACGCTGTTCCGCCCGATCAACATGACCAACATCATCCTGCAGAACAGCTACATCGTCATCATGGCGCTAGGCATGCTGCTGGTGATCGTGGCCGGTCACATCGACCTGTCGGTCGGCTCGGTTTCCGGCTTCATCGGGGCAGTGGCAGCGGTGTTTATGGTGCAATGGAAGATGGACCCGTTCTCGGCGGCTCTGCTCTGCCTGCTGCTTGGTGCAGCCATCGGCGGGGCGCAAGGCTATTTCGTCGCCTATTACAAGATCCCCGCCTTCATCGTGACGCTGGCCGGCATGCTGATCTTCAAGGGCCTTGCACTCACCGTGCTGGGCGGCGCGTCGGTCGGGCCCTTTCCGAAAGTCTGCCAGTTGCTGTCGTCGGGCTACGTGCCGGACATCTTTGCCTTTGAACTGGGTGGAAAGCCGTTCAACCTGCTGGCCATCCTGCTTGGGGCCATCGTCACCGGCCTGATCGTCTGGGGTAATTTCCGCGAGCGGCGCTCGCAGCAGACGCATGGGTTGGCCGAAGAGCCGGACCTGATCTTCTACGGGCGCAATGGCTTGATCGCCATCGGCTTCATGGGTTTTTCCTTCCTGATGGCAAGCTACAAGGGCCTGCCGACAGTTCTCATCGTGATGTTTGCGCTGATTGCGCTGTTCCTGTTCATCATCACGCGCACCACTTTTGGCCGGCGCATCTATGCCATGGGCGGCAACCCCAAGGCGGCCAAGCTTTCGGGCATCAACACAGAGCGGCTGACCCTCCTGATCTTCGCCATCATGGGTGCACTTGCTGCGCTCGCAGGGCTGATCTTCGCCGCGCGTCTCAACGTGGCGACGCCGAAAGCCGGTCTCGGTTTCGAGCTTGATGTGATTGCGGCCGTGTTCATCGGCGGTGCGGCCACCACTGGCGGTGTCGGCAAGGTGACCGGCGCGGTGATCGGTGCCTTCATCATGGGTGTCATGAACAACGGCATGTCGATCATGGGCATCGGCATTGACTGGCAGCAGGTCATCAAGGGTGTCGTGCTGATGCTCGCGGTGTTCCTGGACGTCTACTACAAGCAGAAGCAGGCCTGAGCCGGCTGGCCGCGACCGGCGCGGCCGCCACCTGCCTGTTCCACGCGCTATGACCCATCGAGGTGTTACCATGAGCTTCAAACCGGCCGCATGGCCCCGCAAGTTGCGCAGCCAGGAATGGTATGGCGGCACGTCGCGCGATGTCATCTATCATCGCGGCTGGATGAAGAACCAGGGCCATCCGCACGACCTGTTCGATGGCCGCCCGGTGATCGGCATCCTTAACACATGGTCGGACCTGACGCCTTGCAATGGACATCTGCGTGATCTTGCGGAAAAGGTGAAGGCGGGAGTCTGGGAGGCTGGCGGTTTCCCGGTCGAGGTGCCGGTGTTCTCGGCTTCTGAAAATACTTTTCGCCCGACGGCGATGATGTTCCGCAATCTGGCGGCGCTCTCCATCGAGGAGCAGATGCGCGGCCAGCCGATCGACGGCGCGGTGCTGCTGGTCGGATGCGACAAGACCACGCCGAGCCTGCTGATGGCAGCGGCCTCCACCGATCTGCCGTCCATTGTTGTCTCCGGCGGGCCGATGCTGAACGGCTGGTTCCGTGGCGAGCGGGTCGGCTCCGGCACCCATCTGTGGAAGTTTTCAGAAGCGGTGAAGGCCGGAGAGATGACCCAGGACGAGTTCCTTGAGGCAGAAGCCTCAATGAGCCGTTCTTCGGGCAGCTGCAACACCATGGGCACGGCCTCTACCATGGCCTCGATGGCCGAAGCACTCGGCATGGCGTTGTCAGGCAATGCGGCCATTCCGGGTGTCGATTCGCGCCGCCGCGTGATGGCGCAGATGACCGGTCGGCGCATCGTGCAGATGGTGAAGGATGATCTGAAGCCCTCCGACATCATGACGAAGGAAGCCTTCGAGAACGCCATCCGCACCAATGGGGCGATTGGCGGTTCCACCAATGCCGTGATCCATTTGCTGGCCATCGCCGGTCGGGTCGGTATCGACCTGACGCTGGACGACTGGGACCGCTGCGGGCGCGATGTGGCGACCATCGTCAACCTGATGCCATCGGGCAAATATCTGATGGAAGAGTTCTTCTATGCCGGCGGCCTGCCGGTGGTTCTGAAGCGGCTGGGCGAGGCCGGGCAGTTGCACCGCGACGCGCTCACAGTCTCTGGCGGGACGATCTGGGACGAGGTCAAGGATGTCACCAACCACAATGAGGATGTGATCCTGCCACTTGAAAAGGCGCTGACCCGCCAGGGCGGCATTGCCGTGCTGAAGGGCAACCTCGCACCGAAGGGCGCGGTGCTGAAACCCTCCGCCGCCTCGGCGCACTTGATGCAGCATCGCGGACGGGCGGTCGTGTTTGAGGACATTGACGACTACAAGGCGAAGATCAACGACGAGGCGCTCGACATTGATGAAACCTGCGTGATGGTGCTGAAGAATTGCGGCCCGAAGGGCTATCCCGGAATGGCGGAAGTGGGAAACATGGGCCTGCCGCCGAAAGTGCTGCGCAAGGGCATCACCGACATGGTGCGCATCTCGGACGCGCGCATGTCCGGCACGGCCTATGGCACGGTGGTGCTGCACACTTCGCCGGAGGCCGCTGCCGGCGGGCCGCTTGCCGTGGTGCGCAATGGCGACATGATCGAGCTCGACGTCGCGGCGCGGCGCATCCATCTGGATATTTCCGAAGCCGAACTTTCCGCGCGGTTGGCGGAGTGGAAGCCTTTGGCGGAAGCACCGGCCTCCGGCTATGCCTGGCTGCACCAGACCCATGTGGAAGGGGCTGACACCGGCGCCGACCTCGATTTCCTGAAAGGCTGCCGTGGCGCGCCTGTCGGTAAGGATGCACACTGATGAACCCTCGCTCCTCCGCCATGAAGATCGCCCTGGTCGGTATCGGCAAGATCGCCCGTGACCAGCATGTTCCGGCACTCGCGGCCTCGCACGACTGGTCGCTGGCGGCCACTGTGTCGCGTCACGGTTCCGTGGACGGCGTGCAGGCATTTGATGATTTCTCCGCCATGCTGGAAGCCCGTCCCGACATTTCCACCGTGTCGCTCTGCCTGCCGCCGGTTCCGCGCTTTGACTACGCCAAGGCGGCAATCCTGGCTGGCCGGCACGTGATGTTGGAAAAGCCGCCCGGCGCCACTTTGTCGGAATGCCACACGCTGGAGGCGATGGCGCGCGATGCAGGCGTCTCGATCTATGCCACCTGGCATTCGCGCGAGGCGGCACAAGTTGCCCCTGCCAAGGCATGGCTTGCGGACAAGCGGATCATCAGCCTTGCCGTGACCTGGAAAGAGGATGTGCGACGCTGGCATCCGGGACAGGCCTGGATCTGGGAGGCAGGCGGGCTTGGCGTGTTTGATCCCGGCATCAATGCGCTTTCCATCGTCACTGAAATCCTGCCGGACCGGTTCCACCTGTCATGCGCGGAACTGTCCTTCCCTGAAAACTGCCAGACGCCGATTGCCGCAGCGCTCGCCTTTGTCCATCCGCACGGGGCGGAGATGACGGCGGATTTCGACTTCCGGCAAGAGGGTGAGCAGACCTGGAGCATCGACATCATGACCGATGCCGGGCGGCTGGTGCTGTCGGACGGCGGGGCGAAACTGGCGATCAATGGAGAGGAAATTGCTGAAGGCGGATCGCTGGACGACAGCGATGACGGGTCAAACCCGCTTCTGAATGGCGAGTATCAGCGCCTCTACGACAAGATGGCGAAGCTGGTGCGCGCCGGCGGCATCGACATGGATATGGCGCCGATGGTGCATGTGGCCGATGCCTTCCTGTTCGGGCGCCGTGTCACGGTCGAACCGTTCCACGAGTGAGGGTGTGATGGCTGGCAAAAGCATCGCAGAAAACCTGCAATGGATCGCCGCCGACTGGGGCACCTCTTCGCTCCGGCTCTGGGCCATGGGCCGTGACGGCGCAGTGCTGGCGCGCGCCGCTTCGCCCGATGGCATGGGGACGCTTGCGTCCGCCGACTATGAGCCGCTGCTGCTTCGCTTGGCTGGTGGCTGGCTGCCGGAGCGGATGACCCATGCAATCCCTGTTGTTGTCTGCGGAATGGCTGGTGCGCGCCAGGGCTGGAAAGAAGCGCCTTATCGCACCGTTCCCTGCCTCCCGGTCTCCGGTGACGGCATGATGCCGGTTGAAACAGCTGACAGGCGGCTGTCGGTCACCATCATTCCCGGCCTGTCGCAAGCGGTTCCGGCGGACGTGATGCGCGGCGAGGAAACGCAGCTTGCCGGTCTTGTGGCACGGCTTGGCAGCGGCGAAGCCATCGCCTGCCTGCCCGGCACCCACGCCAAATGGGTGAGGCTTGACGGCGGCAAGGTTGTCTCCTTCACCACCGTGATGACCGGCGAGATCTTTGCGCTGATGGCCGGCCAGTCGGTGCTGCGCCATTCGGTGGCGGGCGAAGGCGAAAACCGTGACGTCTTTGCGGGCGCTGTGAGGGAAATGCTGGCCGAACCTTCGCGGCTGACCTCGGCGCTGTTTTCGGTACGGGCGGCTTCGCTGCTGTCAGGAGCTGATGGCACCAGCGGCCGCGCGCGCTTGTCCGGTCTTCTGATCGGCGCGGAGCTGGCGGCAACGCGGAATTTCTGGACCGAGACCCCGGTTCATTTGATTGGCACCGGACCGCTGTCTGCCGCCTATGGCGAGGCCTTGCGGCTGGCTGGTGGCGAACCGGTAATCGAGCTTGGTGAGGCGCTGACCCTTGCCGGATTGAAGGCCGCCCATGCGTCCCTGGCAAGGGAGTTGGCGTGATGCGCAAGCTCGTTGCCATCCTGCGCGGCGTCAAGCCGGAAGAGGTCGTTTCCATCGGCGAGGCGCTGGTTGAAGCCGGGTTCTCAATGATCGAAGTGCCGCTCAACTCGCCAAACCCGTTCGAAAGCATTGCGCGGCTTTCAAAGGCGCTTGGCGACCGCGCGCTGACCGGCGCCGGAACGGTACTCTCGGTCGAGGACGTGGACCGCGTGCATGATGCCGGTGGACGCCTGATCGTGTCGCCCAATTGCGATGGGGAAGTGATTGGCAGGACGCTGGCGCATGGCATGGTGTCCATGCCGGGCGTGTTCACACCGACCGAGTGCTTTGCCGCGATCAAGGCCGGCACGCGATCCATCAAGCTGTTCCCGGCCTCGCTGCATGGGCCAGCCGGCGTCAAGGCCATCAAGGCGGTGCTGCCTTCTGACGTGGACCTCTACGCCGTGGGCGGGGCCTCGGCGGACACGTTCGGGGATTGGTTCGCAGCCGGCGTTGCGGGTTTCGGCATCGGCACGGCGCTCTACAAGCCCGGCGACGGCGCAGACACGGTGCGCGCTACGGCAATGCGGATGGTCGCCGCCTATGACCGGGCATTGCCATGAAAACCGCAGAACATTTCGGAACCGGTCCGGATGAGGAGATCGTTCATCGTGTCACGCTGACCAATGGCAGGCACAGGGCGAGCGTCATGAGCTGGGGTGCGGCGCTGACGGACTACCGCATTGCCGGGGTGGCTCATTCGCTCGTTCTGGGTGCCGACCGGTTCGAGCCCTGGCTCACGGTGATGTCGTCCTTCGGGGTGATTGTCGGGCGGGTGGCGAACCGCATCGCCGGTGGTCGTGCGCCCCTGCAAGGACGGATGCTTGACCTGGAGTGCAACGAGAATGGCGTCACCATTTTGCATGGTGGGGCGAAAGGCTGCGGCTCGGTCAACTGGACCATCGATGGGTTTGATGAAAATTCCTGCCGCCTCTCGGTGCGGCTCGCCGATGGCCAAGGCGGGTTCCCCGGTAACCTTGACCTGAGCGCGACCTATCGCCTTGAAGCAGACGGGGCGTTGGACCTTGTGATCGAGGGGCGCACCGATGCGCCGACCTTCTGCAATCCGGCGCACCACGCCTATTGGAACCTTGACGGGTCGGCTGACCTTTCCAGGCATCGCCTCACGGCGGAAGCCACGCATTATTTGCCGGTGAATGATCTGAAAATTCCCTTGGGCAAGCCCGCGCCGGTCTCAGGCACGCGGTTTGATTTCCGCTCGCTGCGGCGGGTCATGCTGCCGGGTGATGGGCCGCTTGACCATAATCTCTGCCTTGATGGCGCGGATGGAGCCAAGCGCGCGGCCTGCCGGCTGGAGGCTGGTGGCGTCGCGCTCGAAATATGGACCACTGCGTCGGGCCTCCAGCTCTATGATGGCGCGCATATTTCCACCGCACCGCATGCAGGGCATGGCGGCCAGCCCTACAGGTCCCATGCCGGCCTCGCCATTGAGCCGCAAGGCTGGCCCGATGCGCCCAACCATCCCGATTATCCGTCGGTCCTGCTCCTGCCGGGGCAGGTCTACCGCCAGCACTCGCGCTTCCACGCGCAGACCATTCTTTGAAAGGGACTTCCATGACCAGACTGCTGACCGGGATCCTGCCTGTGGCGCCCACACCCTTCCATGCCGACGGGCGGCTGGACGAGGAGGGCATGAAGCGTGTCATCGATTGCATGATCGACCAAGGCGTCGACGCGATCTGCATCCTTGCCAATTATTCCGAGCAGTTCCTGCTGTCGGACGAGGAGCGCGCCATCCTGATGCGGCTGAGCCTCGAGCATGCGGCGGGCCGGGTGCCGGTGATCGTGACGATCAGCCATTTCTCCACGGCGATTGCTGAAAAACGTGCCCGCGATGCGCAGGCGCTCGGGGCCTCCATGGTGATGATGATGCCGCCCTATCACGGTGTCGGGCTGGTGCCGTCACCGCAGGGTATCATCGAGCACTTCAAGGCCGTCAGCGACGCGATCTCCATTCCCATCATGGTACAGGATGCGCCGCTTTCCGGCGCGCCGCTGCCGGTCGACCTGCTGGTGCGCATGGCGCGCGAAATCGAAAACGTCTCCTATTTCAAAATCGAGGTGCCCTTTGCCGCCGACAAGCTGGCAGCGCTGATCGAGGCGGGCGGCGAGCACATTGTCGGGCCGTTTGATGGCGAGGAAGCGGTGACGCTGCTGGCCGACCTTGATGCCGGATGCACCGGCACGATGACCTCGGCGATGTTCCCGGAAAAGATCAAGCCGATCGTGACGGAGTATCTGGCGGGCAACAAAGACGCAGCCTTGCAGCATTGGACGACATGCCTGCCGCTGATCAATCACGAGAACCGGCAATGCGGATTGCGCGCCGCCAAGACGGTGATGATGGAGGGGGGCGTGATCGGATCCGATCATGTGCGCCATCCGCTGAAGCCGATGTCTCCCCGCACGCGGGAACGCCTGCTGTCGCTGGCGCAGGATCTCGACGTGCTGGCCTTGCGGTGGGGCAAGTGATCGGGTGAACACAGGGGAATGCCGATGACCATCACCGCTGCCATCGTCCGAAAGCTGCCGGGTCCTTGCTCGGAATTGGGTGAGGGGCCGCATTATGACCGGCAGACTGATACGGCCTGGTGGTTCGACATTGTCGGCTGCAAGTTGTTGGAGCACCGGTTTGCGTCCGGCGAGACGCTGGTTCATCCGTTGCCGCGCATGGGATCGGTGATTGCGGGCATTGACGACAGCCGGCAAATGATCGCCATGGAGGACGGGATCTACGAGCGGCGGATTGCCGATGGCGCTCTTTCGCTGCTGGTGGCGCTGGAAGCCGACAATCCGGTGACACGGTCGAATGACGGGCGCGTGCATCCGTCGGGCACTCTGTGGATCGGCACGATGGGCAAGCGCGCAGAGCGCGGTGCCGGCGCCATCTACTGGACGGACGGGCGGCAGGTGAAAACCCTGTTCGACAGTATTTCCATTCCCAATTCCATCTGCTTTTCAGCCGACGGCGCGACCGGTCATTTTGCCGATACCGGCCGCAACAAAGTGTTCCGCGTGGCGCTCGATCACAGGACGGGATTGCCGGTTGGCGAACCGGAACCATTCCTGACTGCGACCGATCTTCCTCTGGGCGGGCATTTCGACGGTTCGGTGATGGACGTCAACGGCGTTTTGTGGAATGCCGCGTGGGGCGGGGGATCAGTCTCGGGCTTCGCGCCGGACGGTTCGCTGGTTGCCACGTTCGAAGTGCCGGCGGGCCAGACGAGCTGCCCGGTCTTTGTGGGAGACAGGCTCGACCAGATGCTGGTCACGACGGCCTGGCAAGGCTATTCGGAAAAGGACCGTGCGGCTGATCCCGGTGCGGGCCATGCCTATGTGATCGATGGCGGCTTCAAGGGCCGCGCAGATGCCGCCTTCCGGCTGGCTGAATGACAGGACAAAAGGACATGACCATGCTGACAGGCAAGCATCTGATCGCCGGCAACTGGGTTGACGGCGCGGGCACATTCCGTTCGGAACCGGCGCATGGCGAGGCGCATGACTTCGCAGTCGGAACGCCGGCGCTGGTGGATGAGGCGGCGCGCGCGGCGGAAGATGCCTTCTGGAGCTATGGCTATTCCACGCGGGCGGCACGCGCTGCCTTCCTCAATGCCATTGCCGACGAGATCGACAAGCGCGGCGATGCCATCACCGCCATCGGTACGCAGGAAACCGGATTACCGGAAGCCCGCCTCATTGGTGAGCGCGGACGCACCACCGGCCAGCTCCGGCTGTTTGCCTCCCACATCCTGAAGGGTGACTATCTCGACCGCCGCCATGATGTGGCACTGCCGGATCGTGCGCCGCTGCCGCGCCCCGATATCAAGCTGGTGGAACGTCCGATCGGCCCTGTCGCGGTCTTCGGCGCGTCGAACTTCCCGCTGGCTTTTTCCACCGCCGGCGGGGATACGGCAGCCGCGCTGGCAGCCGGTTGCCCGGTCGTGGTCAAGGGGCATTCCGCCCATCCCGGAACGGCGGAAATCGTGGCGCAGGCGGTGGCCGCGGCTATTGCGACCTGCGGGCTTCATCCCGGTGTCTTCTCGCTCATCCAGGGCGGCAAGCGCGATGTCGGCCAGTCGCTGGTGCAGCATCCACTGATCAAGGCGGTCGGCTTCACCGGGTCGTTGGCCGGTGGCCGCGCGCTGTTTGACCTGTGTGCCCAACGGCCGGAGCCGATCCCCTTCTTTGGTGAGCTCGGTTCGGTCAACCCGATGTTCCTGCTGCCGCAGGCGCTTGCCGCGCGCGGCGAGGCCATTGCCAAGGGCTGGGCCGGATCGCTCACCATGGGGGCAGGACAATTCTGTACCAATCCCGGGATTGCCGTGGTGATCGAGAGTGCGGATGCGGAGGCTTTCACCCAGGCTGCGACCGCCGCGCTTTCGCCTGTTGGCGCGCAGACCATGCTGACCGACGGCATTGCGTCTGCCTACCGGCAGGGCCGCGACCGCATTGCAGGAACGGCTGGCGTGCAGGAACTGCTGACTTCCACCTGCGACCTGCGCAATGCGACGCCCTATCTCTTCCGGGTGTCGGGCGATGACTGGCTATCCAACCATGTTCTGGGGGAAGAAGTGTTCGGGCCGCTCGGCCTGATCGTCACGGTGAAGGATTTCGGTCAGATGCTTGCCATGGCGAAATCGCTGCAGGGTCAGCTCACCTGCACGCTCCACATGGACGAGGGCGACACAGCCCATGGTCAGGCGCTCATGCCGGTGCTGGAGCGCAAGGCCGGTCGCATCCTCGCCAACGGCTTCCCGACCGGCGTGGAAGTCTGCGACGCCATGGTGCATGGCGGGCCCTATCCGGCCTCCACCAATTTCGGGGCGACCTCGGTTGGCACGCTGTCGATCCGACGCTTCCTCAGGCCGGTGTCCTACCAGAACATGCCGGACGCGCTGCTGCCTGCTGATCTCGGATAGGACCTTTCTGTCGGCCTTATTTGACCGGCAGGGCAAACTCGGACGCAAGGTCTATGGCGCGGCCCTCGCGAGCGGAGCGGTGCGCGGCCAGGCCCATGATGACGGCCCACCAGCCGTCATTCATGGTCACCTCAACGCCTGACGCGCCGGAGACGGCGGCCACGAAACCGCGATGCTGGTAGAAGGTCGAGCCATTGTGGTCGCCGGCCTCCAGCAATTGCGGATCGACCGGGATTTCCAATGAATGCGGTCCGGCCGGATTGCGCGGGCTGACGATGACTTGCGCGACGGGAGCGGGGCCGAGATGGGCCGGCCAGAAGCGGCCGGGGCCGGGCACGAGGCACTCGATCTTGCCGTCGGGTCCGACAGCAGAAATTTCCTCCTGGTAGCGGCTGCCCTCGGCAAACATGCACAGTTCCAGCATCGCGCGGGATCCATTGGCGAAATCGGCCAAGACATAGCCGTGATCCCAGATGTCGGACGGCTTTCCGTCATAGGTCTCGCCGACATGGTTCACCGCCTGCCCGCCGCTTGCCATGATGCGAACCGGGTCGGATTTCAGGATCAGGCGCATCAGGTCGAAGAAGTGGCAGCATTTCTCGACAAAGGTGCCGCCGGTATTGGCATCAAAGCGGTTCCAGTTGCCGACCTTTTCAAGGAAAGGATAGCGATGCTCGCGGATGGTGAGCATGCGGATGCCACCTGTGGCGGCTTGAGCATCGGCAATGAAGCGGGCGACCGGCGGCATGTAGCGGTATTCCATCGCCACCCAGACCAGCGGCAGTTTGGCCGCCAGCGCTTCAATCCGCACCTCGTCGCCGGCATCGGTGAAGAGCGGCTTTTCGACCAGCACCGGAAGCGGGCGGATCGCGGCGATCTCTTCCAGATGCCCGACATGACAGAAATTCGGGCTGGCGATCAGCACGCAATCAACGCCCGGGGCGGCCAGAAGCTCAGCTATGGAACCTGCTGCGCGGGCGGAGGGTGCCAGTGCCAGCGAGGCTGCCAGCATGGCGGCATCCGGCTCGAAGATGGCGGCCACATGGGCATCGGGCAAAAGCGCAATGTTGCGGATGTGCTCCTGCCCCATCATGCCGCAGCCGATGATGCCATAGCCGGTCGAAGTCTTGCCCATTCCAAACAGTTCCTTTTCAGCGAAGACGCGAGATGTAATGCGCAATGGCCGGATCGAACCAGTTGCGCGAGAATTCGGCGCTGCTGCCATCGCCGGCATAGCCGAGCCGCTCGACAAAGCCGGTGGTGCCACCGGGCGCGACTGCGAACTCCGGCGGTGACCAGTCCGGGGCCTGGCCGACGGACACACGGTCTTCCACCCGCATGATGGAGAAGCCGAGAGCCTCGCGATAATGGAGATAAAGCGATTCCGAGATGTCGTCGGCTCCCAGCCGGTCGGCCCGCGCGCCATCCAGCCAGATTTCCTCGACAGCCGCCGGAACGCCATCCAGACGGCGCAAGCGGCGGATGCGGTGCGCCATGCCTGACACTCCGAAGGCAGGCAGGTCAGCGGGCTTTTCCATCAACTGGACGCTGATGATATCTGCCGTGGGCAAGCCGCCGCCGCCATGCTTCTCCAACCGGAAAAAGGCATAGACGCCGGACTGCTCAGGTTTGGCGCGAACATAATTTCCCGACCCCTGGATGCGTTCCAGCAGGCCCATTTGCGTCAGGTCCAGCAGTGCGCGGCGCAAGGTGCCAACCGAGATGCCGAACTGGACGGCCATTTCGCGCTCGGGAGGCAGACGCGCGCCATCTGCCAGACGCCCCGCCGCGATTTCGCGGATTAGCATTTCACTGACCTGCATGTGAACGGGCAAGGGGCCGCGCATCAATGTCGGCCGATGCCCTGCTTCTGCGCGCTTGATGCCGTTCATGCCTTCCCCAGCTCACCGAAATAATTGATACAGTATTGATCTACATCAATGCGGATGTTACGCAAGTCCTATCGCGCCAAAAAGAGCGCGGCCAATGAGCTGCCTCGGGAGGAAGACTTGACGATCGTTCCCATCACGTCACCGGACCTTGATGCGTCAGAGGTCTCCTGGTTTGCGGCGCTTTGTTCCGATGATTTCCGCTATCTCGGCGTGCCGGATGGCGCGCTGCGGTCAAGCTTTGCCCATTGCTCGGACATTGTGAAAACGTCTGAGGCTCTCGGCTTCCGCAACATCCTGTGCCCGTCCTCCTATCAGGTGGGGCAGGACACGCTGTCTTTCGTGGCGGGCTGCGCGCCGATCACCTCCAGGATCAACATGCTGGCAGCAGTTCGCTGCGGCGAGATGCAGCCGATCATGCTGGCGCGCACCATCGCCACGCTCGACCACATGCTGGAAGGTCGCCTGACGGTGAACATCATCTCGTCTGATTTCCCCGGCCAGACCGAGGACAGCGGCTACCGCTATCGCCGCTCGCGTGAAGTGGTGCAGATCCTGCGGCAGGCCTGGACGCAGGACGAGATCAACTTTGACGGCGAGATCTATTCCTTCAAGGGGCTGACGGCTGCCCCGGCAAAGCCGTACCAGCAGAATGGCGGGCCGCTGCTTTACTTCGGCGGCTATTCACCGGATGCGCTGGAACTGTGCGGCGAATTTTGTGACGTTTACCTGATGTGGCCGGAGACCAAGGAAGAGCTCGCCGGTCGCATGAAGGCGGTTCATGCCCGCGCCGAGGCCCATGGCCGGACCCTCGATTATGGCCTGCGCGTCCACATGATCGTGCGCGACACCGAAGCCGAGGCGCGTGAATATGCCCGCGAGTTGGTCTCCCGGCTTGACGATGAGCAGGGCAGGGCGATCCGCGAACGCGCGCTGGATGCCAAGTCGCTGGGCGTGTCGCATCAGGCCAAGAACCGCGACATTGCCGATGACGAGGGCTATATCGAACCG
>JBGSQC010000316.1:0-10418 GCA_041738295.1 Zhengella sp. | reverse complement strand
TCGCCTCGCAGGTGCGCTGGATGGTGCGGCCAACGCCGGTCTCGCCGACGAACATGTGGTGGGCTTCTTCCGTCAGCATGAAGCGGCAGGTGCGGCTCAGCGGATCAAATCCAGACTGGGCCAGGCTTTCCAGCTGCATCTTGCCGTCGCGGTCGGTGAAATAGGTGAACATGAAGAAGGAGAGCCAATCCGGCGTTTCCTCGTTGAAGGCACCCAGCATGCGCGGGGCTTCTTCCGAGCCCGACTGGCGGCGCAGCATGTCGTCGGCTTCCTCGCGGCCATCGGCCCCGAAATATTTTTGCAGCAGGTAGACCATCGCCCAGAGGTGACGGCCCTCTTCGACGTTCACCTGGAACAGGTTGCGCATGTCATAGAGCGACGGCGCGGTCTTGCCGAGGAAGCGCTGCTGCTCGACGGAGGCCGGCTCGGTGTCGCCCTGGATGACGATCAGGCGGCGCAGAAGCGCGCGGTATTCGCCCGGCACTTCCTGCCAGGCCG
This sequence comes from Zhengella sp., assembly GCA_041738295.1. Taxonomy (GTDB): domain Bacteria; phylum Pseudomonadota; class Alphaproteobacteria; order Rhizobiales; family Rhizobiaceae; genus Zhengella. The sequence continues at coordinate 9,920 of JBGSQC010000316.1, read as the reverse complement.
GCTGGCCGTAATGCTCGCCGCAGGGAATGACGCGGCCTTCCACCTGCGGTGCCAGCAGCACGCCCCAGCGATATTCCGGCATCTTCACATAGTCGAACTTGGCCCAGCCCTGCGGGTCCACCGACACGGCGGTGCGCAAATAGACCAGGCTTTCCTGGAAATTGCGGGGGATCAGGTCGTTCCACCAGGTGATATAGCCGGGATGCCACTTTTCCAGCGCCTTGAGCACGCGGCGGTCGGACGACAGCCCGACATTGTTGGGGATCAGCGTGTCATAGGACACATTCAGCAGGTCAGTCATTGGTTACGTCCTCCATCAATTTCAAAAGGCGAGGTGCGAATTGCGAGTAGCGAGTAGCGAGTAGCGAGTAGCGAGTAGCGAGTAGCGAGTAGGCTGACTGTCCGCTCGCTTCGTGCAAGCAATCTCGCGTTGGCATCCCTATTCGCTATTCGCTATTCGCTATCTGTTTCCTCACACCCGCCTCATGTCGTATTCGCCGCGCTGGCCGGTGCCGTAGCGCTGCAAGGCTCCATTGGGACCCACCGCGTTCGGGCGCTGGAAGATCCAGTTCTGCCAGGCGGTGAGGCGGCCGAAAATGCGGGTTTCCATGGTCTCCGGCCCGGCAAAGCGCAGGTTTGCTTCCATGCCAGTCATGGCATCGGGCGAGAAGGAGGCGCGCTCCTCGAGGAAAATGCGCACTTCGTCTTCCCAGTCGATGTCGTCAAAGGCGAAGGTCACGAGACCCATTTCGGATGCATCTTCGGCTTCCAGCATGTCACCGGCACGCGCCCTGGCTTCGTCCACCTTTTCAGGTTCGCCGAGGAAGCGGGTCTGCAAGCGGGTCAGGCCGTTGCCCATCGGATTGGGGCCGAAATTGGCAGCCGACAGGCGGATCGCCGCGACCGGGCGGTTGTCGCCTTCAAATTCGCCATCCGCCATGTAGGAGCGATCCACCGCAAACAGGATTTCGGCCAGCGTTCCGGCATAGCACGAGCCGGGTTCGACAAGGGCTACCAGCGAGCGCGAGGTCATGTCGATGCGCTTCAGCACGCGCTTCCAGTAGAGCTGGATTTCGCGGGCAAGCCAGTGCGAACCGGCATTATCGAGGATCAGCTGCTCATGGGCGATCACCTTTTCCGCATCGCCTTGCGTGCGGAAAATCATCACGCCGAGTTCCAGCTCGTTGATGCGCAGATGCAGGATCGCGTCGTCCAGTTCACGCGCGGCGCGCAGCATCCAGGTCTCGGCACCTTGCGCCTGAAGCCCATCCATGGAGGCAGGTGCGTCGCCGTCCGGCCCCTTGATGGTCAGCGTCACGAGGCCCTTCTCGCGCTCGACATTCACTTCCACCGTCGAATAGGAAACCGAACCGTCAGCGGCAAAGGTGCGCGACAGCGGCGTCAGCGTGATGCCCTTGGCATCCGAAGGACGGTCGGACTTGGAAGCGAAATCCTTGGCACGTGCCGCAACGGCTTCGTCAAACTTGGAATTGGGGACCACCTCGTCCACCAACCGCCAGTCCTTGGCGCGCTTGCCTTTGACGCCTTCCTCGATAGAGCAGAACACATCTGCCAGATCGCGGCGCACCTTGCGCTTGTCGGTCACGCGGGTCAGGCCACCGGTGCCCGGCAGCACGGCCAGCAGCGGCACTTCCGGCAGCGACACCGACGACGAGCCGTCATCAGTAAGGATGATGTGGTCGCAGGCCAGCGCCAACTCGTATCCGCCGCCGGCGCAAGCGCCCTTCACGGCTGCGATATAAGTCTGGCCGCTTTCCTTGCCTGCCGCCTCGAAGGTGTTGCGGGTCTCGTTGGTGAACTTGCAGAAATTGACCTTGTGGGCATGGGCCGCGCCACCCAGCATGCGGATGTTGGCACCAGCGCAGAACACCTTTTCCTTGCCCGACTGCATGACGACAGCCTTGACTTCCGGGTGCTCGAAACGCAGGCGCTGGACAGCATCCGCCAGCTCGATGTCGACACCCAGATCATAGGAGTTGAGCTTGAGCTGATAGCCCTCGAACAGGCCCTTGTCCTCGTTCACGTCCATGATCAGGCGTGCAACATCGCCTTCATACTGGATGCGCCAGTGATTGTAGCGCGACGGGTCGGTCTGGAAGTCGATGATCTTGGCCACAGGGGCACCCTCCAAGTCTGATTTTTTTATTGAAGGCAGCATAGTGCAGTTTAATGCATAAGGCGAGTCAAAATTGCAATATATATGAATTTTCATGCTAACCGCTTGATTTAATGACGATTAATAAATCCAACTGAATATAGCATTATGCATTATATTACATATTTTAAGGGCCTCACGCATCGATATCGCTGGATGACATGGCGCTCCGCTTTTGCCAGCGCTGAGCCTGCAGGCAAAGCAGATGCCCAAACTCCACGGTCGCTTGAAACTATTCGAAAGTATAATAATATAAATCGAAGATTGTTTGTGCGCATGGGATTCGCTGGTCCGGCACAAAAGCCCAAGGTGATGCATGACCACAGCCGTGAAATCGCGCCCGCGCAAGCAGACAAACCCGATGGATCTGGCCATACCGGCCGCCGACAGCGTCATCGGGTTCACCTTGCGCAAGGCCCAGTTGGCGGTCTTCCAGGATTTCGGTGACCGCTTCGCCCGGCTGAAGCTGCGCCCGGCCGAGTTCACCGCCCTCACCCTGATGGCCAGCAAGCCCGGCCAGAAGCAATCCGACATTGCCGAGGCGCTGGGCGTCAAACCCGCCAACCTCGTCTCGCTGATGGACGGTCTGGAGCAGCGCGGCCTGGCCGAGCGGCGCAAGGGTGATGTCGACCGCCGCTCCCACTCGCTCTACCTGACGGCAAAGGGCGAACAGTTTGTCGAGCGCATGCTCACCATCTGGCGCCAGCACGAGGATCATCTGGTGGCCAAGCTCGGCGGCGAAGCCGAGCGCGACAGGCTGATCGCCATGCTGGAGCGCATAACGGCTCCCGACACCGAAAGCCGTCCCTCGAATCCGGAAGCTGAGGCGGGCTAGAGCAGTTTTCCTCAGCCGCGCTTCTTGCGCTCTGCCACCAGCACATGGGCGGCAGTGGCATCGGCATAGATGTCATCGACGAGATGCGCCCGTGCCGTCATCACCGCGCGCTGGTTGATCGAGCCCTTGTCGGTCACCTCATGGGCATCAAGCGAAGGCGGCGTATCGAGAATGATGGCGCGCGCCACCAGCGTCGAACTGCCCGTCGAATTCGCAGCCAGCGCATCCAGCCGTTCCTGGAAGATCGCCCGCACCGCCGGATGGGCGGCCACCGCTGCATCATCGGCATCCGCCAGCTCTGGCGCAATCTTGCGCACCGCGTCATGGTCGGTAAACAGCAGCGCGCCGATGAAATCCTGGTTCAAGCCGGTCAGTACCGCATCGCGCACATAGGGCGCAAAGGCCTTGACCAGCGCGCCGCGCACGCCCGCCATGTTGACCCAGGTGCCGGTGTTCAGCTTGAAATCCTCCGACACGCGGCCATCAAACAACAGGCCCTTGTTGATGTCTTCGGGATCAACAAATTTCAGCGCGTCATGGATGATGTAGAAGCCTTCCTCGTCAAAGGCTTCCGCCGTCTTTTCCGGCTGGCGCCAGTAGCCGGGCGTGATGTTGGGCCCCTTCATGCGCACTTCCATCTTTTCTTCGTTCGGAAGCAGCTTGTAGGTGATGCCGGGGATCGGCAGGCCGATCTCGCCCGGCCGTGTCACCGGCCAGGTGGCGGTGGCCGAAGCCGGCGCGGTTTCCGTCGAGCCATAGCCTGTGATGATCATCACGCGGCTGCCGGTAGAGGCAATCGCCGAGCTTTCCAGCGCATCCCACACATGCTGCGACAGACCGGCGCCGGAATACTGGATCAGCTTCAGGTCGCGGAAGAAGCTGTCGCGCAACGCCGTGTTCTTCTCGAACCGGTCGGCCAGCATCTCATAGCCCTTGGGCACGTTGAAATAGACGGTCGGCGACACTTCCGTCAGATTGCGCACGGTCTTGTCGATGCCTGCCGGCGTCGGCGCGCCATCGTCGATGTAGAGCGTGCCACCATTGTAAAGCGCGATGCCGAAATTGTGGTTGCCGCCCGCCGTGTGGTTCCACGGCAGCCAGTCCACCATCACAGGCTTTTCTTCCTTGAGGAAGGCAAGTGCGGTGGCGATCATTTCCTGGTTGGCGCACTGCATGCGCTGCGTGTTGATCACCGCCTTGGGCATGCCGGTGGAGCCCGATGTGAACAGGAACTTGGTTACCGTGTCGGCTGTCACCGCCGAATGGGCGGCGTCGACAGCATCCGTCACCTGCGTCGCCAGCACCTCGTCAAAGGAATGCGACGCACGGCCGTCCACCGGCTTGCGCGTCACCACCAGATCCATGTCAGGCGTCATCACCGCATCAAAGGCAGCCGCATAGGGCGCGCCCTCCTGCACGAACACCATGCCCGGCGTCAGCAGGCTGAACACATGCTTCAGCTTGGCGAAATCCTTCGACACCAGCGCATAGGGCGGCGACACCGGCGAATAGGGCACGCCAGCCGTCAGCGCGCCCAGCGCCATCAGCGCATGCTCGATGGAGTTGCCGGACAGGATGACCAGCGGCCGCTTGGTGGAAAGCTTCTTGTCGATGAGATATTGCGCGCGCGCGTCTTCTGCCAGACTTGCGCATAGGTGAGCTTGCGCCAGTCGCCGCCATCCACACGATCAGCAAGGAACACATGGTCCGGCGTCTCGCGCGCCCAGTGCACCAGCCGGTCGATCATGGAACGGGGATAGGGGCCGAGCGGCACATCGGGCCGCACATAGATCACGCCGCCCTCGCCCTTCTCGACGGTCGCCGAAAGATCGCCCATCAAGACCGGGCGTACGCCTTCGATATCCACCAGCGGCATGAAATCCTCCCATTTCATTATCAGATATAACTATTTTGCCATAGAGCATTTGTTCCGGCAAGTGGCTTTGTGTGACAACTGCACGCCTTGACCCCAAGCTTCGGGCGTCGCAAGCAGGAAGGGTCACGTTCAAGAAGGCAAAGCCACACATGGTCGGCATCTTCTCATCCTCTGGAGACCGCTGCGGCTGGCCACAGGCAATCCTGTTTGATCTGGATGGGACGCTGGTTGATTCTGTGCCGGACCTGACCACCGCCGTGAACACGACGCTTGCAGCCGAAGGGCTTTCCCCGCTCGGCGAAAACGACATCCGCAGAATGGTCGGCCTCGGCATTTCGAAGCTCGTTGAGCGGGCCTATGCCGCACGCGGCATCGACCTTCAGGGAGAAGCCCTCAAGGGCCGTTCCGCTGCCATGCTGGCAGCCTATGATGCCTGCCTGACCGAACGAACGCGCGCCCTCCCCGGTGCTCTGGAAATTGTCAGTGCCTACGCCAAGGCCCGAGTGAAAATTGCCGTCGTCACCAACAAGCCTGAACAACCGGCCCGCATCATCCTGCAACGCCTCGGATTTGGACCGGACCTTGCCTGCATCCTGGGCGGAGACAGCGGACCGGCGCGCAAGCCGGCACCGGACCTGTTGCTCCAAGCAGTCAAGACCTTGGGCCTTCATCCATCGCGCGCGCTGATGGTGGGTGACACTGATCATGACGTCAAAGCCGCCCGCGCCGCCGGAATAGCCGTGCTTGTTGTGAAGGGTGGCTACACGGACACGCCGGCTGAAATGCTCGGCGCAGACGGTGTCCTCACTTCTCTGGACGACCTGCCGTCCGCCATTGAACGCCTCAAGGGATAGTCGCTCAGCGCAGACTGTCGGCGGCCTTCAATTCCTTTTCCAGCCGCGCTTCCTCGGTTGCCTGCGGCGTCACGAAGCGGGCGAGCAGCAGATAGGCGACCGGCGTGACATAAAGCGTGGCAAGCGTCGCAAGACCCAGTCCGCCGGCGATGACCCAGCCAAGCGCAATGCGCGCTTCCGCCCCTGCCCCGCTCGCCAGCACCAGCGGCACGCCACCCAGCACGGTGGAAATCATCGTCATCAGCACCGGGCGCAGCCGTCGCAGGCAGGCCTGCTCGATCGCCTCGCGCACGCTTGCCCCTCGGTCGCGCAACTGGTTGGCGAACTCGACAATCAGGATGCCGTTCTTGGCCATGATGCCGACCAGCAGCACCAGCCCGATCTGGCTGTAGACATTGAGGCTGGTGCCCGTCATTGCCATGGCAAAGACCGCGCAGGCCAGCCCCAGCGGCACCGTCAGGATGATGATGAAGGCCGAGATGAAGCTCTCGAACTGTGCGGCCAGCACCAGCAGCACAACGATGATGGCAAAGCCGAAAACCATGCCCATGTTGCCCGAGGTTTCGCCGAGTTCGGCGGCTTCCGCCATGGGCACGAGGCGCGCGCCGGGCGGCATGTGCGGGGCGGCAATGCGTTCGAATTCAGCAATGGCAGTCGCCAGCGGAAAATCATCGCTGAGACTTGCCGTCACGGTCACCGCCCTGAATTTTTGCTCGCGCGACAGCGACGGCGCCACCGGGCGCTCCACCAGTGTCGAAATGGTCGACATCGGCACGGCCCGCCCGTCTGTGGTCTTCAGGAAGATGTTTTCAAGGTCGGTCGGATCGTTGACCGGGTTGGAACTGGAAAGCAGCTTCACTTCCACCGCCCGGTCGCCGAGGAACACCGTGCCGATGGCCCGCCCGTCCAGCATGGACTGGATCACTGGGGCCAGACCCTCGATCCCGATGCCGAGGTCAGAGGCCTTTTCGCGGTCAACGGTGATCGACAGCTGCGGCTGCGTCGTCTCATAGGACTGGCGGATTCGGCCGAAGCGCGGGTCCTGCTCCAGCGCCAGCGCAATGGCGTCGGATGCCTTTGCCAGCGTCTCGTAGTCTTCGCCGGCCAGCGCCATCTGCAAGCCATTGCCCGCGCCACGGATGCCAAGGCTGTTGGGCTGCATGGCAAAGGCGCGCACACCCGGCACTTGGCCGGTCAACCGGTTCAGATCATCGACAATGGCCTGCTGGCCGCGGACCCGCTCATCCCATGGCGCCAGCGTCAGCACCAGGAAACCACTGTTGGCCTGCCCGCCGCGCCCGGCAATGGAGAAGATGTTGCGCACTTCGCCCTTGTAAGCCAGCGGCTGGACAAGATCTTCCAGCTTGCGGATCTGCGAAGCCGTGTGCTGCAGGCTGACGCCTTGTGGCGCGGTGACGGAAAAGAACACAACTGAACGGTCTTCCTGCGGGGTCAGTTCCTGCTTCAGCAGACCGAACGTGACGACAGCAGCGCCCGACACAAGCAGCGATATGGCTATGACGATGGCCGGTGCATTGAGTGTCCAGGCCAAGGTGCGGGCATAGAACCCGGCTGAGGCCTTGGCGATGCCGTTGTAAATTCCGCCATGGGCCGCTTCCGCGCGCGGCTGTCCGGCGAGGAAGCGCGAAGCCAGCATCGGGGCGAGCGACAGGGCCACCACCGAGGACAGCATGACGGCAATGGCGAGCGTAAAGCCGAACTCGCGGAACAGCCCGCCCGCCTTGCCCGGAAGGAACGAGATGGGAATGAAGACGGCCGCCAGCGTTGCGGTGGTCGTGACGACGGCAAAAAACACCTGCCTCGTGCCGATCACCGCAGCGGCGCGCGCGCCCATGCCCTCATTGCGCCGCGTAACAATGTTCTCCAGCACCACGATGGCATCATCCACCACCATGCCGGTGGCCAGAACCAGCGCCAGCAGCGTGAGAATGTTGACGGAGAAACCGGCGAGCCAGATGCCGGCAATCGCACCCACCAGCGCCACCGGAATGGTCAGGGCCGGAATGAGCGTGGCGCGGATGTTGACCAGGAACAGGTAGATGACCGCGATCACGATGGCGACCGCCAGCAGCAGCGACCAGACCACTTCGGAAATCGCACCGGAAATGAAGGTGGCGTCATCGGAGGTGACGCGGATATCAAGCGTTTCCGGCATGACCTTCTTCAGCTCTTCCACGGCAGCGCGCACGCCAGCCGAAATGTCGAGCGTGTTCGATCTGGCCTGGCGCAGGATGCCGAGACCGACTCCGTTGCGGCCATTGGCGCGCAGCGAGCTGTCGCCAGGATCCGGCCCCAGCGTGACGCTGGCCACATCGCCGATGCGCACGCGATCCTTGATCAGGATGGCCTCGAAGGCCTCACGAGACGCTATTGATGCGCTGGCGCGCACGACAAAATCCTGCGAATTGCTGGTAAGCGAGCCGGCCGGCGCATCAAAGGCGGCAGATGAAAGCGCGGTTGCCAGATCGGCCACCGTCAGGCCGCGCGCGGCGAGCTTGCCCTGGTCAACATCGATGCGGAAAATCTCGTCGCGGTCGCCATAGACCTGCACGTCGGCGACACCCGGAACAGCGGTCAGCCGGTCGAGGATCTCCTCCTCCACATAGAGCGTCATCTGCTGGACGGTCAGCGCGTCCGACGTCAAGGCCAGACGCATGACGGCTTGCGAATTGGCATCCGCCTTGACGATCACCGGGTCTTCGGCGGCATCCGGCAGATCGCGCGAAATCCGGCTGATCGCATCGCGCAGGTCGGAGGCTGCGATGTCGAGATCAGTCGACTCGGTGAATTCCACAGTCACCGTGGAGCGTCCAAAATTCGAGCTCGACGACAGGGACTTGACGCCTGGCACCCGGCCTGCCGCACCTTCGATGCGGGCTGTCAGTTCGCGGTCCACAGTTTCGGGAGCAGCACCAGAAAACTCGGTGCGAACCGTGATCACCGGATTGTCGGTTTCAGGCAGTTCGCGCACTTCCGCTCCGATCAGGGCAGCCAGTCCGGCCACCACGATCAGCAGGTTCAGCACCAGAGCCAGCACCGGGCGGCGCACGAAAATCGCGGTAAAGCCTTCCTCGTCTGCCCGCTTCTTTTCTTCACGCATTGGGGGCCGCCGGCTTCTTCTCAGCGCCGTCCTCCATGTCCTTCACCGCCATGCCGTCGCGAAGCGTCTGCACCCCTTCCACCACCACCCGGTCGTTGACGGCCAGGGCTTCTGCCTGCACCAGCACGCTGTCGGAATTGCGCTGGAGAATGGACACGTCAATGCGCTTGGCCTTGCCCTCCTCAATCTTCCAGACGAAGGCACCACCCGAACTCCATTGCAGCGCAAGCGGATCAATCGCCTGGAAGGTCTGGCCCGCAAAAGCCAGCGAAATGCGGAACGACATGCCGGGCTTCAGCCGGTCGTCACTGTTGTCGAGGCTGGACTGGACCTGGAAGGTACGGCTTGCGCGGTCAACCCGGCTTCCGACAGCCGAGACGGTGCCCGCAAAGCTCTCGCCGGGCAGCGAAACCGCTGTCGACACGATGGAAAGGCCCGGCTTGATCTGGGTGGAAAAGCGCTCCGGTAGCCAGGATTCGACAACGATCGACGAGCGGTCGTCCAGCGTCACGATCTCGCTCTGGGTCGTCACGTAGTCGCCGACATTGACCGGAATGATGCCGACATGACCGGACATCGGCGCGACAATAGAGCGCCGCTCCAGCGCCAGTTCCGCTTCGCGCAGCGCCAATTGGGCGGTGTCGCGGGCGGCCCGCGCATCGTCGAGCTGGCTCTGGGTGGAAGTGCGGGTGCGGAACAATTGCTCGGCGCGCGCCAAAGCGGTTTCAGCTGTCTTCAGCGACAGCGCCGCCTTGTCCCTCGCAATGGCTTCCTGCGCGCTGTCGAGACGCGCCAGAACATCGCCGGAACCCACCTTGGCACCCGATTGCACCAGAACTTCGGCCAAAACCCCGGAAGACAGCGGCACGACGGTGACCGACTTCAGGGCCTCGCCATCGCCGATGGCATCCACCCGGTCATTGATGACGCCGGTGAAGACCGGCGCGGAACGCACCGTGACACCGCGGCCTGCCTGCGGGCCGCCAGGCCCCATGCCGGGGCCCTTCCCCGGTCCCTTGCCGGGTTCGGTAGCGGTTTGCGCCTGCGCACTGCCGGCC
>JBGSQC010000309.1:0-16047 GCA_041738295.1 Zhengella sp. | reverse complement strand
GCTGCCGGTGCTGGCGGGCTTCGGCATTCCGGTCTGGGTGGTCGGCGGGTTTGCGGCCCGGCGCAGCTATTTGTTCGGCGCGCCGGAACTGCTCAGCGCGCTTGGCAATTCGGTTTTGGTTGCCAGCCTGACGGCCATCATCACCGTTCTGGCGGCGCTCCTGCTGATCAATGCAGTGCGGCTGTCCCCGATGCGCCCGACACGGCTGCTCACCCGGCTTGCCACGGCAGGCTATGCCCTGCCCGGCTCCATCCTGGGGCTTGGCCTGCTGTTCGTGCTTGGCCGTTTTGACAACATGGTCGATGCCTTTGCGCGCAGCATGTTCGGCTTTTCCACCGGCCTGTTGCTGACCGGCGGGGCTGCTGCTGTCGTTTATGCCTGCTCGGTGCGCTTCCTTGCCATTGCCGAAGGCACCATCCGCTCCGGCATGGACAAGCTGCCGCGCAACATCGACCATGCTGCCCGGTCGCTCGGATCGACCGAATGGCAGAGCGCGCAGCGCATCCTGCTGCCCTTGCTCCGCCCGGCGATGCTGACGGCAGGCATTCTGGTGTTTGTCGACACGATCAAGGAGTTGTCAGCGACCATCCTGCTGCGCCCCTTCGGCTTCCCGACGCTGGCGACCCACATTTACGAGGCCGCGTCCCGTGGCTCGCCGGAAGAAGGGGCAGCAGCAGCACTGCTGATCATCGCGTCGGCGCTGGTGCCGGTCCTGCTCTTGAGCCGGACCCTGGTGCGCGACGAGCCAGCCTGATCACCCGACGCTTGGCAAAAAAAAGGCGCCTCCAATGGGGGCGCCTTCAAGCAATGCTGTGTCCGGTGCGTCGAAATGTCAAAATCAGCGGCGGGTGAAGAATGCACCCTTAAGTTACATGTGAGTATGCCTACGCCCGTTTAACAAATCCTTACCGGGCGCAGGAAATTTTTAACAATTGGCCCAAGACGGGAAACATTGGTAAATTTCCGGGTTACCACTTGTTTACCATATTTGCGCCGATCACACCTTCAAAGCGTCAAGTTCTGCAAAGAGATCAAGGGCTTCCGGATTGGCGAGGGCCTCCTTGTTTTTCACCTCGCGGCCATGGACAACATCCCGGACCGCCAGTTCGGTGATCTTGCCGGACTTGGTGCGCGGAATGTCGGCCACCGCAATGATGCGGGCCGGCACGTGGCGCGGGCTGGCACCGGTGCGGATCTTGTCGCGTATCTTCTTCTCCAGTGCAGCATCCAACGCCACGCCTTGAGCCAGCCGGACAAAGAGAACAACCCGGACATCGTCGTCCCAGGTCTGGCCGATGCAGATGGCTTCGATCACCTCTTGCAGCTGCTCGACCTGATTGTAGATCTCGGCCGTGCCGATGCGCACACCGCCCGGATTGAGGGTGGCGTCGGACCGGCCATGAATGATCATGCCGCCATGCTCGGTCCATTCGGCGAAATCGCCATGGCACCAGATGTTGTCGAAGCGCTCGAAATAGGCGCTGCGATATTTGGCGCCATCGGGATCATTCCAGAAGCCGACCGGCATGGAGGGGAAGGCCCTGGTGCAGACCAGCTCGCCCTTTTCGCCCTTCACCGGCTTGCCGTCATCATCCCAGACATCGACCGCCATGCCGAGACCTGCTCCCTGGATCTCGCCTGACCAGACCGGTTTGCCGGGAACGCCCAGCACGAAACAGGAGACGATGTCGGTGCCGCCTGAAATCGACGCCAGATGGACGTCAGCCTTGATGCCCTCATAGACGAAATCAAATCCTTCCGGTGACAGCGGCGAACCCGTGGACGAGATGACACGGACGGACGACAGATCATGGGTATCAATGGGCCGAAGTCCGGACTTGCGTACCGCATCGATGAACTTGGCGGAGGTGCCGAAATAGGTCATGCGCTCGGCCTCGGCATAGTCGAAGATCACAGTGCCATCGGGAGCAAACGGCGAACCGTCATAGAGCAGGAGCGTGGCACCGGCGGCCAGCCCTGATACCAACCAGTTCCACATCATCCAGCCGCAGGTGGTGAAATAGAAGAAGCGGTCACCCTCGCCGATGCCCGCATGCAGGCGCTGCTCCTTGGCGTGCTGGATAAGCGTGCCGCCCGCGCCATGGACGATGCATTTGGGAATGCCGGTCGTTCCCGACGAGAACAGGATGTAGAGCGGGTGGTTAAAGGCAAGGCGCACAAATTCCAGTTCTGCCGGGGCAAAGGGCGCGATAAAGGCTTCAAGCGTCAATGCGCCATTGATGGAAGCGGCGACTGAGTCAGCCTGGCCAAGGTAGTCGATGAGAACGCAGCGCTCTGCCGGCAGCTTTTCAAACACCGCCTTGACCTTGGCGCCGACATGCTGCGCCTTGCCATTGTACCAATAGGCATCGACGGCGATAAACAGCTTGGGTTCGATCTGGCCGAAGCGGTCCAGCACGCCCTGATCGCCGAAATCAGGCGAACAGGACGAACAGATGGCACCAAGCGAGGTGGCGGCCAGCATGCAGGCGACGGTGTGGGGATGGTTCGGCACCATGACGGCAACGCGGTCGCCCTCGCCAATGCCGACGGCCTTCATAGCCTGCTGCAAGCGCGAGACGAGCGCGCGAAGCTCATCCCAGCTCATGCGCCCTTGCGCCTTGTCCTCACCCTTGAAGACAAGCGCATCGCCGCTGCCGGTTTTCCACAACAGGTTCTCGGCGAAGTTCAGCCGCGCATCAGGAAAGAAACGGGCACCCGGCATGCGATCCCCGTCAGCAAGGATGATGCTGCCCTTCTCTCCAATGATGCCGCAATGATCCCAGACGAGGTTCCAGAAGGCTTCGCGCTCTGCGATTGACCAGGCGTGGAGAGCGTCAAAGTCTGAGAAAGACCGGCCAGCCACAGCTGAAGCGGCAGCCATGAACCGTCCGATCGGATGATCCTGACCGGGTGCGGGGATCCAAAGCGGCTTCGTCTGGCTCATGTCGTTCTCCCTTGGGCAATTTGCGGCATAAAGCATGGCTTTGCAGCGCCTCGCAAGGCCGTAAAACCACGCTATGGACTGGTGTTGCCGGCGGTGGCGCACGCATCAGCCCTGTGTGAAACGCCGATTGCAAAGTTGCATTGTCTTGAAAACACCATGACGATGGTTAGGGTTCATCGGGCATGGCGGAGCGAGGCCCGCCAAGCGCGCTGTGCAGAGAAAAAGACACCATCGAAATCAAGGCTGCGGACAGGGAAAGCATGGCATCACCGGTCTTCAGGAAAATTGCCCTTGCGGGATTGGCGGTGGTCATTGCCGCTGCCCTGATGATTCTGTCCTTGCCGATGCTGGCATCGACATCCTTCATCCGCGGACGCATTATCCAGGAACTTGGCAGCCTGACCGGCCATCAGGTGCGCATCGGCCAAGCGCCGGAAGTCTCCATTTTTCCGGACTTGTCGGTACGCCTGCGGGACGTGCAGCTGAGCCCCTGGGGACAGCCGGATGTGACGGCGATGGCAACACCCGAGATGACCATCGGCCTTTCGGCCTTGTCCGCGGTATCAGGCAAGATCGGGTTCACATCCTTCACTTTGGTCAAGCCGGTGTTCCACCTTCCCGGCGAGGTTCCTGCCTGGCCTGAACCCGATGTCATGCTCAAGGGGCAACTGGGCGATGCGTTGGCGCAGATCAAGCGCCAGATCGGCAGCACGGACGGGAAAGAGGTGCCGGCCGGCCTTCCAAACCGCACCATCGGATCAATCAACCTCATCAATGGCAGTGTCAGAACCGGAACCGGTGACAACCAGACGGAGGTCATCTCGTCCCTCAATGCCCGGATCGGCTGGCCAAGACTGAACGCAGCCTTGAAGGCTGAGGCCAATGGCGTGTGGAATGGCGAGAGCTTCAAATTCAATGTCGAAAGTGGTCAACCACTGATGCTGCTTGCGGGTGCCCAATCGCCACTGGTCGCCGCTTTCACCTCGCCCCTGCTGTCATTCACCTATTCAGGGACCTTCGGCATGGGCAGCATCCTGCGTGCCGATGGCTCACTGGTCATCGAGAGCAGCAAGCCGACCAGTGCCACGCGCTGGCTGCGTCTGCCCCATGTCACATCGGTCGATCCGGGGCCCATGGAACTGGCGGCCACCGTCTCGGCTGACAATGGGCGCATCAAGCTCGAAAAGCTGACGCTGATGATCTCGAAGGGAACGGGAACGGGCACTGCCGAAATCTCAAGGCCCGGCAGGCAGCCACTGATTTCAGGCGCGCTCGATTTCGATTTTCTCAATCTGGATACAGTGATGAGCGGGCTTGCCAGTGCGCCACCAGACCAGATGCAAAGCGAGGAGCGCATCGAGGCGCGCAGCTGGATCGGTATCAGCCTTGACCTCAGGCTCTCGGCCTCGGCGGAAAAGCTTGCCGGCCTTGACCTCAGCGATGTGGCCGCGACTGTGCAGGTGAAGGACGGTCTGGCGGCATTTGACATATCCGACGCAACGGCCTTTGCCGGCGTGGTTCAGGCCGGGTTGCGGATCAATTCCGACCGATGGCCCTATACCGGCGAATTGCGCATTCTGGCGACTGACATTGACGGGCGCATGGTTGGCAATGCGCTGGGCGATGACAACCGGTTTCCGCGCGGCACGGGAACCGTCTCGCTCATCCTGGAAGGAACGGCGCAGACGTGGCGCCAGCTTCTGGAGCAATCCAAGGGATCCTTCTCGGCGAAATTCGTCAAGGGCAGTATCCCTGATCTGGACGCCGCCTTGTTCCAGCGTCTGGTCAAGTCCGGCGGATTCTTTGGACTGCAATCCATTGCCGGCACTCCCTTTCCCTTCGATGTAGCGGAACTGGAAACAACAATCGCCAATGGCACAGCGACAATCCAGAAGGCGGAAATTCGCAACAGTGACCTGACTGCGCGCTTTTCCGGCGTCATTCCCTATGCCGACCGAAGCCTTGCCCTTTCCGGGGCGCTGCTGCCCAGCGCGCCGCAGCAGCAGGGCGACGTGGCGGCAGAACCCACGCCAGCCGGAGAAACCGACCGGTTCTTTGTCGGTGGCTCCTGGACTTCACCGTTTGTTTCCCCCGTCCTGAACGGACCCGGCTTGCGCCCTTGACCCTAGCGCGTTGGGACCAGCCGGAACGCAACCGTTCCAGTGCCTGACGAATCAGGCTAGGATTCTGCGAAACAAGGGTCCTTGCTGCGTGTTGAGATTTTTGACAGGCCTGTTCAAGATCGCCGTGATCTCGCTGATCACCGGTGCGGGATTGTCTGCGCTCAACATTTCCGCTGCCGAAGTGCTTCAGCAGGTCGGCATGACGCCTGACAAGGTGCTGGGCCTGCTGGAACGCAGTGCCCAATGGGCCATCCCGAACATCGTGCTGGGCTCGATGTTCATCCTTCCGGTCTGGCTCGTCGTCTTCCTGCTCCGGCCGCCGCGCGGCTGAAACCGGTTCACATCAATTGGCAAAGGCTGCCTGTTCGTCGCGCATGCGCTGGACGGCCTGACGCTTGTTGAGGATCGAGGCGATGATCACGCCTACCGAAACAAAGGCAATCAGGATGGTGCAGACCGCATTGATCTCCGG
The DNA here is from genome assembly GCA_041738295.1 of Zhengella sp. Taxonomy (GTDB): domain Bacteria; phylum Pseudomonadota; class Alphaproteobacteria; order Rhizobiales; family Rhizobiaceae; genus Zhengella. The sequence goes on along the minus strand of JBGSQC010000309.1, from coordinate 10,505 downwards.
CGTGACGCCAAGGCGCACCTGGCTGTAGATCTTCATCGGCAGCGTTGTGGCACCCGGACCCGAGGTGAAGGACGCAATCACCAGATCATCCAGCGACAGGGTGAAGGCCAGCATCCATCCCGAAACCACCGCCGGAAGGATATTGGGAAGAGTCACCTGGAAGAAGGTCGTCACCGGATTGGCGCCTAGATCCATGGCCGCCTCTTCCAGCGAGCGGTCGAAGCTGACCAGACGCGACTGAACCACCACGGCGACAAAGCACATGGAGAAAGTGACGTGAGCCAGTGTGACGGTCCAGAAGCCGCTGGCCATGCCGATCGCCAGGAACAGCAGCGTCAGCGACAGGCCAGTGATGACTTCCGGCATCACCAGCGGCGCATAGACCATGCCGGAAAACAGCAGGCGGCCCCGAAAACGGGTGTAGCGGGTGAGAGCCAGTGCGGCCATGGTGCCGAGCGCGGTCGCCATGGTGGCGGAGATCAGCGCGACCCGGGCCGTCACCCAGGCCGAATCCAGCAGCCCCTTGTTGTTCAGCAGCTCGCCATACCATTTGGTCGAAAAGCCGCCCCAAACGGTGACAAGCTTGGAATCATTGAAGGAATAGACAACAAGGATCACGATCGGCAGATAAAGAAAGGCAAAGCCGAAGACGACCGAGACGATGTTGAAGCGGGTCCAGCTGGCGTTCATGTCATTTCCCCGCTTCCTGGGCCTTGGCCTGTGCATTCTGGAACAGTGCGATGGGCACCACCAGGATGAGCAACAGAAGGACAGCAACTGCCGAGGCCAGCGGCCAGTCACGATTGGCGAAGAACTCGTTCCACAGCGTCTTGCCGATCATCAGCGTTTGCGATCCGCCAAGCAGGTCAGGAATGACGAACTCGCCAACGGCCGGGATGAAGACAAGGAAACACCCGGCGACAATGCCCGGAATGGCGAGCGGAACCGTGATCTTCCAGAATGCGGAAATCGCGGTACAGCCGAGATCCTGGGCTGCCTCGATGAGCGAATAGTCCATCTTTTCCAGCGTCGAATAGATCGGCAGCACCATGAAGGGAAGATACGAATAGACAATGCCGATGAAGATGGCGGTGTGGGTGTTGTAGATCTGAAGGGGTTCGGAAATCACGCCGATCCACATGAGAAACTGGTTGAGCAGGCCCTCCGGCTTCAGGATGCCGATCCAGGCGTAGACGCGGATCAGGAAAGAGGTCCAGAAGGGCAGGATCACCAGCATCAGCAAGGTCGGGCGGAGGGTAACAGGCGCGCGTGCCATGCCGTAGGCCAGCGGAAATCCGATCAGGAGCGCCAGCACTGTCGACACGAAGGCGATCACCAGACTGGAGAAATAGGCCTTCACATAGAGCGAGTCCTGGGTAATCCAGAGATAGTTGTCGAAGGTGAACTCCTTGATCCCATCCCACCAGGTGCCGATGCCGCCAAAGGTCGGCGTGTAGGGCGGCATGGCGATGACTGAGGTCGACAAGGAAATCTTGAAGACGATCAGGAAGGGGACGAGGAAGAAGAAGGCCAGCCACGCATAGGGCACCAGGATAACCAGACGGCTGAAGACGGAGGCAATGATCTTGCTCATGGTTTTGCCCCTCAGCTTGTCAGCACCACGCCACCATCGGGCTCGAAGCTGATCCAGGCGCGATCGCCCCAGGTCAGTGCGTCCTCGACAAGGCGTGAATCGTTCAGCATGGAAGCACGCACGACCTTGCCGGAATCGAGCCGGATATGGAACACGGTCATGTCGCCCAAATAGGCGATATCCCAGACCTCGCCGTCAGCCTTGTTGAGGCCGGGCTTTTCTGGCTTCCTTGAAGAGACCTTGATCTTTTCCGGCCGGATGGCGAAGGCAACCGCCGCGCCCTTTTCGGCTTCGCCCGGACTGGAGGTCTGGATCTCGATGTTGTCTGCGCCGGCTATCATCGCGCCGGTGGCATCGCGATCGGTCACAGTGCCCTCAAAGATGTTCACATTGCCGATGAAGTCGGCGACAAAGCGCAAAGATGGCGCCTCGTAGACTTCGGCCGGCGTTGCCACCTGCATGATCTTGCCATGATCCATGACCGCGATGCGGTCGGCCATGGTCATCGCCTCTTCCTGGTCGTGGGTGACGACCATGAAGGTGAGGCCGAGATCCTGCTGGAGATCCATCAGCTCGAACTGGGTTTCCTCGCGCAGCTTCTTGTCGAGTGCACCCAGCGGCTCATCCAGCAGCAACACCTTCGGCCGCTTGGCAACCGAGCTGGCAAGCGCCACGCGCTGGCGCTGGCCGCCGGAGAGCTGGTGCGGCTTTCGCTTGCCGAATTTCTCAAGTTTCACCAGTTTCAGCATTTCGGCCACGCGCTCGGCAATGGCACCCTTCTCCATGCCGTCCTGCTTCAGGCCGAAGGCAATGTTGTTTTCCACCGTCATGTGCGGAAACAGCGCATAGGACTGGAACATCATGTTGACCGGCCGCTTGTAGGGCGGGATGCCGGTCAGGTCCTGGCCATCGAGCAGAATCTGTCCCGAGGTCGGGTTCTCGAAACCGGCGAGCATGCGCAGCAAGGTCGACTTGCCGCAGCCCGATGCGCCGAGAAGCGCGAAAAATTCGCGGTTGAACACTTTCAGCGAAAGGTCATCGACGGCCACAAAATCACCGAAGCGCTTGGTGATGTTCTGGAAGACGATGAAGGGCTTGGCGTCCGGGTCATTCCACGGCGCAAAACTCCTGCGAATGCTCCCCATTGACTTCATGACACCAGTCCCCCTTGCGTTCATTATCCTGGAAGCGCTTTGAAAAAGCCCCGGCGGTTCCGCCGGGGCTCTTGTTTTTGCCGTTACTGGCCGGTGACGACCTTGGTCCAGCTGCGCGTATAGAGACGCTGTTCCTTGTTGTCCGGCGGAGTGGTGGTGAACAGCTTGGCGGTGGTTGCCTCATCGGGATAGACCGCCGGATCGCTCTTCAGCTCTTCCTCAAGGAATTCCTGCGAAGCCTTGTTGCCATTGGCGTAGAAAACGTAGTTGGAGGCCTTGGCGATGACTTCCGGCTTCATGATGTAGTTCAGAAACTCATGAGCCTCGGCCAGATGCGGTGCATCAGCCGGGATCGCCATCTGGTCGAACCACATATAGGCGCCTTCCTTCGGGATCGAATAGGCGATTTCAACGCCCTGCTTTGCCTCGGCAGCGCGGTCACGGGCCTGGAAGAGGTCACCCGACCAGCCGATTGCCACGCAGATGTCGCCATTGGCGAGCGCATTGATGTACTCCGACGAGTGGAACTTGCGGATGTGCGGGCGCACGGCAAGCAGCACTTCCTCGGCCGCAGCAATGTCTTCCGGCGTCTTGGAATCGGCATTCTTGCCGAGATAGTTCAGGACGGTCGGAATGATGTCGGACGGGGAATCCAGCATGTAGACGCCGCAGGTGGCGAGCTTGGCCATGTTCTCGGCCTTGAAGATCGCATCCCAGCTGTTGATGGTTTCAACGCCGAGAGCTTCCTTCACCTTGCCGATGTTGTAGCCGATGCCGGTGGTGCCCCACATGTAGTTGATGGAGTATTCATTGCCGGGATCGTACTTGGAGGTGCGCTCAGAAATCGCATCCCACATGTTGGAAAGGTTCGGCAGCTTGGACTTGTCGAGTTTCTGGAATGCGCCGGCCTGGATCTGGCGGGCGAGGAAAGTGCCGGTCGGCACGACGACGTCGTAGCCGGTCGAGCCCTTCAGCAGCTTGGTTTCCAGGATTTCGTTGGAGTCAAAGACGTCATAGACCACCTTGATGCCGGTTTCCTTGGTGAAATCCTCAAGGACGGAATCATCAATGTAGTCGGACCAGTTGTAGACATTGACCACGCGTTCCTGCGGCAGTGCCTGTCCTGCCGCCATGGAAAAGGCGATGGCGGATGCAGTGGTCAGAAGAAATTTGGATCGGGTCATCGAGTGCTCCTAAATTTGACTTTATGCGTGCCTTGCCCCGGTTTTACCGGACACGCTTGGGGTCAGACTATTGGCCTTTTTGCAACTGCTCAAGCGGCAATTTCCTGATTGGTCAAAGATAACTGGTGCGCTCCAAGGGCGTGATCTCACCCCAGAATGCTAGGATCTCGGTGCGCTTCAAGTCCTTGTAGACCTTTGCAAGTTTCGGCCCGAGTGCTCTTTGGGCAAATGCCCCTTTTTCCATCAGCTTCAGCGCATCATCCATGTCATCAGGCAAGGACAGACCGGCCTCGTCATAGGCATTGCCTTCAATTGGCGGTGGCGGTGCAACACGATTTTCCAATCCCTCCACCATGGCCTGGATGAGTGCGGCCATCACCAGATAGGGGTTGGCATCGGCTCCCGAGATGCGATGCTCGATGCGCTTGTTGTCTTCATTGGAGACAGGAATGCGCACGGCAACCGACCGGTTGTTGTCGGCCCAGACAGCGCGTGTCGGCGCATAGCTTCCTGGCGTGATGCGGCGAAACCCGTTCCACGTGTTGATGAACATCAGAAGCGCTTCCGGCATGGTGTGCAGAAGACCGGACACCGCAAATTCCAGTCGCTGGCGGCCACCTTCACCAGAGAAGATGTTCTTGCCGGCGGCATCAAGGATCGATGCGTGGACGTGCATGCCGCTGCCGGCATATTCGATGAAGGGCTTGGCCATGAACGTGGCCTGCAAATTGTGCGCACGGGCACAGCCCATGACGATCCGCTTGAGCTTGATCACATCGTCGGCTGCACGCAGTGCATCATCCCGGTGCTTGAGGTTCACCTCGAACTGGCCGGGTGCGGCTTCCTTGATGATGGTGTCGATGGGCAGGTTCTGGGCTTCAGCGGCATCGCGAATCATGTCGAACAGGGCTTGATGCTCGGCCAGATCGTCCATTCCGTACATGCGCATGCGGTCGGGGCCGCCCATGGCGCCAACCGGTGCCGGCATTCCATCATCCCAGTCGGTTCCGGGTTCGAGCAGGTAGAATTCCAGTTCAAAAGCCACGACCGGATAATAGCCCTTCTCATTGGCTTCAATCACCTTGTGCTTCAGCACTTGGCGCGGATCAGCCATGAAGGGCTCGCCTTCAGGCGTGAAGGTCTGGAGGAATACTTGTGCGGTCTTGCGCTTGGCCCAAGGGACAAGTGCCAGCGAGCCGCGGGTGGCGCGGCAATAGCCATCCTGGTCACCGCTTTCTATGTGGAGGCCAGTGGCCACGACCTCGCGGCCCCAGATATCAAGGCCATGCAGCGACATGGGAAAGTTGACGCCTTCCTGGAAGGCTTTCTTCAAGGCATCTGCTGGAGCCCACTTGCCCCGCATGACGCCATTTGGGTCAACCATCAGGAACTCAACAGCCTCCAGATCGGGATGGAGTTCCATGAAAGCCTTGTATTCGGCCCGATGGTCGTTGGAAGCAAATCCGTCAGGGGTTGTGATGTCGCTTCGCTGTCGGCCAGTTCTTGCCGCTTCCGGTTTCGCGCTTGTGAGGGTCGTTCCGGTTTCCCCTGAATTCAATTTTCATGCTCTCTGTTGTTGACACTTTCGTGACAGTGCCTGCCCGTCACACAGGCTGTCAAGCTGAGCGGTGTCTGACGTGGCGGGGAGAATTATTGAAAATCAAAGGCCGAAAGACCTGTCACCATCTCGTCCAGACCGAGCGGCCGGGTGATCGGTGGCTCGGCACGGGCCAGGCAGCCGGAGCGTTCGCAGAGGCGGCAAGCCGGTCCGACCGGCGTCGAAACCGGCTGGCCGGTGCGTCCGGCCACGCCCGGCGCCATGTTGGCCAGCGCGCCGCCATAGATGATCTCGTCCTTGAAGGCGAGGTCGCAGCCAAGCAGCAAGGCGGTGCGGCGCGGACGTTCGGTGAAGGCGCCTTGCGGCCCTTCCAGCGTGCGGGAAACGGTCAGGAATTCCGAGCCATCCGGCATTTCGACCGCCTCGACAAAGATCTGTCCAGGCTGGGTGAAAGCCGCATGGATGGAGAGCTTCGGGCACATGCCGCCAAAGCGCTGCTGCGGATAGCCTTGGGCGCCGGCGCGCCGGAAGCGATGGCCGGCATTGTCGACCTCCAGCATAAAGAACGGAATGCCGGGCATTCCCGGCCTGCCCATCATGGTGAGCCGGTTGGCCGCCTGTTCGAAGGAAACGCCGAAGCGGGATCGCAAAACATCAATGTCATAACGCGCCTTCACAGCAGCCGTGTGGAAGGCTTGGTACGGCATCATCAGGGCATGGGCGGCGTAGCGCGCCATCTCGAAGCGGGCGATGCGGCGGGCCTCGTCGGAAGAAAGCTTCAGGCTTTCGATCTCAGACGCAATGGCAACATTCATGCGCAGCAGAACGGCTTCCATCGCCACTTCACGCAACTGGTCAAAGGGAGACAAGCGCTCAGACAGGAACAGGCGCTGCGAATGCTTGTCAAAGCGGCGGCGCCAGTTCGGCATTGTGGCGACCGGCAGAACCTTCACTCCGATGCCGAGTTCCGCCCGCATCCAGCTTTTCAGCGCTGCCATCAGGTCATCGCCTGGCTGCAGAAGGCTGGTGAAGGCCTCGGCCTCGGATTCCAGCGTCGGAAAGTGATTGGCGCGGGCTTCGAGGATTTCGTGAACCTGATCAATGGGCAGGCGCGCACCCGACAAGGCCGTGGCTTTGCCCTCTCGTGCCAGCAGGTCGGAAAGGTCGGTCAGGCGTTCAGCCTGCTCGCGATAGGCGCGGTAGAGCTTGACGACAGCTGAGGACACATTGGGGGCAGCCTCCGCAATCTCGACCAGTTCATGATCGCCGGGCAATTCGCCAGCGAGCAGCGGATCTGCGAAGACTTCGCGCAAGGCGGTCAGCGACGCACCGGCCTCGCCCTGCAATTCATCGGGATCGACCTTGAACACGGATGCCAGCTTCAAAATGAGCTGAACGGTCAGAGGGCGCTGGTTGCGCTCGATCAGGTTCAGATAGGACGGCGAAATGCCGAGAGCATCCGCCATGGCAGTCTGGGTCAGCCCCTTGGCGTTGCGGATGCGCCGGATGCGGGGTCCGACAAAGATCTTTTGTTCAGCCACCTGTCCTCCAGCAAAGCCTGTGGACGTGACAAAACTTTACACGTCACGCTGATCATGTGTGTTTTACAATCTTTACACATTTACAGGCCCCGCCTGTCAAAGGCAACACAGCGTGACCCGATTGTCGCCCGGTCAGCCCTGATTTTCCTCGCTTCAATCCCACCATGCAGATAGCGTTCTCTCATGGCTTCAGGCCTTGTTGATGAGGGACATTCGTCACGCGAAACCCTTGCAAAGGTCCCGAGGCAGACGTAATCCGTTACCGGACCCGGACAATCAGCCCCGAGGGGCAACGAGGAGACGAAGAATGGCACCGAGAACCCGCGTCAAGGAGCGCGCTGAAGAGCAGGCTTCGGCGATGACCATGGACCAGCAGTCGGTCATCCGCATGGTCGCAAACGACCTGCACCGCCTGAACCAGTCTGTCATGAAGGCGGTCGAAGCCGGCGTGTCGGTCGAACTCGTGCGCTCTGCCCGCCACCATTGCGGCAATGGCAACTGGGGCGATCTGCTCATTCCGGTGATCGTGACCAACTCGACGGGAAGCACATCGGAAGAGTGATGTCCTGCTGCCGGCGCAGACATGCGCCGGCATTCAGATCGCAACCTGCACTCTGCGCAACCCATTCAGTCGCGCGTGGGTAGTTGACGTGGAACCTTTCGTTAACGGGTGATTGCTATTGTTTGCAACCAGTGCAAGCAGTGTGTGATCATGCCCCCAATCGAAAATGCCCCCTCAATCAACAACGATATGCCGGACAGCAATGCCGGTCATCAGATCGTCATTCTAACCGACAGTCCGGTCAACCGGGTTGTCCTGTCAGGAACCCTGGCCCGGCTCGGCCTGAAATGCCGGTTCCTGACCTTCTCCAACCCCACTTTCAATGATGCGCGTCCGAGTGCAGTCATCATCGACTGCACCGGCAAGACCGTCGGCTGCGAAAAGATCCTCAACATGCTGGCCAATGAAAACCGACCGAAGGTGCTCATGATCACCGACGCCGGCGAACAAAGGGAAATGGCAGCGGACTATTTCGTCGACAAGCCGATGACGTCTGACAAGCTCGAGGCCGCCATTCACCGCCTTCTCGGGAAATAGAGGCCGGATACCAGCCTCAGCCTTTGCCTTGCCGGCAGGGCTTCCAATTTCCTCCGCCATGGCTCTATACTCACCAATCCAAACCAGATTCCCGGTGATTGATGAGCTCTGAGAAACAGGACGTCCGCACTCCGGCCGCAAAACGCCCCCGCGCGCCCAAATTCCTCAAAAACCAGCGCGGTGTGAAAAACTGGAAGGAAGCCGGCGAATGGCTTCAGTGGCGCGGCATCGAGGACATCGAGTGCATCACGCCGGACCAGGCCGGCGTTGCCCGTGGCAAGATGATGCCGTCCAAGAAATTCACCTCCAACACCTCACTGGCGCTTCCGTCAGCGGTGTTCATGGCAACGATTTCGGGCGGCTACCCTGACGACAGCGAGAGCTTTACCTATCCCGAGGATGACGGTGACCTGAAGCTGATGCCGGATCTTTCAACGCTGGCAGTCGTGCCTTGGGAAACCGATCCGACTGCGCAAGTCATCTGTGATCTCGTCCACCAGGACGGTCGCCATGTCGAGTTCACGCCGCGCAATGTGCTGAGGCGCGTGGTCGCAGCCTACAACAAGGCTGGGCTCAAGCCTGTCGTCGCACCGGAAATCGAATTCTATCTGGTTTCCAAAAACACCGATCCGGATTATCCGTTGACGCCGCCGCTTGGCCGCTCGGGCAGACCTATCGGCGGTGGCCAAGGCTATTCGATTGCGGGCATCAACGAGTTCGACGAACTGATCGACGACATCTACCATTTCTCGGAAGCACAGGGCCTCGAGATCGATACGCTGATCCACGAAGAGGGTGCGGGCCAGCTCGAAATCAACTTACGCCACGGTGATCCGGTGGAGCTTTCCGACCAGGTGTTCATGTTCAAGCGCACCATCCGCGAAGCTGCGCTGAAGCACGACATGTATGCCACTTTCATGGCCAAGCCGATCCAGGGCCAGCCAGGTTCGGCGATGCACATCCACCAGTCAATCGTTGACAAGAAGACCGGGCGCAACATTTTCACCAATACCGATGGCAGCGAGAGCGACGCGTTCCGCCATTTCATTGGCGGCATGCAGCGCCATGTTCCCAATGCGCTGGTGCTGTTTGCGCCCTATGTGAATTCCTACCGCCGCCTGACCAAGGGAATGTCCGCCCCGGTGAATGTTCGCTGGGGCTATGACAACCGAACGACGGCGCTGCGTGTTCCGCGCTCCGATCCGGGCGCGCGGCGCGTCGAGAACCGAATTCCGGGATCGGATGCCAATCCCTATCTGGCGCTGGCGGCGTCACTTGCCTGCGGGCTGATCGGCCTGCAGCAGAAGATCCTGCCGGACGAGCCAACGGGCAGCACGGTCAATGATTCCCAGATCGAACTGCCGCGCGGCCTGATCGAGGCGACGAACCTGTTCGAAGGCGACAAGCTGCTCTGCGAGATGCTCGGCTCCTCCTTTGCCTCGACCTATGCGGCCATCAAGCGCGAGGAATTCGAGACTTTCATGCAGGTGATCAGCCCGTGGGAGCGTGAATTCCTGCTGTTGAACGTTTGACCGGACTGGTGAATCCATGACTTACCAGTCCCCCATTTCGCCGGGCATTTCCTGGTATGAAGCAAGTGCCGGTGACCGGCCGGAGTACCCGTCGCTCGACGGATCGCGGACCTGCGACGTGCTTGTCATCGGCGGCGGCTTCACAGGCCTGTCGGCAGCATTCCATCTGGCGTCCAAGGGATTGTCCGTTACCCTGCTGGAGCAGGCGCGCCTCGGCGATGGAGCATCAGGGCGCAATGGTGGCCAGTTCGGCACCGGGCAGCGCGCCTGGGTGGAAGAACTGGAACCTGACGTCGGGATCGAGCGGACGCGTGCGCTGTTCGGCATGGCGGAAGACGCCAAGGCGCACATGCTAACCTTTGCCGAGGCCCATGGCATCGACATGGAGTATGTCCCCGGCCAGATGTCGGTGGTGCACAAGCCCTCCTACCTGAAGGATTATCAGGCGCATCCGGAGATCATGGCCGAGCGCTACGGCTACCCTCACCTTTCATGGATGGACAAGGCCGAGACCGCAAGACGCCTCGGCTCGACGCGCTATCTCGGCGGAACGCGCGACATGGGCACCGGCCATATTCATCCGCTGAAGTTCCTGGTCGGCCTCGGCAAAGCTGCCGCGAAAGCAGGCGTTGCGATCTTCGAGAACACCAAGGTCACCAAGCTCTCGCCGCAAGGCGGCAAGGTGGTTGCGGAAACTGCAACCGGAACCGTGACCGCCGCCAAGGCACTTGTGGCGGTAAACGCCTATGGCGGTGCCTGCGAACCGGTATCGGCTGCCCATGTGATGCCGATCGGCTCGTTCATTGGCGCGACAGAGCCACTGCCCGATGATACGCCGGTGAT
>JBGSQC010000297.1:0-5992 GCA_041738295.1 Zhengella sp. | reverse complement strand
ACTTCTGGTGGTGACGATCATTGGCGCGATCACCGCCTTCTTTGCCGCAACCGTCGGCCTGGTGCAGAACGACATCAAGCGCGTCATTGCCTATTCCACCTGCTCGCAGCTTGGCTACATGTTCGTGGCGCTCGGCGTCGGGGCCTATGGCGCGGCGATCTTCCACCTCTTCACCCACGCCTTCTTCAAGGCGCTGCTGTTCCTGGGCGCCGGGTCCGTCATCCATGCCGTTTCCGACGAGCAGGACATGCGCCGCATGGGCGGACTGCGCAAACTGATCCCCATGACCTACTGGATGATGGTGATCGGCACTGTCGCGCTGACCGGTCTCGGCATTCCGCTGACCGCGCTCGGCACCGCCGGCTTCTTCTCCAAGGACATCATCATCGAGAGCGTCTATGCCGCGCACAGCCCGGCCTCGGGCTTTGCCTTCACGCTGCTGGTGGTTGCTGCCTTCTTCACCAGCTTCTATTCGTGGCGGCTGATCTTCATGACCTTCCACGGCAAGCCGCGCGCAACGGCTGACGTCATGCACCATGTGCATGAAAGCCCGATGGTCATGCTGGTGCCGCTCTTCATCCTCGCCTTCGGCGCGCTGTTTGCCGGTGTCGCCTTCCACGATTATTTCTTCGGCCACCATTATGCCGATTTCTGGAAAGGCGCGCTGTTCACCGGCAAGGACAACCAGATCCTTGAGCACTTCCACGACGTGCCGCTGATGGTGAAGCTGTCGCCCTTCATCGCCATGGTGCTCGGCTTCTCGCTCGCCTGGCTCTATTATATCCGCTCGCCGGAATTGCCGAAGCAGCTGGCAGCCCGTCATCATGGCCTCTACCAGTTCCTCTTGAACAAGTGGTACTTCGACGAACTCTATGACTTCCTCTTCGTGCGCCCGGCGCTCTGGCTCGGCCGCTTCCTGTGGAAGAAGGGTGACGGAACCGTCATTGACGGCTTCGGCCCAGATGGCATTGCCGCCCGCGTCACCGACATCACCGGCCGCGTCGTCAAGCTGCAGACCGGCTACCTTTATCACTACGCCTTTGCGATGCTGATCGGTGTCGCGGCGCTTGTCACCTGGATGATGCTCGGGAGCGCCTTCTGATGTCTGATTGGCCAATCCTTTCGCTGGTCACCTTCCTGCCGCTCGTCGGTGCGTTCCTGATCCTTCTGATCAAGGATGAAGGGCAGGGCCGTCGCAACATCCGCAATGTCGCGCTGCTGACCACGATCTTCACCTTCATCTTCTCGCTTTTCATCTGGACCGGCTTCGACAATTCGGTGCGCGGCTTCCAGATGGTTGAGGAGGCCAACTGGCTGGGCGGCGGCATTTCCTACCGCATGGGCGTCGACGGCATCTCGCTGCTCTTCGTCATCCTGACCACCTTCCTGATGCCGATTGCCATCCTTGCCTCCTGGGAAGTGGACAAGCGCGTCAAGGAATACATGATCGCCTTCCTGATCCTGGAAACGCTGATGATCGGCGTATTCTGCGCGCTGGATCTGGTGCTGTTCTACGTCTTCTTCGAGGCCGGCCTCATCCCGATGTTCATCATCATCGGCGTGTGGGGCGGCAAGCGCCGCGTCTATGCCTCGTTCAAGTTCTTCCTCTACACGCTGCTCGGCTCGGTGCTGATGCTGCTGGCCATCATGGCCATGTACTGGGAGGCTGGCACCACGGCGATCCCCGAGCTTCTGGCCCATGATTTCCCGGCATCGATGCAAACCTGGCTCTGGCTTGCCTTCTTTGCCTCCTTTGCGGTGAAGATGCCGATGTGGCCCGTCCACACCTGGCTGCCCGATGCCCACGTCGAAGCCCCGACGGCCGGCTCCGTCATCCTGGCCGCGATCCTGTTGAAGATGGGCGGCTACGGCTTCCTGCGCTTCTCGCTGCCGATGTTCCCGGATGCGTCGTCATACTTCCAGCCCTTCGTCTTCGTGCTGTCGATTGTCGCCATCATCTACACCTCGCTGGTGGCGCTGCGTCAGGAAGACATGAAGAAGCTGATCGCGTATTCGTCGGTTGCCCACATGGGCTACGTGACCATGGGCATCTTCGCCATGAATGTTCAGGGCATCGAAGGCGCGGTCTTCCAGATGGTCTCACACGGCTTTGTGTCGGGCGCGCTGTTCCTGTGCGTCGGCGTGGTCTATGACCGTCTCCACACCCGCGAGATTGATGCCTATGGCGGCCTCGTCAACATCATGCCGAAATATGCCGTGGTGTTCCTGATCTTCACCATGGCCAATGTCGGTCTTCCCGGCACTTCGGGCTTCATCGGCGAATTCCTGACGCTGCTCGGCGCCTTCAAGGCCAACACCTGGGTGGCCTTCTTTGCCACCACCGGCGTCGTCCTGTCGGCAGCTTACGCACTGTGGCTTTATCGCCGCGTGATCTTCGGCAAGCTGGAGAAGGAAAGCCTGAAGGGCATGCTCGACCTGTCGTCCCGCGAAAAGCTGATCATCTATCCGCTCGTCGCGCTGACGATTTTCTTCGGTGTCTATCCCGCACCGATCTTTGACGTGATGCATGTGTCGGTCGACACGATCATCAACTCCATTTCCGCGTCCATCGACGCCGTGGATTCCACGGCGTCGATCGCCCGCTAAGCAAGAAGGCTCGTTTCAGACATGCCGGCAGATCTCGCACTAAGCCTTACGCTGATCGGGCCCGAGTTGATTGTCACGCTCGGGGCCATCTTCCTGCTGATGCTCGGCGTATTCTCGGGAGCCCGCGCCACCGCCATGGTCAACGGGCTGGCAGTGGCCATCCTCATCGGTGCGCTGGCCTGGCTCGTCTTCTTTGGCGAGGAGGGCAAGGCCTTCAACGGCGCCTTCATTTCCGATCCCTTTGCCAAGATCATGAAGGTGCTGGCGCTGGTCGGTTCCGTGGTGGCACTCGTCATGTCGGTCGGCTTTGCCAAGGCAGAGAAATTTGACAAGTTCGAGTTCCCGGTCCTCGTCATGCTGGCGACGCTCGGCATGATGCTGATGATTTCCGCTAATGACATGCTGGCGCTCTATCTCGGCCTCGAACTGCAGTCGCTGGCGCTTTACGTGGTCGCCGCCTTCAACCGCGATTCCGTGCGCTCCACCGAAGCCGGCCTGAAATATTTCGTCCTCGGCGCGCTGTCCTCCGGCATGCTGCTCTACGGCATTTCGCTGATCTACGGCTTCACCGGCCAGACCGGCTTTGATGCCATCGCCCAGTCGATCACCAGCGGTGGACGCCAGCTTGGCCTCGTCTTTGGCTTGGTGTTCATCCTCGCCGGCCTTGCCTTCAAGATTTCCGCCGTGCCGTTCCACATGTGGACGCCGGACGTCTATGAAGGCGCGCCGACGCCGGTCACCGCCTTCTTTGCCTCTGCGCCGAAGATGGCTGCCATGGCGCTTTTCGTCCGCGTCGTCGCCGGTGCCTTCGAGCCGATGCTGGTCGACTGGCAGCAGGTCGTCGTCTTCATTTCCATCGCCTCCATGCTGCTGGGTGCCTTCGGCGCCATCGGCCAGCGCAACATCAAGCGCCTGATGGCTTACTCGTCCATCGGCCATATGGGTTTTGCCTTGGTCGGGCTTGCCTCCGGCACGCTGGCCGGCGTGCAGGGCGTGGTCATCTACATGATCATCTATTTGGTCATGACACTCGGCACCTTCGCCTTCATCCTCGCCATGCGCCGCAAGGAAGGCAATGTCGAGCAGATCGATGATCTCTCCGGCCTGGCATCGACCAATCCGGTGATGGCGACCATCCTGACGATCCTGATGTTCTCGCTCGCGGGCATTCCGCCGCTGGCTGGCTTCTGGGCCAAGTGGGCGGTTTTCCTCGCTGCCATCGAGGCCAATCTCTTCGCGCTCGCGGTCATCGGCGTGCTGGCCTCGGTCGTCGGCGCTTATTATTACCTGCGCATCATCAAGATCATGTGGTTTGATGAATCGGCCGGCAAACTGCAGCCTATTGCAGGCGAACTGGGCCTGGTTCTCGGCCTGTCGGGGGCCTTCACCCTGTTCTACATCCTGTTTGCCGGTCCGGTCGGCTCGGTCGCGCAGGCCGCCGCGCGCAGCTTCTTCTGACCGGCGTGGCGGCATCACTGCCTGACATCCCTTTCCCGGGTGCGTGGCGGCACATCGCGCTTGGCGATGTGGCCTCCACCAATGCCGAGGCGATGGACCGAGCGCTGGCCGGTGATCCGGGCGGCGTCTGGATCACAGCCGAGCGGCAGTTGCAGGGCAGGGGCCGGCGCGGGCGGACATGGGTGTCGGAACCGGGAAACCTCTACGCCTCGCTGCTGCTGATTGACCCCGCACCGATGGAGCGCCTTGCCACGCTGCCGCTGGTGGCAGCACTTGCCGTCTACAATGCGCTGAAGCCGCTCTTTGCCCGCACGCCGCAGGCGCTCGCCATCAAATGGCCAAACGACATCCTCATTGATGGCGCCAAGGTCAACGGCATCCTGCTGGAAAGCACCAGCCTTCCGGGTGGGCACACGGCTGTCGTCATCGGCTGCGGCATCAATTGCGCCCATCATCCCGAAAACCCTCTCTATCCGGCAACCGACCTGAAAGCCTGCGGTTTTGACGTGACGCCAGCGACCCTTCTGCCGGCTCTGGCTGCCAGCTTCGAGCGTGAGCTTGCCCGCTGGAACCGCGGCGAGGGCTTCTCCGTTATCCGCGAGGACTGGCTGCGTGCTGCAAAAGGCATCGGCCAGCCGATCCGCATCAATCTCGCCGATGGCGTCCTGGAAGGCCTGTTTGCCGATCTCGACGCACGCGGCTATCTTGTCTGCCAAGAATCCTCCGGTTCGCTCCGCGCCATTTCGGCCGGCGACCTCTTTTTTCCCTCCTGACGAAGGCATTCCATGACCAAGGACAGCAACAACGAACTGGTTTTCGCCCCGCTTGGCGGCGTCGGCGAGATCGGCATGAACTTCGCGCTCTATGGCTTCGGTCCTGCGGCCAAGCGCGAATGGATCATCGTCGATTGCGGCGTCACCTTTCCCGGCCCCGACCTGCCGGGTGTCGACCTCGTGCTGCCAGACACCAAATTCATCGAAAACGAGGTGAAGAACCTGCGCGGCATGATCATCACCCATGCCCATGAGGATCACTACGGTGCCGTGCTCGACATCTGGCCGAAGCTCGGCTGCCCGGTCTGGATGTCGCCCTTCACCGCCGGCCTGCTCGAAGCCAAGCGCGAGAGCGAATACCAGCGCGTCAAGATTCCGATCCACATTTTCAAGCCGCGCCAGGCCTTCGATGTCGGCCCGTTCCGCATCGAGCCGGTGCCGGTCACCCATTCGATCCCCGAACCCTATTCGCTGGCCATCACCACGCCGCTCGGCACGGTCATCCACACCGGCGATTGGAAGTTCGACAATGAGCCCGCCATCGGCCCGATGACCGACAAGCCGCGCTTCACTGAACTCGGCGACAAGGGCGTGCTGGCGCTGATCTGCGATTCCACCAACGCCATGGTGGAAGGCGAAAGCCCGACCGAGCATGCGGTCAACGAGAACCTGCGCAAGATCATCGAGCGCGAGCCCGGCCGCGTCATCATCACCACGTTTTCCTCCAATGTCGGGCGCATCCGCTCGGTGGCCGAAGCCGCGCGCGATGCCGGCCGCAAGCTCCTCGTGCTCGGCCGCTCCATGAAGCGCGTCATCGAGGTGGCGGGCGAATTGGGTTACCTCGACGGCCTGCCGGAATTCCTGGCCGAAGAGGATTACGGCTACCTGCCGCGCGAGAATGTCGTGGTGCTGTGCACCGGCAGCCAGGGCGAGCCGCGCGCCGCGCTTTCCAAGCTGGCGCGCGAGGAAATGCGCAATGTCCATGTGACGGCGGGCGACACGGTGATCTATTCCTCGCGCACCATTCCCGGAAACGAGAAGGCCATCATCGAGGTCAAGAACCTGCTGATCGAGATGGGCGTCAAGATCATCGAGGATCGCGACGAGCTGGTCCATGTGTCGGGCCATCCCCGCCGGGGTGAGTTGCGCGAGAT